>JADFLG010000008.1 GCA_022564545.1 Chloroflexota bacterium | reverse complement strand
TCGTGTTCACTGGCGATACGCAGCCCTGCCAGTCGGTCATCGACCTGGCAAAAGGCGCCGACGTGATGCTGTGCATGTGCTGGGACGACCAGGAGCTGATGGACGCCGAAGGCGAGGCGCCGGGTCAGTGCGGCACCACCGGGGCGGCCCGCATGGCCGAAGAGGCAGGCGTGAAAAAGCTGATCCTTGTCCACATGGGGGCGCATATCTCGCAGCACGGCCCACTGGAAAAAGCCCTCGGCGACATCCGCGAAGTCTACGGCGGACAGGTCATCTACGCCGAAGAGTTGATGGCTGTCGACGTTTAGAGTTGGCCGCTAATTGCTGTCTTCATCTGGCGGGCAGTCGATCCCGTTCGAGTCCATGTACGACTTCAGGTTTGGCGGTGCGTATTTGGATTGCGGGTCGCAATACCGGCTGATGGCGCTGGGGTGAATGCTCTCGGTTTGGGTGCCGCTCGAGCCAATCGTGCGCCACAGGCGTCCCGCGATGCGCCAAAGTCCGGGGGGCGACCCGCTGATGGGCTGTTTGGCTGCGGCAAGCAACTTGTCTACGTCGTCGTCGAACGCTTTCGTGAAGGCCATCCCGTGGCCCCTGGCTCTGGCCGACATCCATTCGAGGGCTATCGCTGAGGTGTGCTCGTTGGAACTTCCGCCGCCCACTTCTGTGTGAACTCCTGAAAACCAGACCTGCTCAATATGCTGATCAGCGTCGGGTTCTTTGTTCCAGAGGACCACGTCGAATATCGGTCGACGCTCGTCTATTGCTACCGCGTGATAGCCGTTCTCGACCTGTTCGGACAGAGTCGCGTTCAGGAACGCATATTTTCCTTTCGGAAGCCTGAGTCTTTTGCTGACCGACCTCCCTGTGCCTGCGAACTTCCGCCGTAAATAGTCGGGGGTCCAGCGTTTTGGAATCCAGCTGAAGGCGCGTGCGGCACTTCCCAGAGCGCTGCCGGTCCACCAACCCAGTGTGCCGGCGATCCGGTTTGTCTGGACACCCATTGCGCCGACGGTGTCCCATACCCCGAGAAACTTGATTCTTACTGCATGAGTCTTCGCGTCTGAGCGCGACCGACCGTCGCGGTACCGGTCCATCGTCGGGCGGATCTGCTGGACTTCGGTTGCATCGAGCACGCCGAACTTGCTGATCAGTCCAGACAGGCTCCGGGCAGTGAACGCGCCACGGCTGAACCCGAACAGGAACAGCTCGTCGCCGGGCGAATAGTTGAGGACGATGAACCTGTACGCCTCGTGGATATTCTTTGCCAGACCATGCCCGAGCGCCCCGCCGGTAATGGAGTCCTTGAGGCCGTGCGAACCGACTCCCTGGTCGTAGAACACGACCTGCGCCGTCACGCCGTCGGCAGACATTCCGGCAACCCCGCGAGCGACCTTTACGACGTTCGTGACGTATTCGGCATCGGGCTTGTTCGCTGTGCCATCACAACAAATGATGATTCGCTTCATGGTCCACCCCGCATCAAGACCCTCAAGATGATGTTCACAAACTCCAGCGCCCGGCGTTTGCTCCGGCGCAAGGCTACATCAGGCTTGCTGATGTATGCTCGCCGACGTCGGCTTCCGCAACAGCAACCGGCCTTTAGATCGCTGCATCCAATAACCGATGTCGCCAGAACTCCTATCTGAAACCCTGACCGCCGCTCTGCTGGTCGTTGTTGCTTACCTGATCGGCGGGATTCCTGCTGCCTACCTTGGTAGCAGGATTCAGAACGGCACCGACATTCGGAATTACGGAAACGGCAACGTCGGAACGGTCAACGCTGTTCGAACGCTTGGAATGCGAACCGGGATGCTGGTCCTCGCCGCCGATGCTGCAAAGGGCGCAGCAATCATTGGCCTGGGAAGACTGGCCGGGGTGTCAGACTACACCCTGTTTGCCATGGCGCTCGCAGTGACCGCCGGGCACAACTGGTCGCCATATATCGGCTTCAAAGGCGGCAAGGGCGTCGCCGTTATCTTCGGTATTTCACTGGCAATGGCCCCGGTGATATCGGTGATGGTCGGTCCGCTTGTGTTTGCCGTGTACTACGTCACTCGAAGCTGGGTGTGGGCGTTTGGCGCGGGAATTATCGCCATCAATGCCCTGCTTATCTGGTCCGGGGCCGAGAGACTGGACATTGTGCTCTGCCTGGTGTTGAGCGTGCTGGTCGTCGCAACCCATTTCGCACGCGAATATCGTGAGTTAAGACTGGCCTTTCGGGACCGCAACTGGCGCAAAGTCGGGCTGCTCGAGTAGCGGGTTTTGGTTCGGTATCTGGGCTTGCGAACGGGTGGAGTCCTGTCATTGCAAACTCGATCCAGCACGGTTGGTGGCGAAATGGGCGGGAGATCCCGAATTAAGTGCAGGATGACAATAAATCTTCGCCCCGGTCACCCGACCCGTTGGGCGACGATAAGGCCGTAACCCAGCGTTCCATCATCGACGAGTTTATTTGCCAGCTTCAGCGAATCGCGTGCCTCAACTATCATCGACCGGTCGACCACGAGGCTCCCGAGCCCGATCGCGGCATCGGCGATCATCAGTCGGGTGCCGATCTTCTTGATCAGCTGGTGAACCGCCTCTTTCGCCGAGCGGTACTCCCTGACCCTGAACCCGGCCTCTTCAACCATGCTCATGTACTCGTCAAGGTCTCGTGCATCGGCCATGCAGAGCGCCGCGCCGATCGAGCCCTGCAGTTGCCGCGGAAGCTCTCCGGAAACCGTCACGTCCGTAATGGCGATATATCCGCCGGGCTTCGTGATCCGGTACAACTGCCGCAACGATTCTGGCTTCTGCTCAAGCGTCGATAAGACACACTCCATCAGCACCACGTCAAACCCGCCAATGCCAGTGGCTGTATCCATATGCATGATGTCGTCCTGCACGAAGGTCACCCTGTCCTGGACACCTCTGGCCTCGGCGAGCTGTCGCCCCCGCTCGACGCCGTCCGATTCAAGCGTAAGGCCCACCGCCTCGCACCCGGTCGACTCCGCCAGGTGGACCGTGCTTGCCCCCCGGCCGCACCCGGCGTCCAGTAATCGCTTGCCTGGACCAAGTTCAGCCAGGCGGGCCAGTTCGTCAGTCAGGGCCAGTCCACCGGGGTGAAACGACTCGCCGATTAGCCAGGTCGCGAGCGGGTGGCTGTAGATGATCGAGCAGCAGGCACCCACCGGCGCGGCATCGAGATCGTTGACCTGGACAGCCATTTAACCATCATCCTTCCCGACCTCAACATCTTCGTCGCCTTCGTCACATTCAAGTTGCGGATACAGCCGACTCCGGCCGGCCCGACTTTCTATCATTTCTTTGACTTCTCCGAGGTGCTCGATCATGTGTTTTTTGATGATCGGCCCGATCAGCGCCTTACCCAGCAGCCAACCCCCCACTGACCAGCGGATGCCGAAGCGGCTTTTATATGTCAGCACTGTGCAGTTGCCCTGTTTTTCGAAATCGAAGTGATCGGTAAGCTGCCTCAACCCACCGGTGATGATCCCGTGATCTGGCACCAGCTCAAAGCTGATCGACACCGGCTTTTCTGGCAGGACCCATTCCGTCGTTTTCCACGTGGTCGAGATCGGCCCAATCTTCACGTGGGAACGGAACTCAACCAACATTCGGTCACCGTCTTCTTCCAGAACGACACTCGTTGGGCTCTGTTTCCTGGCGCCGGTGCCGCCGGCCATGTCGCCAGCACTGGCCATGCCGCTGGCACCGCCTCCTAAAGCAGAAATGACCTCGAACGCCAGCTCGCGCTGCGCGTGTATGTGTATTGACTGGTCGGGGAGGTCGATTGGTATGTGCGCCACCGGACTTAAACCTCGTTTTTACGGACGCCCTTGCCGTTTTTTCCGCTTCGTTTGTCCAGCAAATTGGAAGCTTCGATTCGGCTGAATCGCTCCCGGGCCCGCTGCTTCATCATTTCCTCACGAACTTCCTCCCGGTAGCCAACGTTGTTGTAGGCGCAAAACGGGATCAGTCGACCGTCGGGCGTGGCGATCTCCACACAGCACTTCATCAGTTTTTTGATGTCGAACGTGTAGGGGTCCTGAAAGTCCTTGATCGAGATCGAGAAGATGCGTTTTGCGATCGCCTTCGACTCGCCGTCGAAAAGTCCGAGGTCGGCGCAGGCGGCACAAAAGTCATCGGCAAGCTTGTTCCCGCCCGGGGTAGCAGAAGACGACCAGAGGCCTTCAAGCGCTTCGCGGACCTCACCGGCCAGGTCGGGAAACGTTCGGTTGGTGATGTAATCGAGATACTCGTCTACATCGACGATACGGGGCAGCGGCACCACTCCGCCCTCCTCATCGATGTACGAGTAGGTCACCGACTGGCACGACGGGTGGCAGCACGGTACCGGCACGAAATCGCTCTTCACAAATACGCCGTCCATGCCTGCATCGATCCGCTCGAT
Organism: Chloroflexota bacterium; assembly: GCA_022564545.1. Classification (GTDB taxonomy): domain Bacteria; phylum Chloroflexota; class Dehalococcoidia; order Lucifugimonadales; family Lucifugimonadaceae; genus Lucifugimonas. The sequence goes on along the minus strand of JADFLG010000008.1, from coordinate 39,655 downwards.
CACCTCCGGTATTGTCACGCGGTTCATGGGATCGAACTTCAGGTGGCGGCCCGTGTGCATTACCGGCTGGAACATCACCGCCCTCACTGCCGGGTGCTCCAGGCCGAACTTGATGATCGCCGGAATTTCGTCCTCGTTCACATCGCGTTCTATTGCGGCGACGAGAATCGTGTTGAGATCGAATTCGGCGAGCCGGTCCAGGACTTCGAGTTTCTGTTTCAGCAGGGGTTCGCCACGGAGCGCGATGTAAGTTTCGTCGCGCAAACCGTCGAACTGGAAATAAACCGTCGGGTTGAGTGCGGCGAACTCTTTCGCCCATTCGGGGTCTCTTGCGATTCTCAGGCCGTTTGTGTTGACCATTACGTGTCGCACGCCCTTGGCCTTGGCGAGCTTCATGAAGTCGAACAGTTGGGGGTGAAGGGTGGGTTCGCCGCCTGAGAACTGAACGGCTTCAGGCTCGGCCTCGGTACGGACGAATGTGTCGAGCATCCTCTCGCAATCGTCCATGTCGATGTTGTAGCCGGGCCCCGCGTTGGCAAAGCAGGTGGGACATGCCAGGTCGCAGGCGGTGTTTACCTCGATGAGCACCAGGCACGCGTGCTGCTTATGGTCGGGACACAGGCCGCAGTCGTAGGGGCAACCATCTTTGATCTCGGTGCTGAATTCGAGCGGAATGGTGCCCGGCTTGTTGTATCGCTGTAGGTCGAGATATCCCTCTATGTCAGGTGAGATCAAAACCTCCCACTGTTTGCCATCGTTACAACCGGCCGGACACCGCTTGCGCAACACGACCTTGCCATTGGTCAGGTGGATCTCACCGTTGATGATGTCCTTGCACTCGGGACACATTGTGCGAGTCAGCTCGTGAAATACAGAGTCGGCGGTCTTCATTATTCGGCCAGAGCCAGAGCCAGAAGTCGAGCCGGTTGTTTGTTGGTCAATCGCCACTCAGCACCACTCCTACTCAATTCCGTCAGCCACCGACGTTTCTGGAGTACCGGGCTCTATTCTCCGAAGCGTACGCCCATTTGATGTAGGCACCCGCGTATTCGGCGCAGAATCTCTCTGTTTCAACGGTGCACTGAATGATCAGCCGGTGGCAATGGCGCAATTCGTGAGTGGCCTGTGTTCTAGTCCCGGCGCACGGCCGGGGTTTGTCAGTGGCTTGAGTACCGAGTCCACTCTGGCCCGAAATCTCAAATCACATCAGTTCGCCGCTTGCCCAAGAATCGCATTCGTGATATTCATGCAGCGGCCTGATAATGTGCGATCTTAGTGGAATCGTGTTGTGCTGAACGATGTTGTAAGTCCGCTGGGAGGATAAATGACGCCCGCCGAAGCTCCTGATTGGCACCGAGCAAGCCTGATTCCCACGACGGGTATTGGTGGTGCGAAAGAACAAGAAATGCGGGCAACGTCAGCATTGCTTTCTGTTCTTAGTGCTGTGCCCGAATTCTCAAAATCCTTGCTTCGACAATTCGGCGCACCGGCCGGGACTGTAGAAACATTCGTGGAAGTGCCGTTCGAAGCCCCAGATGGACGAATGGTACGTCCTGACGGATTAATTCGGGTGAGCAGGGGAAAACGTTCGTGGGTTTGTCTTGTTGAGGTCAAAACGGGGCGCAATATGCTCGACCGAGAACAACTTGAAACCTATCTCGACGTAGCAAGGACAAACGGGTTTGACGCCCTGGTGACCATCTCGAATCAATATTCACCGTCAGCTGGCGTGCACCCAGTAAAGGTCAGTGGCCACAAACTTCGCCGTGTACAAATGCATCACCTCTCGTGGATCGCGCTGATCACCGAGGCGACTATTCAGCATGAACACCGCGGAATATCGGATCCTGATCAGGCATGGATTCTTGAAGAACTGATCCGTTACCTCGAACATCCAAATTCCGGTGCCCTGCAATTCGAAGACATGGGGCAGCACTGGGTATCCGTTCGAAATTCAGCGAAAGACGGCACCCTCAGAAAAACTGACCCGGGAGTCGAAGAAGTAGTGGAGCGCTGGATCGAATTCATGCGGTTTCTTAGCCTACAGTTGGGCAGAGAACTCGGAGCGGAAGTGCGCCAGTCGTTATCCAAAAACGAGCGGAACGACCAGTCATTTCGTGTAAATTCGGCTATGCAATACCTTGAGTCGGAGCAGTCACTACGTGGAGCATTTTCCATTCCAGATGCGATTGCCGTAGTGGGCGTTTCTGCGAATCTGGCCAGGCGAGTCGTAGAAGCCAACATTACAGTCGATGCCCCGAAAGAAGGTCGCCCGCGGACTCGAGTCAATTGGGTGGTCAGGCAGCTCTCAAAAGCCCCAGATAATACGCGAATCGTTGTCAGCTTCGATCGAAGACGTGATACGACATCGAACACCCTGAGCGCGCTTAGGGATGAACCGTCAAAGGGCCTTCTGGTCGACAACCAGGTAAATCCACGGCGGTTCACCATCGCGTTGACGGCAGATATGGGCGTAAAAAAGGGCAACGGCCAAGGATCATTTGTCGATTCGGTTCAAACGACACTCGAGGATTTTTACCGCGAAATCGTGCAGGTACTGAAGGCGTGGCAACCACCAGCACCAAAGCTCCCGGCATCCGAGGCTGAATGAGCAACCGCATAATGACCGCTACGTCATCTGGTTCGCGTCGTAAATTTCAGACAACCTCGTGAGGTTCCATCCAAACGAAACGAAAAAAACCGCCATGTTGAGTGGCCTGTGTTCTAGTCCCGGCGCACGGCCGGGGTTTGTCAGTGGCTTCAGGTGACATGGCCGTAGAGCTGTGCCCTGACAGAGAGCCACTTGAACCACAGGAAACTTTTCTGTTCGATGAGCACGGCGGCCGCACGGGAAGCAAGGTTCTTCGAAACAAGTATCTCGACTCCCTGGTCCTTGACCCTCTGGTAAGCCGACATGTTGGCTTTCCTGGCGTAGGTGTCGACCGACACCGAAGCGTGACCGCCTCAGCCCAGCCCGGCAAGGTAGTCGAGTGCCACCGGCCTGTCACGCCCGTTCAGGTTCTCCCGTGCAGCGTCGGTTATCAGGAGTTGCAAATCGTCTCTCGCCAGAACTTGTTACTAAATTCTTCCCCAGAACACCCAGCGGAACACCATTTCGATGCCGACCGCCCTCCTGAAGATTCACACACTGTGAAACTGTCTCAAAATACCGCGACAGGCGAAGGCGTCAACGGTGGAGTAGAAACCGTCGAACAGTGCGATCTGAAGTAGATCTCCTCTCTCCCTTCGAGGGAGGGAGTTAGATGTAGTTCCCATAGAGGTTGTTAGCAGGTGAAGGGGAACCTCACTGTTGTTGCTGTGTGATCGAAACGCAAGCAAAAACAGGAGGTTCCCCCATGTTGCATCGTAATGCTCGTCTCACGGTCCGTGTGCGTTTTGAAATGGTCCAGCAGGTCGAATATGGCTGGTCGCAGGCCGAGGTCGCCAGGCAGTTCAGAGTCTCCCGCGCCACGGTTGCAAAATACGTTCGCAGGTACCGGGCACAAGGAGAGTCAGGTCTACTCGACCGCAGCTCCAGGCCCCGCAGTAGCCCGCAGTTGACGTCGCCCCGGCTCGTAAAGGCGATTTGCAAGCTGCGGCGCAAGCGGAGCTGGGGTCCGCACCGCATTGGCTGGCAACTGGGAATCGCTCGCTCCACGGTCTACGCGGTACTCAGTCGCAACGGTCTCAGCCGCCTGGCGTGGATGCACCGGGTGACACGAGAGATAGTCCGTTACGAGCACCCCTCGCCCGGAGACATGGTCCATCTGGACGTGAAGAAGCTGGCGCGTGTGCCCGATGGCGGCGGAAAGCGGTTCGCACCTGGATTTGCTGAAACCCATTCGGGGCCAGACTCCAAACGGCCCCTCGGCTATGACTACATGCACGTGGCGATTGATGACCGCTCCCGGGTCGTCTACGTGGAGCCGCTGGCCGATGAGAAAGGAGAGACCACGGCCGAGTTCCTCGAACGAGTAGTCGGCTTCTTTGCAGCAAAGGGGATAACAGTCAAATGCGTCCTCACCGATAACGGCGGCAACTACATCTCGCACGCTTTCGCCGATATGGCCCGTGCCCTTGGAATCAAACTCAAACGGACACGTCCGTTCCGACCCCAGACCAACGGCAAGGCGGAACGGTTCATCCGCACACTGCAACAAGAGTGGGCGTACTCGCGGCCATTCCACTCTAATCAGCAGCGGCTAAAGCAGCTTCCACGCTTCATCAACTATTACAATCGCAGGCGACCACACGGCGGCATCGGTGGGGCAGTTCCCGTCTCAAGACTGTAAACAACGTCCGTGGGAACTACAGTTAGAGGGTGGGTCGGTTTCCTCAAATACGCGGGTGCAGATCGATATGTTCGCGTCGCTACTGCTTGTTTCAATAGAAGGTTTCACCCAAACCCTGACCCTTTCCCTCGCAGGGAGAGGGGATTTGGTCTTAGCTCGGCCGCTCGGTTAGCCATACCCTGGTCAGGAAATCGCTATTGCCGCGCGGGGTACGTGGATTGAAATCGTGTACGTAATCCCACCACATCCAGTACGTCGTCCGGGTTGCCGAAATAAACCTGTGTGAACCGTCGAGGATTCGCCGCTGCAGGGCAAGTAGCATCTCTGATCGCTTAGCGATGTCGTACTCACGTGCCTGGGCTTCGATCAGCCGGTCGATTTCGGGGTCGGCGTAGCCTGTGGAGTTCCACGGGCCGTCCGAGTGATGCACTGCGAAGAGATAGGCCGTCGTGCTCGAAACCGGAGGCGGCGCTCCAACCGCGATGTCGTAATCTCCACCGATCCAGACTTCGTCCCCGAAAACTCGCGTGGACACCCGCTCTACCTCCGCCCGAATTCCGACCGCGGCCAGGCCATCGGCCATCGCGAATGCCTGGTCGATGTATTTCTGACCGAATTCGCCAACCTTGATGACCACGTCATCGGTTGGCCCCAGCCCAGCCGAAGACAGCCTGGAGTTGGCACCCGACAGATCGTTGAAGCGGTCTGCGAAGGTGGTTGCAGGCAATTGCCGATCTGCACCCACTCCCGGGCCAGGCAGACCGACGCTGAGCCCTGCGTGGTCGTACCAGAAATCCCTGTTCCACGCACCTGGGTCCCATGACAGCATCATCGCTTCCCTGACCGCCAGCCTGTCCATGGGGCTTCGGCCGGTATTCAGGGCGATCTCGACACCGGCGGCCGGATTGGAGATTCCTGTCCACTCAATGTTGTCGAAGCGGTCGGTGGCGTCAGCGATTTCCGGGAACCCGGCCTGTGCAATGTCGATGATCCGTGTTCGCATACCCGCAGCGCGGGTCGATTCCGACGGGATGACCTGTATGTCAAGGGCATCGAGATATGGCAATTGATCGTCGAAGTAATCGGGGTTCACCAGCAGGCTGGTCCGGTCGGACTGCGCTTCCGATGTTATCCACGGGCCTGTCCCGACTGTAGGACCGCGGCGGAGGTCGCCGTTTACCGCGACTGCCTCGGGAGCGACTATTCGAGAGTGCGAGTCGGCGAGTTTTTCCAGCGTTTCCGAGTCGGGTGCAACGAGCCGAACAATTAGCTCGAACTCGCCCACTGCCGTGAATTCGGCAATGTTAGAAAGAACCGCGGCATTCGGGAAGTTCGGGGTTGCCTGCCGTTGCAAACTGAACACGACGTCCTGGGCGGTCAGTTTACGTCCATTCAGGGGCGGCAAATTCTGCCAGTTGACATCTTCACGCAGCTTGATAAGAAACGTCGTGGGAAACGGCTGCTCCCACGATTCGCACAGGTCGCATACGACTATCGAACGGTCGCCCGTCGTATCGAACTTGAACAGCCGGGAGTAAGACTGTCCTGCGCCCCAGGTCAGCAGCCCGCCCGAAACTGTCAGATGCGGGTCCATGTGTGGCGGTCCCTCTGGCACTGCGAATCTCAAAACTCCGCCTCGCTCAAGGTCTTCAGGGGGCGCGAGCGATGTCGGGGATGGAACCGCAGTAGGCGGAGCGAAGGGAGTCGCGGTCGGGCCGGGAGTCGAGGTCGGGGCCGATTGAGCGGTATTTGCCGGAACCACAGGTGTTTCGGTTTTCCTGGCCGAGTTGTCAGGTGTCGATGTGGAACTTGTTGTTTCGCTTGAACACCCGGCCAGGACCATCAGCGCGGCAAACAGCACAAAAACGCCAAACTGCGGAGCTGGAAGAGATGCGCGCCTGACGAGGAGCGATCGAAATGGCGTTCTGGGCGCTTTGGGCGCTCTGTGCGCCCTGGGGGTTCTGGCCGAATACATAACCGATACAGGATAACGACCGACCAGAACGGGCGGATGGCTGTTACAGGCATACGCGAAACCACTATGTGAAATGCGCAACTCGGCTCAGGGATTCGCCAATGCTGAGATGGGTCGCGCCAAATATCGTGGGGTGTGGGGTGGAAGCGTGGTCACGAAATATGCCGTCGAGTTGCCATTGAGGATGAATGCAGGCGGGGCGCTTTCGGCATGAAGTGAATTTGTGGGTGGTTGGAGGTAATTATGGCCCGAATACTCGTGGTGGACGACTCTCATGACGTTCGCCTCTTGCTGGTCGCCGTGCTCCAACGGGCCGGCCATGAGGTTGTTGAGGCGACTGATGGCGCAAGCGTTCAATCATGGGTGAGTGATGCCAAACCCGACTTGATAATCCTCGATTTAATGATGCCCGGCATGGATGGCTGGGAGGCCCTTGAGCGACTGAAATCGAGTCCAGCGTCAAAACATATTCCGGTAATAATTTTTTCAGCCCTGAACGAAGACGACGATCTCGCTAAAGCACGTTCGATGGGCGCAATCGACTACGTATCGAAACCCTGGACCGCAGATGACCTGCTTGATCGAATTCGGTGGGCAACCACGATCGAGCGCAAGAGTGCTTAGTCGAGCTGCTGCCTGAACCAGTCGACGGTGGTTTTCAAGCCGTCTTCAAGTGTGATCTTCGGGGTCCAGCCAAGCTCTTTTCCGGCCCTGGTCGCGTCCAGGTATATCCGGTTCACATCACCGGGGCGGGGAGGGCCGTGGACTGCGTCGTCGGTATGGCCGCAGTTTTCGGCGACGACCTCGAAAATCCGGTTTGTACTTGTTCCTTCGCCAGTTCCGACGTTGAACGGACCGGGTCGCGAATTTTCGGCGGCTTTGACGATGGCATCGACCACGTCGCCGACGTAAACATAGTCGCGCTCGTCGTTTCCGTCTCCGAAGATGGTCAGCGATTTTCCGCTGAGCATCGCCCTTGCGAAGATAGCGACAACGCCGGCTTCTCCGTGCGGGTCTTGCCGCGGTCCATAGATGTTGGCCAGACGGATGATTGAATAGTCCAGCCCGCACAGCCTCTCGTAGACTGGCAGGTAGGTCTCTATGGCCAGCTTCGACGCCCCGTACGGGGAAAGGGGGCGCACGGGCGTCGATTCGTCGGCGGGCAGGACGGATGGCTCTCCATAGGCCGTCCCGCCCGATGTGACGTATACGACCTTTGTCGTCTTGCCCTCCACCGCCCTGATGCCCTCAAAAAGGTTCAGCGCCCCCAGCACGTTCACCTCTGCGTCCATTACCGGCTCTCTGGCAGAGACAGACACGCTGATTTGCGCCGCCAGGTGAAACACGAAATCGGGGCGGACCTCAGAGACGATTTTTCGCACTTCCGGGTCGCGGATGTCCAGCTGCCGCAGATCGAAGTCCGGGGGAAGGTTTGCAAGCTTTCCGGTCGACAGGTCGTCGATGCCAGTCACCGTGTAACCGTCTGAGATGAGCCGGTCGACGAGGTGCGAGGCGATGAACCCTGCGGCGCCCGTTACGATAGCGGTCTTACCTGCCATGTTAGCGTCCTCCCTGGCGGTCGTTCATGACGGAGCCCCAATCGCAAATCACCCCCGGGCCGGGGCCCCGGGGCCAGATCGCCAGATTGAGGGTGGTTGCCCGGAGTTGCAATGCGCAGGTTCCCAGTGTGCGCACTATTATTTGAGCACAATGATGAAGGCTAACGGCGGGTGGCATCGGGCCGCAACACCGCGGCGTGCGAGATTGTTGAAGCTTGCGCTGGCGGCTGTCGCCCTGATACTTGCCGCTGCGTGCGGGGCGCCGGCTGCCCCGGTAACCGATCCGGGAAGGCCGAATTTGGACGCAGTCGTCGTATCAATGGATTACGGGGTCCCTGACGGTCCCGAGGTCTATTCGATCGGGTACACGTACGCAAACGCCTCCGGGAACCGTTATTTCTCGGGAACGGGAGGGCTGGGAACGGACGAGTTGTCGTCGGCGTCGGTGCGCTTCGAGGTGTCAGGGTTCGTGGATATTCCGATGTGGCTGACTGCCGCGATTCATCCCGACGGAGGCGCGGTGTGGGTCGTCACCGGCGTCGATGGGAAATCCGTGGCATTTCGCACCGGGCTGTACGGGGAGGGGGCAGGCCACATCCTCATCGATTTTCCACTCGAAACCTTCTCCCTGTCGCCCCCGATACTCGTTATTGGAAAGTCCGGGCAGGTCGGGCTGACGACCACGCGTGCAGTCGACGGACTTGACACGCTACTGCCGGGCGCGCGGATCGAATTTATTGAAGACGGAGCGGGTAACGGAAATCTGAGGATCACCCGCGGGGACAGGAGTTCGACGATTTCCGTGCGGAACGCCCCGGACGCCACTTTTATGATCGGCTCCGATTCGACCCTGTACTCGTATGTCATCTCGACTGACAGATACCCCCACGGTGCAATCGGCGATCAGAACGAGTGGGGCGCAGTAACGGCAATACCGGTCGCTGATGGGGCCGGCGCCAGCCTTCTTTTGCTGAACGACGATGATGTTTTCGAGGGGCTTTACCCGATACTTGCCGATTTTGATGGCGACGGTGTCGAAGAAATCATTGGCACAGTGAGCAATCGTACTGGCGGGGCCAGGTTGATCGTGATCGAGAACGGTAAGACCGGCATGAGGATTGCGGCTGAATCTGAACCGATCGGAACGGCGTTCAGGTGGACGCACCAGGTTGCCGTGGCACCGTTTGGCCCGAATGGAGAGATGGAGCTGGCGACGATCAGGACTCCGCACATCGGCGGGGTCGCTGAGTTTTACAGGTTGAGTGACAGGAAACTGGAACGGGTCGCATCGCTGTCGGGGGGTTACTCGTCGCACGTAAACGGGTCTCGCAATCTCGATATGGCGGTCGCCGGCGATTTCGATGGCGATGGGAATGTAGAACTGCTGGTGCCTTCGCGTAACCGGCTGAGTCTGGTAGCGCTGCGCCGGAGCGGGGAGTCGGCGGAAGAAGTGTGGGAACTGTGGCTTGGTTCACCACTTGCGACGAACCTTGCCGGGGTTGTGTTGCCAGACGGCTCTGATGGCAGAATCATTCTTGGTGCTGTGACGCGGGACGGGGAACTGCTGATCTGGCAATGAGACGCTATTTCAAATCTCCCTCTTCTCCGGCAGACGGGCGCACGCTTGTGGGCGCGTGTGAGGCGGAAGGTGCGGAGCAGGTAGCATGCTTTCGATAGCATGTACGCCACCGTCGGCAGCATTCCCCTTGACCTGACCTCCTTCCCTGGGGAGAAGGGATTCCCACTCATGCTCGCCTGCCTGAATGCCCAATCGTTAAGGACGAATAAATGACCAGCATCCGCCTGATGGCATCCCGCCACTCGGCTTTCTACAGTCCGCTGATCTGCCTGATCGCCGGAGGGTTCCTCGAAAAGGAGGGTCTGGTGGGCGAGTATCACGTTGTTGAACCGGGCGGTAGCAGCGGCGGGGCGGTGGCCGAGGGCCGGATGGACGTTGCCCAGGCTGCGGTCTCTGCAAGCTGGCCGGCGCTCGACAGGGGCGAAAAACCGGCGTTCGCCCAGTTTGCACAGATCAACCGGTACGATGGCTTCTTTATCGCTGCAAGGGAGCCAGACCCGGATTTTTCGTGGGACAAGCTGTTGAACGGCAGGTTCCTTCATGTGCATGGCGGCCAGCCCGAGGCGATGCTCCGTTTCGGTGCCCACAGGCAGGGCGTCGACCTTGCCGATGTCGACGACATCAAGTCGGCAGGCGGCAATGAAATGGTGGCACAGTGGACAAACGGCGAGGGCGATTATTTTCACGAGCAGGGTGCGTTCCCCCAGCAGCTTGAACATGACGGGCAGGGGCACATCGTCGCCTCGGTTGGGGAAGCAGTGGGCCCGGTGGCCTTTTCGAGCCTGGTGTGTCGTTGGGACTGGCCCGACACTGACGATGCGAGGCGTTTTGCGGCAGCCTACAGGGCAACTCGCGAATGGGTAAACACGGCGGATCCGGTCGAGGTCGCCCGCGCTGAGGCGAGCTTCTTTCCTGACATGGCGGAAAGTGCAATTGCATCGGCGGTTGGCTTCTACCAGGACCTTGGCACCTGGGACGGCGGCATTGAGGTGGAGCCAGAACTTTACGATGCCGCGCTGGACGTGTTCGAGCACTCGGGCATGGTTGGCTCGCGCCACCCGTACGACGATGTTGTCGTTCCGCCGCCGGAACGATAGGGGGAGCGAGTCCAGGCCTGTCCTCTCTCCTTCGCAGGGAGGGAGAAAATCAGACTCCGGCTTCCTGAGGCGTTGTCGGCCATTCTTTTTCGTCGAACCACATGCCGAGCTTTTCGAAGACCTCTGACCACCTTGCCGTTTGATCGTCCTGGAACAGGAGCGGCTGCCAGCCCAGCTTCAAATAAATGTTTATGGCAGGCAGGCGGAAGTCATCGGTTGAGAGATACGAGTAGGCCGGCGCTGAGTCGGCGAGCACCTGGGTTGCGGCCGCGGTCGCCGCCCGGCCAGAGCCGGTGCCGAGGTGATCGGAATGGGCGACCACCCACTGAAGGCTGTATCCTTCCGGGTGCTGGGCTTTCGGGTAACTTGCGGCGGTCGATGCTGCCACGATGGTACCGGTGGGCTTGTGCTCGACCACGAAGAAACCTCCGGGCAGCGTTTTCCGCATCAGGTCGGCGAACGGCGAGGGTTCGTCGAATGCGGTCTGGAAAGTTTGCGAGTAGGAGTGTCTGTCCTCGGGTCTCGCATTTCGCAGCGAGTACCCGGCTGCGGGCCGTGGCACCTCTGGCACAGGGTTGCTGCTCCGGACCATCTCTAATTGCGGCTTGAGAGCACCGCGGCCCGCGGCGCTCCTCGACTGGCTTCTTGAAACCGGGCTGCTCAAATCGGGGCAACCCCGAGCCGCTCGATCAGCGCATCGAGCTCCCTGAACGTCTCTGCGTCGGGTTTAGCGGCGGGCAGGCGAGGGTTTGCCTGTGTAAAAACCCCGCGTCTGCGGAGGATCTCTTTGGCGACCCAGTAGAGCTGGCCTTCACCGAGCGTGTAGAGCTTCACCAGCGGCTGGTACAGGTTCCACATCGATTCGGCGGCGATCTCATCACCAGCCTGGAAAGCGTCCCACGTTTTTCGCACCACATCGCACAGGGCGATGCCCTGCATTGTGCCCTTTGCCCCGCGCCTCATTTCTTCGATGAAAAAGACGCCGTTGGCCCCACCGAACATCGACAGGTCTTCCCCCGCGAGTTCGCGTGTCTCGGTGAACCTGCTCGGTGTCGGCAAAGTTTCGATCTTGGCGTAGCAAAGATTTTCACTGGCTTTCGACAGATCGGCCATCATGGCCGGGGCCAGGCTGGCGCCCGGCATGTCCTGCATGAAGATGGGAAGGTCGGTGCTTTCGGCAACGTCGAGGAAGTGCTGGCGCACCAGCGACGCTGCGATTCCGGGGATGACCGGCGCGGCGATCATTACCGCATCGGCGCCCAGGACTCTGGCGACACGGGTGTAATGAACCGTCTGAACGGTCGATGGCGCACCGGTGTTCATAACGACCTTGATCCTGCCACCGGCCTGGTCGACAACGGCGCTCAGGACCTGGTCGCGCTCGTGGTCGTCGAGTTTGTTGATCTCCGAACCGTATGCGATGCCTACACCGTGAACGCCGCCACGGACCGCGTACTCGACTTCTGCACGGAGTTCTTCGTAGAGGACCTGCCCTTCCTCGTCGAACGGCATTTGCAGAATCGGGAAGACCCCGCTGAAAGTGTGATCTGCCATTATGTTGCCCCTTGTTCCGATCGTCGAATGGTCCCGCAGCCCGGCGGTTGGCCCCTCACCAAAATAATGAGGGGTCAAGCCCACTAAGTTCGAGAGCCGTGCACCCACGCCACGCTATCTGGGCAGCGATTCAGGTAGCACTGCGATCGACGTAAATTGTTTTGGTCTGTGTGAAGAACTCGATAGCCGCCTTGCCCTGCTCGCGATTCCCTGAGGAACTCGCTTTCATGCCACCGAACGGCACCTGTGGTTCGACGCCAGCCGTTTCTCCGTTGATCTTGACGATGCCTGCTTCGATGCGGTCAGCAAAGTCGAGCACCGAGTTAAGGTTTCGAGTAAATATTCCCGCGCTCAGTCCGTACTCGACCGAGTTGGCGATTTCGAGTGCGTCTTCAGCATCGGCCGCGGGAATTATCGAAAGCACCGGGCCGAAAATCTCTTCGCACGCCACGAACGCGTCAGGTGCGACCTCCGTAATGACTGTTGGCTCAACGAACGTCCCGGCGTCGTATTCAGGACCAGTCGGCGCGCCACCGCCCGTCAATACCGTCCCACCGTCGGCGACCCCTCGTTCGATCATCGACTTGATGTTGTCTTTTGAAACCTGGTCGATAACGGGGACGACGATCGAGTCTTCTTCGATCCCGGGCCCAATCTTCAGTTTCCTGGTCTTATCGACCACAAGGCTCGTGAACTCCTCCATCACGTTGCCTACGACGATCGCCCGCGACGTGGCCGTGCATTTCTGGCCTGAGTACTTCATCGCGCCGGAAACGGTGATCTCGGCAGCCTGTTCGAGGTCGGCGTCGGGCAGAACTATCACGGGGTTTTTTCCGCCCATTTCCAGCTGGTACTTGTTGCCCCGTTTTGCCGATTCGACGGCGATTTGCATGCCGATCCGTGTTGAGCCGGTGAAAGAAATCGCACTGACCATTGGACTCGTGATCAGTTCGTTGCCGACGGTCCCGCCGGACCCTGTCAGCAGGTTGAACACGCCCGAGGGTAGATCGACAGCTTCCCACATCCTTGCGATCAAGGTTGCAACGTATGGCGTGGCCGAGGCGGGCTTCAGGACGACGGTGTTCCCGTAAACGAGTGCGGGCGCCATTTTCCAGATCGGGATCGCAATTGGGAAGTTCCACGGAGTGATTAAGCTGACCACACCCAGCGGCATGCGGTTTGTGTAGAGCAGGATATTTGGATTTACGGACGGGACGACGGTGCCGACCGGGTTCGAGCCCTCGACCCCGTAGTACTGCAACAGCGCGATTGCGCGCCCGACTTCTCCACGGGACTCAAGGATCGCCTTGCCCGATTCTCGGGTGACGGCCTGCGCGTATTTTTCGAGATTGTTTTCGAGATACGCAGCTGCCTTGAAAAGATAGCTGCCGCGGGCCAATGACGAAGTACGCCGCCAGCCTTCTTTGGCGTCCGACGCTGCGGTTATCGCGGCATCGGCATCAGCGGAATTCGATGCCTGGAATTCGCCGATTACATCGGAAAGGTCTGCCGGGTTGATGCTGGTCGACACATTGCCGGACGTCGCGTCGGTCCAGGCTCCACCAACATAGTTTTGATACCGTTCTGCCATCGTATTTCCTTCTGGCCGGTCGTTTAATTTTGTTCCGGGGTGCCGAGAGGCCCGGTCCGTTAAAACTGTCACATCCGGGATTCCCCGCTGGTGGGACTCACCGGACCCTGGAACCAACCCGCCGGTCGCAAATGGTCCGTAGCCATAGTGCCAGAGAGGCCCAATGCTGGCATTGTGCGGGATCTGTGTCAACGCGGCAAAGCGGTCTTCCGTTGAAGACCGCTCTGGAGTGCGGAAGAGATTTGTTGCGGCGACCGCTAAATCGACGTTACTACGACAGGTTTAGCGATGACTGGCGAACGAACCTAGCTGACGAGCCGATCGACGTTATTCTGCTCATCTCGTTCGCGTTGGCGTTGAACCGATGTGATCGCCCATTGGATGCGAAGCTCAACCTCACCATGTGCCCATGGCTTGTTGATGTAGTCGAGCGCCCCGAGCGACCGTGCCGTTTCGAGGTCGCTCGGGTGGCCTTTTGCCGTGATCATGAGAACGGGGATTTCCTTCGTTCGGGGGTCGGCCTTCAATATGGCAAGTGCTTTGAAACCGTCGACCCGTTCCATTGCCACGTCAAGCAGAATCATGTCGGGCTCATACGATAGCGCCGCTGGCAATGCCTCATCGCCATCGTCTGCTTCCGATACTCCGTACCCGGCTGCCTTCAGCGTTTTGCCAAGTAGCAGGCGTATATCCGGACTGTCGTCCACTATCAGAATCTTGTTCATTGCAATGTCCTCCCGCACATTGTGTAAAGCGGCCTCAGGTCGTTTACACACGTACACATATGTTTATGCGATCTTGCCAATATCTTCCCAGTCGACATCCGGGAAAAGACGCGACCGCTGGGCCAGCATCGCCAACTTCGCCTCGGCCTCGGGGTCTTTCTGCGGCTCGGAAGTGATGCCGGGGAGTCTGAACCCCACCGTCGTTCCCTGGTTTTCTACGCTGTTGAGCCACAGGTCACCCCCGTGCAACTCTGCAATCGATTTGGCGATAACGAGACCCAGCCCCGTTCCACCGACCCCTTTGGCGGCCTGGTTGTCGGCCCTGAAGAAGGCGGTAAACAACTGCTTCTGGTCTTCCTCTGAGATGCCGATTCCTTCATCTTCGATGAGTACCGTTATATTCTCGTCCTCGATCGCGACGCTGAGTCTGATTTCACAGTTGTCACCAGAGTACTTATGGGCATTGCTGAGCAAATTCGTAATCAGCTGGGACACCCGGTTGCGATCGGCTTTCAGCCAAATGGCGGTGTCAGGAATCGAAGTAGTCAGCTTTTGGTTTTTTGTATCGAGCAGCTGTTCGAACCCCTTTTCGAGTTCGTGGACGAGTTCGTTAACCTGAAACACTGTCGGCTCGATCCGAAGGTTGCCAGCGTCAAACCGCGAAATATCCAGCACGTCGTTAATTAGCGAACCCAATTGCGTTGCGTTTTTGCGAATGATGTCCAGAGTCTCGACGTGTTCTTCATTGAATTGATCTGAATCATCGATCATGAGATCAATGAATCCAGAGATGATCGTGAGTGGGGTTTTAAGCTCGTGCGAAACTGTTGAAAGGAACCGGGATTTGGCAGCGTTTGCTTCCTGGAGTTCCTTGTTCCGTACGTCGAGTTGATCGCGCAGTGCGTGTTCCTGTGCAAAAAGTCGGGCGTTCTTGAGAGGCGGCGTGATCTGCCGTGCGATTCCTTCGAGGAACTCGACCTGGGTAATGTCATAGGCGTCCGGATTTCTGCTGCGCAAACTCAGGTAGCCCATCGGTTCGGCCAGATCACCGAGCGCGACCTGAACCCACGAACGCATTCCAGAATGGTGATCTCCGGGCTTTGTAGAAACAAATTTGTCCTGCCTGTTGCGCAATATCACGTGGCGTGAATTTAGCTCTCGCCGTTCGTCGTCCGTAAGACCCATGATCCGATCGCCGACCCCCGCTCCGCCGCGTTCTACACCCCTTACATAAATAATTTCGACGTATTTTGAGTCTGGTTCCGTGATCGTGGCGACGAACCTGTCGCACGGCATGATGGTTTCGAGTTCGTCGGCAACAACCTTGAAGATCCGCTTCATCTCGAACTCATTGCTGGCAGCGCGGCCGATCGCGGCGATAGCGTGGCGCTCTTCAACCGCCCTGGTCAATTTGGCGGTCAACTGTGCGTTCTTGATGGCCGGAGCGATCTGGTCTGCCACGCGTTGAAGCAGGTCTGCCTCGTCCTCGCCGAGAACGGAACCGGCTTGCGCACTGACCACTATCACACCGAGCAAGTTCGACTGTTCACCCAGTTGTACCTGCATCCAGAGGCGCTGCTCGTCCGCAGCGTCCCCGCCGTTGGTACCCAGGCCCAGCGGGTCTTTCCCGCGACCTGAAAGAATTCCCGACATGTTGTGTGCGCCGTCAAGATCGACTTTATCGCCGACCTTGAGTCCAAGAAGGCCTTCCGTCGACCAGCAGACAATAGTTGCCGGTCCCCCGTCTGGATTCGTGAGAATTGTCCCGAGGTGATCGAACTTCATCAGGTTCGAGAGCGCTCCGCTCACGACCATGAGGATCGAGTCGAGATCGATTTCCTGGGTCGCTGCTCTGCCAATTTCAGCCAGGGCGGTGCGTTCCATCACCAGGTGCTGGGATTCCTGGTAGTGGATGGCGTTGCTAATGCCGGGCGAAAGCTGGGCCACGACCTGGCGCATTATTTCGACGTGGTGCGGCCCGTATGCGTCTCGGTCGCGACTTCGAACGGTGATGGTCCCATCGACTGCAGCAATTGGCACCGTCATTTGCGAGTGAAGTCCGTAATCGGTCGGGTTCAGGAGACCGTCAGGACTGCCGCGGACAGACAGAACGGCCCTACCGATTTCGTCTTCGGGTGCCTGCAACCCGGCAATGAATTCGAGTTGCATTTGTCCGTCGCTCCGTGCCGTGGTGATGGTCAGGCGATCGTAGGCGACAAGCGTGGTCAGGTCATTGCTGAACCGGACGAATATCCGGTTGAGGTCGAGGTCCCAGTTCGAGCCGATGCCAATGGCGGAAATGATCCTGCGCTCGTCCTCGGCAGCATTCAACACTATCATTGCGCGGGCGGCGACCCGGGCCTGTCGCCAGCCGAACCACAACGCGCCCGCGAGGACGCCGCCCAGTACGGCGGAGACTTCGACCAGCGGAAGCCATGAACTGGCGCTGCTGCGAAGCCCATTAAGACCAAGTTCGATCACGAGGACGGTGATAATGATCGCAGTGGCTGGAGCGTAGGCGATCATTCTGAAACGATCTGCACCGTCGTTCGCGGCAAGTAAGCGCAACGAACGGCGAAGCCTGTTTGGCTCGTCTTTCAAATGTGTTGAACTGCGCGAGTTATTCGCCACTTGATCCGTGTTGACGGAAAACGATGGTCACGCCACACCGCACGGCCGCGCTGCGCGCATGACCCACGTGC
This sequence comes from Chloroflexota bacterium, assembly GCA_022564545.1. GTDB lineage: Bacteria > Chloroflexota > Dehalococcoidia > Lucifugimonadales > Lucifugimonadaceae > Lucifugimonas. Next base: position 22,581 of record JADFLG010000008.1, on the reverse strand, counting down.
GCCACGTTACGAGTATTGCGTACGTTCAGGCCTTGCTCGTCCGCAACCCTGCGTATACGAGTAAGTGCAATCTCCAATCCACCGGGGGTCTGATCGGTCATGGTGCACTGGTCATGTTGCTCAACCGGCAGCCCGTGCGCGGGCCACGATCCGGGCGAGAAACGTTTCGGCCGACTGCTTGAGCCACAACTGCCAGGGAACACCAACGCAGCGCACTCCCATGGCCAGGAACCTGTCGAGGTTGTCGTCGTTCACCAACGTCCCTGCGATTCGTCCGGCATCGACGATTTGCCCGATGGCGCGTTCTATCGCCTGTTGAACGTCGGGGTGTCCAGGGTCGCCCGTGTGGCCCATAGAAGCCGCCATGTCGGACGGTGCGACGTAGAAGACATCGATGCCGTCCACCCCGGTCAGTTCCCCAAGATTGCCGACCGCTTCGAAATCCTCGATCAGCGCAATGCACTGGACTTCGGCGTTGGCTCTCTGAAAATAATCTTCGACACCGTAGGCCCGCCTGCCCCCGGCCACGCCGCGGACTCCTTCGGGCGGATACTTGCATGCGCTTGCCGCAAGTTCGGCGTCGGCCCTGATTATGACGTGGGGGATCATTACGGTGCTTGCCCCCTGGTCGAGGGTCCTCAGGATCTGGGCCTCATCCAGTTTGTTCACTCGTACGACGCTCGACATACCCCACAGTTCGCACGCCCTTGTGATATCGGCCAGTTCGGACCATGAAACTCCCCCATGCTCGAAGTCTATGAAGGCCGCGTCGAAACCGAGATGCCCGAGGAAGTCGCACATATCCGAGTTGTTCAGGCCGTTCGCAATGACTCCCACACCACCCGAATCAATGGTCTGCTTGAGTCGATTGGTGTTGTATTCGCGTTCGCGTGCCAATTGCTGGCTCCTACTGGTAAATTTTTTTTGGCGAAGTCGATGGCGTGCAGTGCCGCTGAAACTTACACTTCTATTCCGGTTTAGTCTGGCAGGTGGCGCAGCCGGTCAGTCCACACCAGCCCATTTTCATCTGGGCCATCTAAAACAATTCGAACGATGTCGCGATTTTCAAGGGCAAAAAAAGTTCACGGACAGACCGTTGAAGGTCGTCGTGCAGTGCTGGAATCGCTCCGCGCCGGGCGGGAAATCGAGCGACTGATAATGGTCGATGACCTTGAGTTGGGTTCCCAACTCCGCGAGATCATTATTCTTGCTGAAGACGCTGGCATTCGAGTCGACGCGGTTTCACGACGCGATCTGGAGGGTCAGTCGCAAACCAAGAAACACCAGGGCGTTATTGCCGTGGTCCCGGACCCCCGTTACCACAACCCGGAGGACTTCATCTCTGCGGCCAACCGCAAGGGCGAAACACCCCTGATCGTCATGCTGGACGGCGTTCAAGATCCCCACAACCTGGGTGCGATAGCCAGAACGGTCGACGCTGCCGGTGCTCACGGGCTGATAATTCCTGAACGAAGGGCTGTCGGCATCACGCCCGGTGCGGTACGTGCGTCGGCGGGTGCGCTCGAGCATGTCAAAGTTGCGAGAGTGGTCAATCTCAACCGGACGATCGAAAACCTGAGACAGGCTGGAGTTTCGGTGGTCGGCCTCGATGCAGATGGCGATATCGATTACACACAGGCCGACCTGACCGGGCCAGTCGTGATTGTCGTGGGTTCCGAAGGCAAAGGCCTTTCAAGGCTGGTCCGTGAGAACTGCGATCAGATCGCGTCGATCCCAATGACGGGGAAGCTCTCGTCGCTGAACGCGTCGGTGAGCGCCGGAATCGTGCTTTACGAGGCGTTCCGGCAGCGCCGGGAGAAGGCGTCGGCCCGGTAGTTAGCGGCTGGCAGCGACCACGGGATTTACGTACAAACCCTCGGGCAGGCACTGGCGGCGGCGATCATCGCTGGCACCATGCTGAGCCGTGGTGTCGAGGTCCAGGCCGGCAAGCCTGCAGACGCCACCGGTTCGACGATCACCGGAGCGTTCCTGGACGGGTGGAACCTGACATTCCGTGTTCCGGCAGCTATTACGGCTGTCGCACAGTTTGCAGCTGTGCGGACAAAGGTCTATACAAGGGACCCAGAAGACGAATAACAGGAACTGAAATCCGTGTACCTGCTTCCGGTGCCTGCCCGATAATATTTTTTTGGGGCAACGATATTTCTCAGAATCGAATCCAGGACGGGAACCGACAGGAGAAAAAAATGGGCCAACTCGATGGGAAAGTCGCAATTGTCACCGGTGGTGGGTCGGGAATTGGCAAGGGCATCGCGAAGGCATTTGTCGAAGAAGGTTGTACGGTGGTGATTGCCGCCCGGAATGCCGATAGACTGCACGCCGCGGCGAAAGAACTGGGGGGTGACGCCGGCGCTGCCGGGCCCGTCGTTGCGATACCCACCGACGTTACCAACGAGGAGCAGATGGTGAATCTGTTCTCGAAGACGATGGAATGGTTCGGCAGGCTCGACATCCTGGTCAGCAACTCAGGGGCTTTTGACGGGGCGCCCGTTGAGGATCTCACGATGGAGCAGTGGCAGCGGGTATTGCAGGTCAATGTGACCGGGCCGTTTCTTGGCGCACGCGAGGCGTTCAAAATCATGAAGAAGCAGGGCGGCGGCCGGATCATCAACATCGGCAGCATTTCCGCACAAAGGCCGCGGCACAGTTCGTTGCCCTACAGCACCAGCAAGTACGCGGTCACGGGTTTGACTCATTCTTTAGCGCTTGAGGGCCGCGATTTCGGCATCGCTGTCAGCGTGCTTCACCCCGGAAACGTGATGGTCGAACGCCGTGCAGATGGAAAGTCGACCACAGGGCGCGACGAGGGGGTTGAGCCGATGATTTCGACCGCCGACATGGCGCGGACAGCCCTTTTGATGGCGACTCTTCCCGCTGATGCCAACATGCTTGAAGCGATCGTGTTGCCACTGGGCCAGGATTACCTCGGCAGGGGTTAAATCAGACCGGACGTTTCCCACACTCACACCTTCAGCAATGCAGCAGTAACACGGGCATTGCTAGACTCCGCTGGAAATTCGCAAGAACCTGCCGGAGAACCTTGATGCGAAACCTACTCGCCGCACTGCTCGCAGGCCTGTTCCTGGTCCTGTTCCTGGCGGCCGTGACCCTCAATCAGGTCGTCGAAACGGCGTCGGACCCTGAAGTTATTATCGGCATGGTGAACGGCGCCGGGGCGTACGACTATGTATATGACCACATCGTTGCCAACCTTGTCCACGATACGGTCGAAAGGGGTTTCGAGGTCAATTCGGGACTGGGCGAGTCTTCAGCTCCCACCGTTCTCAGTTTTGACGATCCCGATGCAGCAGCAGTGGCCATCCTTGGGCTTATAGAAACCCTCGTTCCGCGGGAGTACGTAAAAGAGAAGTTCGAGGAGGGGCTGCATGACCTGGCACCCTATCTCAGGGGTGAAACCGATGAGTTCACGATCGACCTTGAGGTGCAGGAACGTGTACGGGCGGTCCCCGAAGCCGTTCGTGCGCTGGTTGCCGACCTGAAGCTAACCGAGCAGGTCGTCGACGACCTGCTGGTGCCGCAAATCGCGGAGTTCAGCTCGCTAATATCCAGCGATGCCCTCGGAATCGCCTTCACCCGGCAAGAAATCGAGGAAACCACGCGCGCCGTCTTCGCGCCCGATTGGCTGGAGGGGCAGTTTTTCGGCGCTATCGACGAGATCACACCGTATTTCGCTGGCGATGCCGATAGTTTTAACGTGGTGCTGCAGTTCGACGACCGAGTTGTGATAATCGGCGAAATCCTGAAGGATAAGCTGGCCCGCGAGGACACTCTTTACAACCTTGTGTTCGCGCAGGTGATCGACCCTCTCATTCAGCAGACCGTTGCCCAATCGACTTCTGTTGGTTTCGGCATCTCGCTGACAGAACAGGAAGTTGTCGATGCTTTTGAAGTGATAGCTCCCCGTGCCTGGGTGCGCGAACAGGGGGACGGCGTCATTGACGCTCTGATCGATTACATGGTTGGGAATGCGGATGAACTCGAATACACGCTTGAACTGACCGACCGCAAGACCGCCGCCACGTTTCAACTCCAGGTACTTGCCCGCCAGAAGCTGAAGACGACTCTCGACGCAATCCCTGCCTGCGATTCACCCGCCGCTGTGGTCGGGGCCGGACAGGACCTGGCAGCCAGGCAGTTGCCGCGATGTATCGCCGGCGGGCAAACGGCGATTGACCTGGCATTACGCACGTTTGGGCCGATCATGGACGCGCAGGTCGAGTCGTTCGTGGGCACACAGGTGCCGAGCCAACTCACGTACTCGCTGGCCGATTTTGAATCCCAGGTCGGTGGCGGTCTCGAAACGGTCAAAGATCTTCGCAGACGCGTGATCGATGGAGTCAGCTTCACCGAACAGGACTTGATCGACGCACTGGCGATTGAAAATGACCCGGCGTCGCGGGTCGATGCTGAAGCGTTGTTGCAGGTCCTCGCCGCCGGCGTGGTCATCACTGAAAAGAACATTACCGATAACCTGATACCCAGCGCCGTGCAGCAGCTCGACGACGTGCGGGGTTATGTGAACCGCGGGCTGTCGTTACGCTGGCTTCTCTGGGTTCTTGTGTTGATGCCGTTGATAGCCATCGGCTTCATCGGTGGCCGTGGATGGGCCGGGCGGCTGAAGTGGGCCGGGGGCGTCGCCGCGGTCTGTGCGCTGATCGTCTACTCGGGAATTGCGGTTGGCTGGTCGTTCATCGATGTAGCGACAGACTATATTCCCGACTATGAAGCCAATTTATCTGCCGAGTTCAGAGCGAGTTACCCCCGATTGACGGTCGAGTTGGTAAGCGACGAGCCGGTCGAACGTCTGCAGAGAGCCCTCGATTCGTGGCAGAGGGGATGGCGCAACCAGACCGTGCCGTGGATGTTCGCAGGCATAGTGGTTTTTGCGGCAGGGGCCGCCTGGCCGCGGGTCAACACGTGGCGCGGCGGCCGCACACCACCGTTGCCCCCGCTATCAAAATCGGGCGATCCCGTTCCATCGCCTTCGACCGAGTCTGATCCGAAGATTCCGTCAGAAAATGTTGTCGGGGCGCCTGTCACCGATGAAAACCCCAATGAAGACGGCGTAGCAGACGAGGCGACCGTGAACGAACCTGACTCTGGCGCCGGGTCGAAACCTGAGAGCGGTTCTTCCACGTAGCAATCAGGCACCCGATCGGAAGCCGCCTTAGATCGCGCCTCTCTCGATCGCATCGATCGCCATTCGGGCAGCCCTGGCGACCAGCCCCACGTCCACGGTGTCGGGCGTGTCTGTGGACTGGTGGTAGTGCGGGTTCCTGAAGTTCGCGGTATCGCCAATCATCACTGCCGGGATGCCGGCGAGCCAGAAAGGTGCGTGATCGCTCCTTCGCAGATCGCGGACCAACGGCATCCACCACGGCACCTCCAGCGGAATTATCGGCAACCGGATGCCGGGCTTCGACGCACTCTCCTCGAGGTGCCTGGAAATGGCCCGGCCTGGCCCTTTCGAAAGAATCAATAGCGAGTCGGCTGCGAATTGCTGTTGCTTCAATGCCCTGTACATCCTGCGAAACAGGAACCGGAATGATCCCGGCAGACGCTGTTTGACGGTGGTTGAGCTAAACCCGATGGATTCGAAAATTATGGCTGAGGAAGGGTGTTGAGCGGACGCCAGCCGGGCCACGTAAGCGGCCGAACCAAGCAATCCGATTTCTTCGGCGTCGAACGCCACAAAAGTCACTTCCCGATCGCTGCCCAACTCACTCAAGACCCGCGCACACTCAAGCATCGCCGCCACTCCGCTCGCGTTGTCGTCGGCGCCAGGTGAATCGGGAACGGTGTCGTAATGGGCCCCGATCACAACGGAATGTGAATTACGTGATTCGCGAGAATCGCCTGGCTGGCGGTTCAGTTTTCCGACCACGTTGACGCCCTGCCGTGGCGGTAATTGCTCGGGAATCACGCCAGGGATCTCGAAAGTCTGGCGAGAGACAGCCAGGCCTATCTGTTCGAACTCAGCAGCAATCCAATCGGCTGCCCTCGCATGGTCCTCAGGGTTCTCGCTCAAGTTCCTGGGGGTTGCGGCCAGCTCCCGGATAGTGTGGTCGATTCGTGATTCTGATACAGGCAAATGCTCGTGCGATCTCGACTTCGGGGGTGGTTATCGGTTTGGTGGGGCCGCTCGCTGCGCGTATACTCCGCCAGCCAGCATGTTAGGCGGCCTGCGATATTCGGGGCAAGAGGTGCGGTTGAAACGGTTGTTTTGGAGTTGTGATGTACATCCTGATGGTGCGACTGAAGGTCAAGGCAGACCGTATCGACGATTTTATTTCCGCCTCGATTGGCGATGCACGGGGTTCGGTGATGAACGAGCCGGGATGCCGTCGGTTCGACATTATCCAGGCTGCTAACGACCCGACTTCGTTCGCGTTCTGCGAGGTGTACAACGATGAAGATGCCTTCGAGGCCCACAAAACGTATCCGCACTTCAAGGAGTGGGACAGGGCCGTGAAAGATATGTTCGATCAGGAAGTGGAAGTTTCGTTCTGCAGGCCGGTCTACCCGCGTGGCGACGCAAACTGGGATGCGTACCGCGATCACGTTGTCGAGGACGACTACTTCGCGTCGAGCCTGCACGTCATTCACTCGCCGAAATATGTCCAGGCAGACAAAGTTGATGCGTTTATCGAAGCGATTACCCTCGATGGCATCGGCTCGACCCGCGAAGAGCCGGGGTGCCTGCGTTTCGATGTCTATCAGAACGTGAACGACCCGACCGAGCTGTATCTCTACGAGGTGTATGCCAACCCCGATGCGTTCGAGTACCACAAGGGCACACCTCACATCAGCAAGTGGGTCGAGACGGTGAAGGACTGGTATGACACGAGCCGCGAGGGCGGCGCCCGGGTAGGCCGGAACGTGTGGCCGCCCGACAACTGGGCCTGGAGTTCGGGCAAGCCCGCCCGGTAGGTCCCAGAGCCCGGAGAGCCCGGAACGAAGAAAGAAATCGCCACAAGAGAAAAGCGCCGGGCTTTCGGGTGTTTAGACCCGGCGACCCGGCGCTTTTTTTCGGCAGCTACCTGGCTGAACGCCAGGCGGTTACTTAATTCGGTAAACGTTCAGGCGGCGACCGGGTCAGGAGATTCGCGCACCTCAGCAAGGGCGACAGCTTCGGTATCGCTGATCACCTTTGCTATGTCCAGCAGGATGATCAACTTATCGTCGGTCTTGACGATTCCGGTGAGGTACGCAGAGTCGTTTGTAGTGATTACCGATGAAGGCGGCTCAATCGAGTTGGATGGGACGCGGCTGACTTCCGTCACCGCGTCGACAACCATTCCGATATCCTGACCGTCAACATCGACGACGACGATTCGGTGCTCTTCAGTGCGCTCGGTATCGGGCATGGAGAACCTTTTTCGGAGGTCGACCACTGGAATCACCTTGCCGCGGAGGTTAATGACACCCTCGATAAATTCGGGGGCCCGTGGCACGCGGGTAATTTCCTGCATGCGAATGATTTCCCGAACTGCGCTGATGTCTACGCCGTAAACCTCTTCATTGAGGTCGAACACGACGAGCTGGCGCTCTCCGACCATACCATTGTTGTCAGACATGATTGCAAGTACTCCCTGTCTTCACATCTCAAAGTGGAGGCGACCGCAGTTGCGGCCGCGAGATTCTGTTAATCCTCTCTATGGTCACCCATTCGCACTGTGCACACATAGGAGCAACGGCCTATTGCGGTGCAGGGAACTACCTATTGCCCGGCGTACCTGCGGGCCGCCCGAGTTGTGGTTCACTCTGCGGCATTGTGGCAGTGCAGCGCCGCTGTCATTCTGAATCCCATTCGACTGCGCCCTGCGTCAAGCTCAGGATGTACTCAGGGTGGGCAAGTTCAGGATGACGATACCCACGGTTGTCGCACGCTTATCCCAATCGCCTCTGTGGGAATTACCCCTGGATATCCAGGCGATAGAACCGGGCAGCCGTTCCGCCGAACACGTCGGCCTTTGCAGCGGGCGACAGCGAGCCAAGAATTTCGCGGGCCGTGTCGACCACCTGTTCGTAACCTCCCGCCAGTGTGCATACCGGCCAGTCGGTCCCGAACATGAGGCGGTCCGAACCGAACATCCCCAACACATGGTGAACGTAGGGCCGGAGGTCATCGACGGTCCAGTTCTGATGGTCGGCCTCGGTGATCATTCCCGAGACCTTGCAATGGACCCCGTTGATGCTTGCGACTTTTCGCAGATCGGTCAACCACGGCTCAACCACGTGGTCGGCGATCAACGGCTTTGCGATGTGATCGACAACGGCACGCAGGTCGGGTACCTGGTCCATTACCTGCGGGATGTAGGGCAGGTTGGCAGGCTTAGCGAGGAAATCGAACGCGAGATCGCGCCGGGCAAGCTCCTTCAAGCCGTTTATCGCTCCGGAATTTACGATCCACCCGGGGTCTTCTTCTGATTCCCAGATATGGCGGACGCCTACGAAGCATTTGCTCTGTTGAAGTTCGTCGAGCGTGTGGCCGACCTCGGGGTCGGTGAGGTCGACCCAGCCGACGACGCCGGCGATGAACTCGTTATCCTCGGCAAGTTCGAGCAGCCACCGTGCTTCATCGGGGGATGACACCGCCTGGACTATCACGGTGTAGTCGACTCCAGCATTCGCCATAAGAGGTTTTAATTCTTCAGGGCCGTAGTCGGTTGCAAGGGGACTTCCCTCTGGCATCCAGGAGTAATCGAACCGGTCGATTTCCCAGAAATGGTGGTGACTGTCTATCACCGGTACTCGAACAGGAATTTCGGGCAACGTCTGTACCTCTAAAAAGTGACGTTCAGGCAGTGTGCGATTAATCCCTTCTCCCCGCGGAGAGGGGGTATTTCCAGACAGCCCCTAAACGGCGATTACCCCTATTTCGGGCTGGCCATGGGTCGCAGTGTTGTGTTTGCCTGCGAAATTCGCGTCTCCGTACCAGAGTTCACCGTCTTTGATCGAAAGCCCGTGAATGAACGCATCGCCCGGGTCCATCGTGATGCGCTCTTTTTCCTCTCCAGAATCCACGTCGTACTTTACGATCACGTTGTCGGTTGTGTGGGCGCACCAGAGTCCGTCGCTGACCCGGGCAAGGCCGTGCAACCGCGGGAGGTCTACTTCGAACTTGTGGACGACCCTGTACCCATCGGACGGGTCGACAAGGAAGATCGCCAGCGGGTTGAACGCGGTTATCCAGATATTGCCGTTGTCCCATTCGATACCGTGAACGCCGCCTCCGTCCGGGGTCCTGAAGCGGTCGACCGCTTCCCCGGTCTGGAGGTCCAGCTTGTAAATGTAGCCGAGGCCGGTGTCGGTCGAGCGTCGGGGGCGTGAGGCCGACTCGCCGTTCGATGCCGTCCAGAGATATCCGCCGCCAACCGTGATGCCAGAGCCATTGGCAGTGGGAGTGTAGATGGTTCGCAAGACCGCGCCGGTTTCGTCGACTACGTAGACATTGTCAGTCTTCTGGTCCATCACGAACAGGCCTTCGTCTGTCCACTGCAGCCCATTGGGCATATCGCAGGGGGTTTCGATCTGTTTTATGGCTTTCATGGCGTTTCTCTGGGGTAGCTGTGGAGTGGTCAAGCAGCGGGCAATAAAAGGTTGCTGGAGGTCTGGTTTTTTCTGGCGGCGCCCTGCCGGTAGCGTCGCAATGGCTTCAATCGATGCCGTCGCACGGCAGCACCGCAATAATGTTTCCGATGCCCGCCGGAGTCAAGTCTGCGCCAAAGTGGTGTTATTACGGATACGGGTTGGATGTTGATCTCGCTGCGCCAACTGGAAATGGAGTTACAATAGAACGGTGAAGTCGAAAAGGGCGATCGCACATATCTGATTTATCTCAATTCTTCCCGCCTCCGCCCACACTGACTCACCTGTGAAAAATAGCCGCCGGAAAAGCGGGCCGTAGAGTTGCGCGTCCGGTGTGGACTTACATACGGAGGCTTCAATGCCCTCAAAGTCTTCTACGAATTCGGTGACCCGCGACAACGAACGCGTGATGGTATTCATCGATGGGAGCAACCTGTACCACGTGCTCACCCAGAGTTGTGGCAGGCACGACCTTCAATTCGACAAGTTCGCCGTCAAGCTGGCGAACGGTCGAGATCTGAAAAGGATTTACTACTACAACATTCGCCAGGAATCGGACAGCAACCCGAACATGGGCATCGAGCAGCAGAGGTTCCTCGATTCGCTGTACGACACCCCGTATGTCGAGGTGCGACTCGGGATCTGGAAGCAACGTGGCGACATAATGGTGGAGAAGGGCGTCGACGTAATGCTGGCGACCGATCTTGTCACCCACGCCTACAAGGATCACTACGACACCGCAATAGTCGTCAGTGGCGACGCCGACTTTTACCCCGCTCTTCAGGCTGTCAAAGACGTTGGCAAGCATGTAGAAGTAGCGGCTTTCGATACGAACCTGTCGGCAGAGTCCGGGCGGGTCGCAGACGTTGTCGTCAAATTTAACAAGACGTATTTCACCGGATTGTGGATGACCCGGTCGCAGAGCCGGTCTCATGCAGCAGCGGCTTCCCGACCCGAAGTTTCCGACGAGGCGGCATCCCCGAACGGTGAGGACAAGGCAGCGACCAAAGCGGCGACCGCTCGCCGTTCCAGTTCACGCAAGCCAGCTTCGACGGCAACGAGAACACGACGCCCCTCGACTTCTGGTTCTGGCTCACGCACGCGAACACCGGCTGTGAAAAAAGTGGCCGATCGTGCAGAGACTCGCACCCCCGGGGAGTCTCGTGCACCGGATGTGACCCGAGCACCGCAAGAAACGGCCGCGCGAGAAAGAGGCGGCACAGGGATGCGCCGGACACCGACTCGCCGACGCGTCGGCGGGACGTCTTCCGGCGCCGCCGCTGATGGTGCACGCAACGGTCGGTCGACGCCGAAGCCGCCGCCACTTAGGACTACAACCGAGTCGAAGCCCGATTCAGCACGAGTGGAGCCATCTGGAAGTCCCGAACGACGGCGCGGCTGGCGGGACCGACTCGGCCTGAGCAACACACCTGAATAGTCGTTCGGGCAGGCGTGGTTGGTTCCTTCTCTTGCCATGGAGACGGGTGCCTTCTGGGCGCGGTTGTGGGTCAAGGCCGTCAGAGGACACGTGATGGCGATGGTGAAGGACCTACCCACCCTCTAACTCCCTCCCTGTAAGGGAGGAGAACGGGTCGCCCCCCGCCGGTTTACCAGTCGGCTTCAAGGATGACATCGGCAATCGACGTCATCCTTTTTTGTTGCTCTCCATTTTTGTTCATGGTGTAGATGTCGAACGAGCCGTCGCCCTCCGAGAGGAACAGTATCGAAGATCCATTCGAGTTCCAGCGCGGTGCGGCGTCGATCACCCTGTTCGATGTAAGTTGCTTCGTATCCTTGCCGTCGGGGGTGACGATGTATATTTCCGCATTGCCCGATGCCTCGCTTACGAACATGATGTGCTTGCTGTCGGGGGCCCAGTCGAAACTGGTCTCGTCATAATCGTCCGGTGCAACGTTCGTTATCTGGTTGCCGTCTCTGTCGGTCACTACAAGGTCGGTCGATGTATTGCCGTCGGTACCTGTGACCCGGTTGAAGGCGATCCTGCGTCCGTCGGGCGACCAGCGGGGATTGGTGTCCGGTCCGGTCGTGATGGTTATCTCGTCGACGCCGTTCGGGTTTCTGCGCCTGATTCCGGTCGTTTCGCCATCGACCACCGCGTACAGCAGCCACTCGCCGTCTGGCGACCAGTCCCCGATCCGTACGCTTTCGGTTCGAGATGTGAGCGGTTCAACAACACCCGACTCGATGTCGAGCACCGCTAGCCAGGTGAATTTCCCGTTGGCGATCTCCATTCCAATTCCTTTAGAATCGGGGGCCCACCGAAAATCGTTGATTTCCGTTCCTGGTTCGGATACCTGACGTTTCGATTCTCCGTTCCAGTCCATCAGCCACAGGGCCGGCGTACCGTTCCTGCTCGACAGGAAGGCGATCATGTCTTTCTTCGGCGACCATGCTGGTGCAAAGTCTTCACCGACCGCATTTGTCAGACGCAACGGGGCTCCCGACTCGTCGTCGACCCGGTATATATCGGTGTTGCCACTGGAGATGGCCGTGAACACGACATCGCCTTTTGCGGCTTTCGAACCGCCGCCACATGCCGCAAGCCCCACAACGAGCAAAATCAGGCCGAGGCGAGAGCCACCAACGGCAAAAGCAGGAATCCAGCGAATCGGGAACTTTGAACTGCTTTCCATTGAAAAGGTTACTTCTGGTCCGGACCGGTCTGGTCTGATTTGGCTCGTGCAAAACCAGTCGAATCGAGGGTGCGGGACCGTTCGAAAGTAAGCGTAGCAACGGCCTGCATCCGCCATCAGTTGACGACGATAGCGGATTTTGTAAATTTTCACACGTTTCCGCATAGCCTGCATTTTTTAGAACGCGGGTCGCCAACGCAGGCCTTTCGCGAATACTTGTATTCCCCGGCACCGGCACATTGACCATCGCTTTTATGAATGCTAGCTTCCGCAAAGAGCGGCACATGTCAGGCGCAAACAGCGCTCGAGATCAGGAATCTTCCCCCACCTACTTGAGGACCATGCAATGCCATCACTGCAGAGCCTGCTGGACCAGGTTGAACTGGCAACCAATGAGATCGTCGGGCTTGAACGGGCCCTGGTGCAAATCCCGTCTGTAAACACTGGATTCATGCCGACGGGCGGTGAAACTGCTGTTGCCGAGTTCGTTCGAGACTGGCTCGATGGCGAGGGATTCAGTTCAGAGATTCTTGCGCGCGACCCCGACCGCGGGAACATTATTTCGGTGTATCCGGGCGACGACGACGATACGCGGCTGATGCTGATGTCGCACACCGACGTCGTTCCCATAGAAGATGAAACAAAGTGGAAATACGAACCCTTCGCAGCGGAGATCGCGGGTGGCCGCGTCTATGGCCGTGGTGCGTCCGATTGCAAGGCCCTGCTGACATGTCAGCTGATGGCGATGGCGGTCATGCGGCGTTCAGGGGTGCGGCTGGCCCACGGTTTGCGCCTTGTCAGCGGTGCAGACGAGGAACATGGTGGCCGATGGGGATTCGGCTGGCTTGCCGACAACCACCCGGAGTCGCTCAAATCACAGTTTGCCGTGAATGAAGGTGGCGGGATCCCGGTCGTGATGGGCAACACGCTCACATACCTGCTCGGAACGGGCGAGAAGGGCCGCATGGAGCTTCACATCACACTGCGTGGCGAGAGTGCGCACGCATCCGTGCCGTGGACCGGTGTGAACGCCAGTTACCGTCTTTCGCGGGCGTTGAGTGCGATCGAGGGATACCGTCCCGAACTCGATACGTCGCTGCCGATCTTTGATTACATCGGGCTGTTCGGGGTCGAGGAGAAGCCCTCGCCGTTGAACATCGACCGGCTGGTCGCCGAGCTAAACGAAAGCTCTCCACGGCTGGGCTCGCTGCTGCGGGCACTCTCACGGATGGTCCTGACGCCGACGATGGTCTCGGGCGGTGTCAAGTCGAATAGCGTGCCCGAAGAGATCAAGCTGACCTGCGACATACGAACGCTTCCGTTCCAGGACGAGGAGTATGTCCGACGCCAGCTCGACCAGGCGTTCGAGGGGATCGATGGGCTTGAATACGACATCGATTACATGTCGGTGCCCAACTCGTCGGAGTTCGAGACTGAGCTGACCGAGGCGATCAAGAAGGCTCAGGCCGCGGCGGTAGGGCGTGACGATATCCAGTGGGTCCCGGCCATCAGCAACGGATTTACCGATTCACGGTTCACTCGAAACCTCGGGATTGTCACCTACGGATTTACAGGTGCTCATCCGGACGATGACCCGATGCTTACGCGTGCTCACGGCACCGACGAATCGGTCGGTATTGCATCGCTTATCAGCGGCACCCGCTGTATGTTGGCGATTGCCTACGATCTGTGCGGCGCAAGATGAGCGACCGAGTTTCGGTTCCTGCTGCGGGGATGCGTTATTTGCACTGCGCTGATTTTCACCGGACAGCGCGCCAGCAGTAGTAACGGCAAATGACTAAAAATTCGCCTCCAAACGTTTTATTCATAATGGCCGATCAAATGAAGGCCTCGATACTCCGGATGTACTCGGAAATCGGTATCGAGACCCCGGCGCTCGAACGTCTGGCGAGCGAGGGAGTCAGGTTCGAGCATGCGATCACACCCCACCCGCTCTGCGTGCCGGCGAGGACATCGGTAATGACGGGCCGGTACCCGCACTCGACAGGGTGTCGACGCAACGAGACGTTGATGCCGGAAAACGAGCAGCATGCCTTTAGAATCTGGAAGAACAGTGGGTTTGTGACCGGATTGATCGGCAAGAACCACTGCTTCATCGAGCCAGGTGACCTGGCGTTGTTTGACGTTCGGTGCGAAATCGCTCACCAGGGCTTGCCAAAAGGCGCCTACGCCGGGGAAAACGTTGGGAACACCGGCATGGAGTGGGTCGTTCCCGAATCGGACATCGACGCCGCGCACGAGGGCCGGGTAACGCTAAGGGAACATGCCCAGAGTCCGCGCATCGCCTACCGGGTTTCCGATGCCCCGGAGGAGCATTTCGGCAGCGCGGTGATCGCAACGCAAACTGAAGAGTTTTTGGACCGGTACACACGCGGCGAGTACCCGCAGGCTGCACAACAAAAAAGTGAATCTGAGCGCGCGCCCTTCGCGCTGTGGGTCTCGTTCCCCGATCCGCACGAACCCTTCGAGGCACCCCGTCGCTATGTCGATATGTTTCCGCCAGTGGACGTGGTCTTGCCCCCGCAGCGGACCGACGAGTACACAGACGGGACCTCGCCAGAGCGCAACCGGGTGCTGGCGCGGATGATGCGGCAGACCGATGACCTTGAGGAGCACCGTCGGGGCGTGATCAGCGTTTACCAGGCCATGACGCGGTTTGTCGACGACGGCATTTCAAGAATTCTCGACAAACTCGATGAACTGGACCTCCGTGACAACACAATTGTCGTTTTCACAGCCGATCATGGCGATTTCATGGGTGAGCACGGCATGGCGGTAAAGGGCGGAGTTTTCTACGATTGCCTGGTGCGAGTTCCGATGATCGTTTCCTGGCCCGGCGGCGGCGTTCCACGGGGAGTGGTGGACGGTTCGATGACCAGCACTCTGGACATTCTTCCTACGCTGCTCGAGCTGCAGGGACTGGCGTCGTTCGACGAGCTCGGAGCAGGCTGGGCCCGTGCCGGCACCGGGGGCGGCAGGCGCGGGCCGACCGCACTGACCGAAGCACAAACCCGCTACATGCAGGGACGCCCACTTCCCACGGTTACTTCAGCCACACCGCGAGAAGCGGCCTTCTCGGAGTACGGCACGGGCGGCCCTCCGGTAACGATGAAGATGCTCGATGGGTTCGAGCAGCCGTTTGGCTACAGCACCATCATCGAAACTTTGTGGGCAAGAGAGGCGGAAGGACGCCGCAAGATGGTCAGGACCCGGGAGTGGAAATACGTGACCGACCCGATGGCCCGAGGAGCGACCCTGACATCGGGGTCAGATGGCGGGCCGGGCGATGTCGACGAACTTTACGATCTGACCAGGGACCCCTGGGAACTCCGGAATGTGGCTCATAAACCGGAAAACGCAGGGGTAATTTCCGAGATGCGCTCTCTGCTTGCGGGCTGGATGATCGACACCGAGGATCCCGATCCGGTGGAAATTCCAGAGACGATTGGACGGGCGTTTCCTCGATGACATTTGTGCCCCGAAAGTTGGTTAATTCCGGTAGGCTTTCCGTTATTCGATTCCGATCTCGAATTTCATTTCTTGAAACGAACTTGCTTGCACGACGTACTTGGAGGACGAGGTTAATGGTCCGGTTCCGAACATTCCCTGGTGTGAAGGTCATTGCGACCATGACATTGCTTGTCGCGGTCGCCGCAGTTGCCGCATGTGGTTCCGATGATTCTTCAGTCGTTGCAGGGGGAGGCGGTGACCCTGATAATCCGAAGGTCATCCGAATCGTTGAAACGGATTTAATTTTTACCGAGGACGATGTGAGGGCACTCGGCTGGAAACCGCAGAGAGATCTCCTGATCGATTACCCGGGGACTACGGTCGCGAAGTGGGGGTTCCTGAATACGAAGGAAGTCGCTGTGCTTATCTACGCGACAGCGGAAGAAGCGAAGACCCTCGGAGTTGAAGCGGCCAATGTCCAGACCTTCCGCAGGCCAGGGGACGGGCATGCCCCCGATGAGGGGATCGACCGTATATCGTGCCGTCAGGCCGCCGGTCAATCGGCTGTAAAGGCGATTACAGGTGCCCCGTCCAAAGCCTCCACGGCATCGTACCTAAATCCTGATCCCGCCGATTCCGACCGAGTAGAAGGGCAACGGTACTGCCCGAACCGATACCCGACATACAACGACTACACGGTGATCGGGAACCTGGTGATGATGTGCGAGGGTGACGGGCGAAACCTGGTCGAACCGTCCACCAACTGCAAAGAGTTGGAGAAGTGGCTGACGGAGTAGGTCCAACATCGGGTTGGTTTCTGAATTACGCCAGTTTCGACCTGGGTGTCCCCGGCCAGCAGCTAGAACCGGAAATAAATAAATTCCGCTGAAACGTCAGCGCGCAGCAACAGTATCCCGATAAAGGACGTGAGCGTAACCGCGGTCAGACTGATAGTCCGGCTCACACCCGTTCGATTCCAGTAGGCTGCGAATCTCGGCTGATCGACTATCGCATGCAGCCACAGGGGAATCGAGTAGAGCAGGGCGGTTGCACCCAGCGCCGCTGCCAGTTGCACGTCTCTACT
Source organism: Chloroflexota bacterium (assembly GCA_022564545.1). GTDB lineage: Bacteria > Chloroflexota > Dehalococcoidia > Lucifugimonadales > Lucifugimonadaceae > Lucifugimonas. The sequence goes on along the minus strand of JADFLG010000008.1, from coordinate 5,739 downwards.
CTGGCCGAAAAGGTTCTCACCAATGAAGGCCAGATCGCCTTCACGAAACAGGGCCCAGCCAGTCCCAATCAGCAAGAAAGTGAGCGCAATCGAGACGGGCTTGATCGATCGCATATTCAATAGCGAAGCGCCACGCCAGATCAAAATCAGACCGGCGTGAAACAGTCCCCAGATCACGAAATTCCATGCCGCGCCGTGCCATAGTCCCCCGAGCACGAACGTAATTACGATGTTGATCGCGGTACGGAGATTTGCCGGCCGTCGGCTTTCAGGTTTGTTCCCGCCGAGTGGCCGGTTCCCGCCCAGGGGCCGGCTCCCGCCCAGGGGAATGTAGACGTAGTCTCGCAGCCACGTCGATAGCGTAATGTGCCAGCGTCGCCAGAAATCGGCGGGTGATGACGCAAGCCACGGGTGCCGGAAGTTGGGCGACAACTCGATTCCCAGCAGCCGTGCCGATCCACGGGCAATGTCGGTGTACCCGGAGAAATCGGCGAGTATCTGGATTCCGAACGCGAACACACCGACCCACAGCATCGCCGCTCCCGGTCCAGTGGTCGAAAATATGTCGTCGACGATCATCCCGATGTTGTCGGCGATGACCAGTTTCTTGAACAACCCCCATGCGAGCAGCGACAGTCCTGACGCAGCCTGGCCGGGCCTGAATTTTCGTGTTCGTTCGAACTGTGGGAGCAGTTTCGCGGCGCGCTCTATCGGTCCTGCAACAAGCTGTGGGAAGAAGCCGATGAACAGGGCGGTGTCTATGAAATCTCGCCGGGCATGGGTGCGCTCCATGTACACGTCGATCACGTAGCCGAGCGATTGGAACGTGTAGAACGAAATACCGACCGGCAGGATGATCCGCAGCGTCGAGTCGAAGCCGGCGAGGCCGACAGTGTCCAGCACCGAGGCGAAGTTATCGACGAAGAAGCCGGCGTACTTGAAAAAACCGAGGGCACCCAGCGACGCCACCACGGCAAGGACCAGGTATCGCCGGCCGTTTTCCCTGTCGCCCGCGATCGCCCGCGCCGCCGTGTAGTTGACGACGGTGTAACCGGCGAGCAAAAGTGCAAGCCGGGGGTCGACGTAGGCGTAGAAAACGTAGCTGGCGATCAGCAGCAGCACGTTCTGCGGACGTCGCGGCAAAAACCAGTAGGCGCCGAAGACCAGAACCAGCAGCACCGCATATTCGAACGACTGGAAAGTCACGGGTTTGCGCCCCGGCCACGGTTTGAGAGCAGCCACTCGCTGAAAATCTCGGTGTAGTAACTGCGGTACCGGTATATGAGGTGGTAGCCGTCGTAGTACATCCCGGCGTCGATTCCCGGGTTGCCGGTCATGTCGATATAGCGGACGCCGTTCGCTGCCAGGTAGTGCGACAAATCGGACGTATATTCGGCAAGTGCATCGGGTTCGTTGGGGGTGCCGTCGTCTCTGGGTTTTGCCGAGACACGCACGATTATCAGCTGGATAGAGAGATCCCCGGCCTGCTCGACCAGCAGGGGGAGGAACGAATTTTCGACCGTGGAGCCAAAAGCGCCATGGAATTTTGGCTGCTGGATGTCCTGGTCCTGCTCACGCTTGTTGGCGAACTCGAAGACACGGTCGGCCTCGGCACTGGCTTCATCCCGGCTCATCCCGGCCATGAATGCGCCTGCCGAGCTAATCGAATTGCGATCGGACGACGAAGAAACGGCAAGTGGGTAGATCGTCGCAAGCACACGCCTGATCCTATCGCCAGCGCTTTCGTCACGGGTCGCCACGGATTCGTAATCACCTTCGAAATCTTGAGAAAGGCGCTCTGCCAGGCCCCGGTCTCTGGGTCCGGTGAACGAGATTGGGCGGGTGATCAGGTCGTCATGGAAAAAGATGACCACCGTCTCCGGTCGGTTCGCAATGGCCCCAATCACGTTCTTCAGCTGCAGGTACCAGATGCCCGGCCCCGTGCCATCGATGGCGAGTGAAACGGTTCGCAGATCCGCCAGTTCGGCCAGATAGCCGGGGTCGATACGGGTTTCCAGGAGGGAGTTCCCAAGAAAAACGATCTCGGGCGCGGTTGATTCGAGCCGGTCGACAACCGACTGGTCAAACGGTTCGATTGTCCTCGCCCGGCCAGGCAGCACCGGCACGATGAGGACCACGGCCAGCATTGCGAGCAGCAGCAGTACTGCGCGCCGGTCCGCGCTGCCTGGCGAGTCTTGCTCCGCATCGGTCCCGCGGTCACTTGCAGGGGTCGTCATGGGCCGAAAGTGTATTACTCTGCCGATGCGTCATCCTCCCGATGGAAATCGGCCGAGCGATCTCGGGCAATCGTGCTGTCCCCACCAGTCGAGTTATGCAGGTCGATTTCTCGGCTACACTCGCGCCCGCAGGCCACGCAGAAATTTGTCTCTGGCCTGGAAAACGTGAAAGCCAGGAACGTGACCAGAATCCTGAAAGGACGACCGGACGTGAGAGCGAATCCATTGAAAGCGGGCGTCGAGCGCGGCGAACTGCAGATCGGCACGTGGGTAAACATGATGCGCAACCCGGCGTCGTTGACCATGTTCAAGCAGGCCGGACTCGATTTTGTGCGGCTCGACATGGAGCATTCTTCACCTTCGATCGAAACGGTAGCCGACTTCGCTGTGATGGGCCGGGCGCTCGACTTTCCGGTGATGGTCCGGCCGCCGGAGGCCAGCCGCGAATGGATCACGCGCCTGCTTGATGTCGGCATCTACAACCTGCACTGTCCGCAGGTCGACACGCCCGAGCAGGCGGCCGAGATCGTCGCCGCTTCCCGCTACACCCCGCAGGGGTCGAGGGGCATGAGCGGTGCGAGTCCTGGTAACGATTTCGATATTTCCGGGATGCCCGTGATGGACCGCCTGAAGTTCACGAACGACCAGGTCTTTATCACCGTAATGTTCGAGTCGGCGCAGGCGTTCGAGCATCTCGATGAGATAGCCTCGATGGACGGTATCGACGCACTGACGCTGGGGCCGCAGGACCTTGCGCAGGACCTGGGTGTGTTCGGCACTCCCGATCAGGACCGGGTACTGGACGAGAAGCGGACCCAGATCGTTGAGGCGGCGAACAAGTACGGCAAGACGTGCGCGATGCTGGTCAATTCGGCCGAGCAGGCGCGCAAGTGGCGCGACGCTGGCGTTTTACTGGTGGTCTATTCGAGCGAGGTGAATGTGCTGATGGACGGCTACAGGTCGGCGTTGGCGGATATCCGGGTTTGAGGTGCTGGTGGCACTGTTGTCACCGCGAGCGCGGGTTGGGAGATGGCTGAGGTGATGGTGTCAGGCTGGATCGGGCGCGGCGCCGAACCTGCCCTTATCCGTTAGCGGTGGCATGCCCTCAACTCGACCGCAGCGGCTCCGCATCTCGATACAGCGCCCCTCTGTGGCAGCTAAATCGCCGGCTTGAACTTCGTCCCAGCGTTCTCTCGCTCCTGCACGCAAAACGCCCCGTCTCAGACCCCTCCAAGTTCCGGGTGAGCCATATGGTCCACGGAACTGACAATTAGCAGGTCTGTCGAACCCATACCAAGTATGTAACTTCACTCATGATGCACTGCGGAGGTCAATCCACACTGGAAGCATCGGTACTGCCAAATGAGTGGAAGAGACATGCGGTTGGATGCTGATATCTATGGCGCGCAGGTCTTGTTGCTCAGGGCAGAGACGCTGGTCGGCCATTCATACGAAAACACGCTGCGCAGCGCAGGTCACCCCGTCACTGTTATTTCGTCGCGCGAGGCCGCGTTCTCTCTGATCGAGACAATGCGACCCGACATGGTGGTGTTCGACCCGATCTCGGAATTCGGATTCGCAGGGTCAGTACAGCGCCTGTGCGCCAGTTTTGACGGCCCGATCGTGGCTACGGGTCTCGATAAAGATTCACCCATGGCGGCCAGGCTTCAACACCTGGGGATCTCGTTGTTCGCGGCGAATGTCGCCGATCTGTTGGAAATAGCCCGGAATATACCGGCCAGTAATCTGACCCCGCGCAAGACCGCCCCACGTGCCAGGCAGCCCAAAATTTCTCAACCGTCTTCCCGGCCGGCCGCGGCGCGGGCGCGTATCGCTGACGATAATTTCGATCGTGAAAAGCCTGAATCTGCACCAGCATCGGGAAAACGTTTTCCGGAACGATGGCACTGGGCGACTGCTGGAATAGCGACGGCCGTAGTAGCGGTGGCAGTCGTAGTGGTTGCTCTGGTGCTGCCCGGGCCCACAGAAGACGCGCCGGTTGCGAAGGCACTTCCTGTGATACCGCGCATCCTCCTCAGGCCGCTCGTCCCTCTTACGATCGAAGAGTTGTCGGGGGATACATTGCCGCTAAAGATTTTCGGGATCAAAGACCGCGAAGTGATCGAAGGGCCCGCGGTGGCATTCTGGGGCGATACAGCGCCGGACGCGTTTGTGACAGTGAACGGGAAACACGTCGAGGTGTCGGAATACGGCGCCTTTGTCGTCGATATTCCACTCGAAGATGGTGCGAACTTCATCGAGGTCCTCGCCAGTGATTTCCTGGGGCGCACAACGCGCGCCTCGTTCACCCTGGTGAGAACGCAATGATTCGAGGCCGCCGAACGAGCGTACCGATGGTGCTCCGAATCGCTGCGGCATTCATTTCCGCGGCCGTGCTGATCGTCACAGTGGTAGTCGCGCCGCCGACTCCAACAGCGTCAGCCGCCGAAGACAAGACGGCAATATTCGGCACCGTGGCCGCCTTGCCCAAGCGCGATCGTATCGACATTGCCACGCGCAGCGGGGTGATATCTCTGAAGATCGACAAAGCCACGATAATTCGCGGCAGGACCGGTGAATTAAAGTTTTCTTTAGTCGATCTGGGCATGACAGTCGCGGGTTACTACGTAGAAAAGAAAAAGGGGCCAGTTGCTGTAACCCTGACGTTCGTGAACCGCACGCAGATCAGGATTTTTGAGCACGTCGTCGGTGTAATTATTGAACGAAATCGCAGCACGATTACCGTTAGAACATTTACGGGCGAACTCGTTGTGATCGAGCTTGCCGGCGATGGGAGCGACCAGACCGAAGTTGGAAGCCTGATTGCCACTGTCGTCGAACGCGATGCGACCACCGGCGAGTTAACGTCGACGGCTCTTCAGACCGCTCAAGAGACTGTCAAAAGACTTAGCGAGTCCATCGATTATGAAATATCTCTCGCACAGAGGGAATTGCTGAAAATTCGTATGTCTGAGATGGCGACCGTGCACATGACCCGCCTCCACGAGACGCTGAGTGAGATCAACGTAGATACGCAGGCCAGGATCCGGGCCGCGTACACGGAATTCCAGGCGAGCTATGAAGCGACTATGAAGGAAGTTGCAAGCGATTCGATCACCGTGCAAATGACGGGGACGGTACTCAGCGTCTTCGCATCGGAACTCCATGTAGAGAGCCTCACTGACGGTACCCGATGGAGCTTTGGCGTTACAGATTCGACTGTGGTCGAGTTGTCCGGCGGGGCTGCGGGAACGATCGCGGACATCGTGGCGGGACAGACCGTCGAAGTCGATGCAATACCAATTTCACCAGTTGACTGGCCGATCGCCAACGTTATTCGCGTGGTGCCCGATGATGTCCCCGCTCCCACGCCAGTGCCGACGGACGACACGATTACCGGGACCATTATTCTTGTCGATTCCGGAACGAGTAGTGGTGGTCGTCCAGGACGATGGAACCGACGGCGCTGCGGGGCTGAACGAGGACACGGTAGTTATCGTGG
>JADFLG010000007.1 GCA_022564545.1 Chloroflexota bacterium | reverse complement strand
CCCGCACTGCGACCATCGGTGGTGCGCAGGACCGGGACACCGCTGTAGAGCGGTCGGTTCTGCTGCGTCCGGACGTTATCGTTATCGACATTGACCTTGATTACGACCTTGGTGGTATCGACACTGCGTTCGCACTGCGCAAGATCAACCCAACTGTCGGAATCGTGATCGTATCGCCTTACTCAGACCCCGAGCGGCTGGCAATGATTCCAACTGGTCTTGGCCTTGAGTGGTCATACCTTCTCACCGCCACCGCGCGTACTCCCGAACTCCTTGCCAGGGCTATCCAGAGTGCGTCATGGGGCATTCCGTACATTGATGAACGGATCGACCGTTCTCTGCTGGGGGTGGTCGAGAACTCTGTTGATGTGATCCTCGACCGAATCCTTGAAGGCTCTACGAACGAGCGTGAGAGCGTCGCGCAGGAGAACCGCGGCCGGATGTTTCGATGGAACGGCCGGGTCCAGACCTTCCAGATCGAAGACGATTCCGAAACTTCAGAGTTCGGAGTTGCTCCGGGCTCGACAGAGGTATAGAGGTGCGCCGAACACTTATTGGTCTGGTAGCCGGAATCGTCATCGGAATCACGTTTATCAGCATGAGCGGGATTGGCCGGGCAGCTGAAGGTGATGCAGGGTCGCAGAACCCGCTCACGTCCTGGATTCCCGATATCAAGCAAATCATGGATGATGCTATCCGGGACATTTTTACTTCCGCTGGGACAGAAATTCAGGATCCGGGGATTGCCGACTTCTACGGCAAGCTGACCAACAACGTGATGACGACCATCGTGGCAGGGAACACGGCTGCGTACAACGGTCCTGATATTGCATATCCGTTGATTCGAATTGTGACTCCGGCGTACGACTCGACCGTTAGCGGTCCTGTGTTTATTGGGGTGGACGCCGTCGACGATTTCGACCCTATCGGAAGCCTGTCGGTCGAAATACTGATCGATGGGACTACGACGATCACCGCAATTTACGGACTGTCGTCTGGCTACTACGAGGCGATGTGGGACAGTGCAACCGTCCCCTCGGGTACCATGCACACGGTCCTGGCTATGGCGACTGATTCCGAAGGGAATTCGCGGTCGACCCTTTCTGTTGTGCTTGTTGAGTAACCCTGGTGTATGACCCGAATGACGGACGTAATATCAGAAAAGAAAATGCCTGGATCCAGCGACCGGCTCGGTCGTGCTTTTTTACTGGCGGTGTTCAGCCCGACTGTCGCGCTGCTGGCAGTCGCGATAATTGTTGCGGTCACTTACGCGAGCAACAATAGTGTGTCTGAGTACGAAAAGCAGGCCATCGAGGTGGTGTCGATGCAAAACGACATCACGGTGCGCTGGAACGAGACGGTCGACACGTTCAACGACACGATTGTGTTCTCACAGGGCGAGCATGTCACTTTGTTTACGCTCAGCCTGGGTTCAGTGCACGATTTGATTACTGATTCGCAGGCAGTGATCAATCGGTGGAAAGAGATTGATGTGCCGGACGAGCACTTGAGTTCGTATCTGCTGGGTCTTGAGGCGCTGATGGCAATGCAGGACGGGTTGATCCTGTTCGAGGAATATTTCCAGAATTCCCTCGACACATTGGTCGCCGACCAGATCCGGGCCGCAACAGCAGAGGCGAAACTTGTGCACGCCGCAGAGCTGTGGCAGGCCGCCGCCGATGCAGCCGCCATCGAGGGTTAGTTTCGGGTGGGGGAATGGATTGCCTGTTGGCTCTGACGCGACTTCCTGCTGGTGGCAAGCGTTTCCATCAGACAGACAGTTTCAGCGACAGCATGGGCAGCGCCAATTGACCAAAATCTGGAACGAAAAAGCCCGTTCAGTTGTGTGTCGCTGAATGCAAGTAAGGGCCGGTTTTATCTACCATCGAATTACGCAGACTGTTGCTGATTCGACATTTTGGCTTGAAGCACTGGAGTTGGGATGACGTTGAACTCAAGGCGCCTAATTTCTTGTCCGTCAATGAAAGAGATGATCGAATACACCTTGGGCTCGGAAAATTTCAAGCTGTTTACGGTGAAGGCCATCATTAACCGCTGAGACGACCCTGGCTTGATTCCTGGCGCTCTCCCGACCTCAAATTCCCCTTCGATCTTAAACAGTTCTTGCTGGCCGTCCTCGTCCACCATCGTGATCATGATGTTGTGCTTCTCGTTTGTGTGCGCCCACGGAACGGATATCGCTGTGGCAATTGAGAATGACTGGATATGTGGAAAATTCTGGACGTTAATTCGGTCCCAACCTCCACCCATCATGTGAAGTTTTCCGCCAATTACTTGAGCGAGATCGGCCAGAATCAGGAATTCAATATCTATGTTTTGTTCGTCCACCACACTGCCCTTTGACTCTTGTATGATAATGTAATACATAGTAAGCTCTGTCGTACAGACAAGTCAATGGCCGTTATATCTACGTTCCTAATCGACGATGACAACGAGGAGAAATTCTGGTCACACACACACTCCGTGGATCAAATAATTCAAGTGCTTGATGGTCCTTATCTGGTTGTACGGAACAAGAAAAAACATCGTTCCAGCCACCTTGTGATCGGGACGGATAACAGTGGACACTGTATTTCAATCCCTATCGAACCCACAAACGAAGACGACGTGTGGCGCCCTGTTACCGCCTGGTTGTGCGGGAAGGGCGAGGCAACGGCACTAGTGAAAGCCAAAGGTAAAAAATGACAGAAGACACTCAGATGGGCCAGTGGGATTTCGAGAACGCCGAACTCCGCGAGCCCGTGGACAAAGTGAAGCGAGTCATCGTTTCCGTGTCACTGAGCCGGAAGGACTACGATCGAATCTCGATCCTGGCGAGCGATGCTGGCCGCAAACTTTCGACGTACATGCGCGAGTGTGCACTCACCGAACACACAGATCTCATACCCCCCATCGTTCACACAGCGGGAGGTCCTGGTGCAATCGCGTCTGTGGTATTTACCACTGCCGGTAGTTCTGGCGGGACCCTGGCAGCAGGCCAGGTCGATGCTCCTGATCAAATTACTGTGCATTAGGCGAACCGGACAGGTTTACCGAATCCATAAAAACTCAAAAAGACCCCGAGTTAATCGGGGTCTTTTACTGGCGAGATGGTAGCCCCAGGGAGACTCGAACTCCCGTTCCCGCCTTGAAAGGGCGATGTCCTAGGCCACTGGACGATGGGGCCATGCGCCTGATTCTGAAAACCGGACCGCTTCTCAGCCCCATTGGTTCAGGCACCAAATATCAGCATACCTTAGCGTCGGCGAAAACGGCCATTTGTGCGGGCCGCCAGAATTAATTTCGTTCGAGATAATTCGAGAAGTCGTCGTTAAGTAACCATCCCAAAACCCCCTCTCCCTGGGGAGAAGGAATTTCACTTTGCCTATTAATGTGTTTTGGGATAGTCCCTAAGTGGTGGAGCCGGTGTCGATCGAATCGGCTGTGCTGGCAGGGCATTCGATGGCCAGCGGACATTCATCGCACTGTGGAATCCGGGCTTTGCAGATCTGGCGGCCGTGTGTGATGAGCAGCACGTGCAGGACGTACCGGTCGTTTTCCGGGATCATTGCTTCCATGATCGGGTGCGCCTGGTCGGCGGTAATTTTCCGGCCAATGAGCCCCAATCGCCTCGACACGCGGTGAACGTGCGTATCGACGGGAAACGCCGGCATATTCAGCGAAAACGCCATCACGACCGCCGCGGTTTTGGGTCCGACACCCGGCAGCGATGTAAACCACGCACGCGTCTCCTCCATAGGCAGGGTGGCAAGAAATTCGATTTCGAAATGACCGAGTCGCTTCAGGATTTCAGCGAGGATCTTCTGGATTCGCGCCGACTTCTGATTTGCAAGCCCGCCATGCCGAATCGCGTCGGCGACCGTAACTGTGTCGGCCTCAATTACTTCACCCCAGGTCGGCAGGCGCTTGCGGAGAGATTCGTAGGCCCGTCCGGCGTTGAGATCGGACGTGTGCTGAGTGAGGACAGTGAATATCAGCTCTTCGAGAGCGGCCATACGGGGTCGCCACTCGATCGGGCCGTAGATGCTGTTCAGACGCTCCTGTACAAGCGTAATCTCTACTGTTGGCGATGGCGTCTTGCGACGCCTGGGAAGTCGTTTGGCGGCCCTTGCTGGCATATTTTGGCTAGTAGTTGCGGGTCTGAACGTACTCAGCGAGTGCCAGCAGCGAGTCGAGCGAATCGGACGGCGGGATGCGGTCGAGCGAGCGCACAGCGGTTTCTATGTAGTCGTTGGCCACCTGGAGAGTCTTTTCCATCGCGCCAGTTTGCTTGATTGCATCGACCGCAAGCGGGAGCAGATCTCCCCTGGCTTCTTCGGGTGCGTCGAGGAACCCGTAGATTTCGTCTGCGGCGCCGTTCCTGGCTGCGATAATCGCCGGGAGCGTGAGAATTCCCTCACCGAGGTCGTGACCAGCTGGCTTTCCAAGTTCTTCACTGGTCGAGCGGTAGTCGAGCAGATCGTCGTAGACCTGGTAGGCCATGCCGATGCTATAGCCATAGCCGCGCAGGTTTTCGACCGACTCGTCATCGCCTTCGCCCAGGACGGCTCCGCTTTCGGCGGCCGTGCAGAACAGTGAAGCGGTCTTGTCGTAAATCCGCTGGTTGTAATCTGCAAGCGTCACACCCGGCCGCCAGGCTGTATATATCTCGTTCAGTTCGCCACGGGCCAGTTCAGTTATTGTCTCGGCGAAGCGACGGACCAACCTGATGTTGTTCGTGTCGCAGACGTACATTGCCGAGGTAGCGAATATGAAATCGCCAATAAGGACCGCTACGTTTCGGCCCCAGAGATTGCTGGCTGTCTGGCGACCCCGCCGGGTGTCGGCATGGTCTACCGTGTCGTCGTGCACGAGTGTCGCGATGTGCAGCAGTTCGACTGCAGTCGCCATCTTGATTGCCCGTTCATCAATGCCATGTCCCCAAAGGCGGGAGGCCAACAGGGTGAGGGCAGGCCGGACGCGCTTGCCAGGAGTGGCAAGAACATGCCCTAATTGAGCGTCGAGGTCCTCGGCGTTTTCGGGTGTATTTTCAGGCGTTCTCTCCGCGATGCTGGCGATCTCGTCGACCACGGCTTGAAGACCGTCGGCAACCGGTTCGTAGATGCTTTCCTGTGTAATGGCTTCGACCATGATTTGAACAGCCCGGACCTGTTATTCGCCGGTGAGCCGGCGGTTTTCTTCTTCAACCACCGAGTCGTCGAGCTTGCGGAACAGCGGCTTTGGCTCTTCGATTGGCGACCCCGGAACGATGTCCCTGCGGGTCCAACCGTCGGCAAGCGTGTCGCTTTCGGTGAATAGCATACTGTGAATCTTACCGGCAGAAGTCGGCAGATATGGATAGAACAACGTTCGCAAAGTGGAGATGATGTTCAGTCCTATCCATAAAGTCGTGCCTGCAGCCCCCTTGTCGTCCTTAACGACCTTCCAGGGTTGCTTCGAGTCGACGTACCTGTTGCCGTGCTGAGCGAGTCTCATTGCGGCACGCAGGCCATCGCGGAATCGGCGCGCTTCTATCGCCGCAGCCACTTCATCGAGCGCCCTGTCGCATGCGGCGAGGGCTCCATTATCGATTTCGTCGAGGTCACCCGGTTCTGGCACGGCGTTATCGAAGTTGCGGGTTGTGATGGTCAGTACGCGGTGTACGAAGTTTCCGAAAGTCGCGACCAGTTCGTTGTTGTTTGCGGCTACGAAACCCTCCCAGGTGAACTCGGAATCGGAGGTTTCCGGCATGATCGAGGAAAGGTAGTACCGCAGTGGGTCTGGCTCGTAGCGAGTGAGGAAATCCGGCAGCCACACAGCGTGTCCGCGACTCTTGGAGAAGTCGACGCCTCCAAGATTTAGGTATTCGTTCGCGACGACATCTGTCGGGAGGTTGAGGCCGCCATAAGCGAGCAAGAGCGCCGGCCAGATGATCGTGTGGAATGGGACATTGTCCTTGCCCTGGAAGTAGTAGGTTTCACCGTCTGGTTCGACCCACCATTTTTTCCAGGCGTCGGGCGTGCCCTGCTGCTCGGCCCACACCCGTGTTGCGGACAGATAGCCAGTCACGGCTTCGAACCAGACGTAGATTCGCTTCGATTCGTACCCTTCGAGAGGAACCGGCACGCCCCACTCGATGTCGCGGGTCATTGCCCGGTCGTGCAGCCCTTCCCGGAGCATGCCGAGGGTTTGATTGCGGACGTTCAGGCGCCAGTCGTCTTTGCCCATCACCCATTCCTGAAGTTGCTCCTGGAACGCGCCAAGCGTAAAGAACTGGTGAGTGGTGTCCTTGAAAACGGGAGTCGACCCGTCCCTGCGACTTCGGATGTCGATCAGATCGACCGCGTCGAGTGTTCGGCCACAGTTGTCGCACTGATCACCCCGCGCAGAATCATATCCGCAGTGCGGGCAGGTCCCCACGACAAACCGATCTGAGAGGAAGCGTTGTTCCGTTTCCGAAAACGGCATCGACTGAGTCGCTTCAACGAGGTAGCCCTTTTCTTTGATCGTGGTAAAGAGGTCCTGGACGATCTCACGGTGACGGTCTGTGTGAGTGTGGGTGTAGAGGTCGTAGGAGAAGTTCATTTCCTCCAGAGATGTTTTCCAGATCTCGTGGTAGCGACCTGCGATTTCTTCAGGCGTCACGCCTTCGTCAATGGCCTTCAGTACGGTCGGGGTACCGTGCATGTCGGAGCCGGAGACCATCACCACATCGTTGCCGATGATCCGGTGGAACCGGGCGAAGATGTCGGCAGGTACGTTCATGCCTGCGATGTGGCCGAGGTGAGGCTCGCCGTTCACATACGGCCAGGCGACGGCGACGAGAATTTTGCGAGGCAAGTGGGAATTCCGAACTCTGGCCGGCTCTGGCTATTACTGGCCGGTGGTCGATCAGGGGTCTGACGCCGGAAACGCGACGTTTCATCCGTTAGTCGAAGGAATTTTCAGCGTCGGCGGCGGTCACATACACAGTTGCTTACCGGGATTCATTATAGCTACGGCCCAACTGGAATCAGAACAATTTCTGGTGGTTCGAGGTGGCAGGAAAATAGCGGCTGAATGCCAGTAAAACACAGGCATAACGATGGTCAGTCACTGTCCAGCGATAGGCGATACACCCTGTTTTTCGGTGCCCCTGTGAGTTCTACAGCCCGGTCGACAAGGCTGCGACCTTTGAGGCCCTGTAAACCGAGATCGCGGAGTGATTCGACGATACAGTCGTCCGATATTGCTTCTGCTGGTTGCTCGCCGAGTCCCTGGATCACGATCACGAATTCGCCGCGGGGTTCTCCGAAGTGCAGCGCGGCTTCAGAGGCCGTGCCCCTGAATATCTCTTCGTAAAGTTTCGTCAACTCCCTGCAAATTACCAGCTGACGATCAGGGAGCACTGCGTGAATGTCGGCCAGGACGACCGTTATGCGATGCGGTGATTCGTAGAGGATGATCGGGCCCGGCTCGGCAGCGACGCTTTTTAGTGTCGAGACCCTGTCGTTTTGCTTACGGGGCAGGAATCCCAGGAACAGGAACCTTGCAAACGTCCAGCCCGTTACTGACAGGGCAGTGCTGACTGCGGAGGGTCCGGGCAGCGGGACTATGTCGTGTCCGGCTGCGACCGCCTCTCGCACGAGTGCCGCACCGGGGTCGCTAATGCCGGGAGTTCCGGCATCGGTAACCAGGGCTATGTCGCCCGATTCGAGTTTTGCAACGATGCTTTTCAGGCGGTCTGGTGTTGTGTGCTCGTGCAGGCTTTCGAGCCGGGGTGACGTCCCAATGTGATTGAGAAGTTTTCGGGTGACCCGGGTGTCCTCGGCTGCAACGGTCGGAACGGTCGACAGAATTTCTGTAGCACGCACGGTCAGGTCGGAAAGATTCCCGATGGGCGTTGCGACAACGTACAGGGTCGACATTATTCGCTGCTCTCTGGCTCTGATTCGAGTTAGCCAGGCCAAGAATGCGTCAGATCAAATTATGAATGTGCCGCTTCGAGGATTTTATCGATAGCCGCGTCGTGCTGTTCGTCGGCGTGGTAAGAGCTGCGCACAAGAGGTCCTGACGCCACGTGCTTGAAACCCATTTCGAGGCCAGCCTGTTCGAGTTCCTTGAACTCCTCCGGATGGTAATACCGGATGATCGGGTGGTGTCGCTTGGACGGACGCAGGTACTGGCCGATCGTGAGAAGATCGCAGTCGATCGCCCGCAGGTCGGCCATCGTTTCGAGGAGTTCCGATTTCGTCTCGCCGAGTCCGACCATCATCCCCGACTTCGACGGCATATACGGGTTGATCTCTTTCACTCGCTTCAACAATTCGAGCGACAGATCGTAGTTGCCACGCGGGCGAACTTTCCTGAACACACGTCGTGTGGTCTCGATATTGTGGTTGAGAACATGGGGCCCGGCCTTCACGACCCGTTCGAGCGACTCGTAATCGCCTTCAAAGTCGGGGATAAGCACTTCGATCTTGCAATTGGGCGTGACCCGTTTCACCTGGTTAATCGTTTGTGCGAAAATGCCCGAACCGTAGTCGGGCAGGTCGTCGCGATCAACCGATGTAATCACGGTGTAGTTCAGCCCCATCTGTTTCACGGTCGTGGCGACTCTGAACGGCTCTGCGAAGTCGACCGTACTTGGCCAACCGGTTTTGACGTTACAGTACGAACAGGCCCGAGTGCACGTGTTGCCGAGGATCATGAAAGTTGCCGTGCCCCGGTCCCAGCATTCGCCGATGTTCGGGCAGGCGGCTTCTTCACAAACCGTGTTCAGCCCCGCTCCCTTGATCTTCTTGCGAATCTCAAGGAAGTTTTCGCCTCCCGGTGCCCTGACCTTAAACCAATCGGGCAATCTTCGTTCGATGGTCAGGGAGCCTGGATTTTCTGACTTTGATACCAATAGATTTATTTCGATTCGAAACAGACGATTTACGGACCAATACGTTGCTGCACACAACCGGGGGGCGGGCGCAACTGGCCCTGAACTGGTTCAGAATAGCAGACAGCGCAATTATTCCAGTGTGCGGAGTGATGACTTCGGCACCCTGTTATTTACCGGGTTATTTACTGGTGAGGTTCGATTTACTACATGGCAAAACGAAGGCACCGGAAACGCTACACGGGTCCGGATCTGACCGAACATGTCGATCTTAATCCCGGTGACCGGTTCGAAATCACGCTCGGTGAGATCGACGATACCGGAGCTGCGACAGCCGATATCGAAGGGGCCCCGATTGTGGTCGCCGGCGGCCTGCCGGGCGAGGTGGTAATAGCCGAGGTGCAGAGGCGGTTTCCCGAACGGATTGCGGCAAAGGTCGTTCAGGTGCTCCAACCGGCGGCCGAGCGCGTTGAGGCCGAGTGCCGGTATTTTCTGACCTGCAGTGGATGTCAGTGGCAGCACGTTTCGTATGGCCATCAACTCGAACTGAAGCGAAATCGGGTTCAACTCGAGATAAACAGGTACGAGAGCCTTTCACATGTGGAAGTCGACGCTACAGTCGAGAGTGCTAAACGGCTCGGGTATCGCAATCACGGTCGTTTCACGATCGGCAAACGAGATGATGCGGGGCAGGTCGGTTATGTAAACGCGGTGACCCGGCGGTTTTTGCGGATCGAAGAGTGCCTGTTGATGGACGGGCCGATCAACGACACTCTGAAGCTCGTGCAAGACCGCATGGCGGGACAAACCCAAATGACGATCAGGGTCGGGTCCAACACCGGTTCGATTCTGGTTCAGCCGCGCATGAACATTTCTGGACCTGGTGTTGTTACCGGCAGGCAACATTACGAGGAAGAAGTAAGAGGTGCTCGCTTCAGGGTTGCAGCCTCGTCGTTTTTTCAGGTGAACACCGGGCAACTGTCACGAGCGGTTGACGAGGTCCGTGAACTGCTCGACCTCAACGGCAGCGAATTGATGATCGACGCTTACTCCGGAGTCGGCGTGTTCGCGGTTCTCCTCGCACCGTACGTTCGACGGGTGATCGGAATCGAAGAGTCGGCGTCAGCCATCGAAGATGCGAAACTCAATTCTGAGTGCGTTGAGAACGTCGAGTTCATCCACGGAAAGACCGAGGTAGTGCTCGGCGGCTGGGGCAACTGGGGCAACCGGCCTGAGAATTGGCCCGGCGCTGGGTCCCATACCGGGCATGGTGCTGGTGATGGGGTTGTGGACGTGCTGTTGCTCGACCCACCGAGGGTCGGATGTCATCCCGACGTGCTGGCTTCAGTCAAGAAACTGAAGCCGAAGAAAGTGCTTATGGTTTCGTGTGAACCGGCTGCACTGGCGCGGGACCTCGACCTGCTCTGCAGCGAGGGTGTTTACAGGTTGGAGGTCGTCCGCCCGATCGACATGTTTCCGCAAACCCGCCACGTCGAGGCGATCAGTTTACTGACGCTCCAGGGCCAGACGGGTTGATGGGCTCCGACCACAACAGAGCGTTGATACTTGCCAGCAGATCGCCGCGTCGGGCTGAGATTCTTGGTGAGGCAGGCATCGAGTTCAAAGTTGTTTCCACCGATATCGACGAAGACAGGCTGTTATCAGGACCGGGCGCTCTTGATGATGCTGTTCAGCGGCTGGCGCTTGAAAAAGCGAGAACGGCTGCCGAACTAACGCCCGGTGCGTTTGTACTTGGTGCAGACACGATAGTCGTTCTGGACGGACACATACTCGGCAAACCTGAATCGCCGGTTCATGCTGTCGATATGCTGCGGCGTATGAGCGGCCGGGCGCATGATGTGATTTCCGGGGTGGCTGTCGTTGGGCCCGATGGCGAATCTCATACAGATTTCGTCAGCACGTTGGTTTTACTGCGCGAACTTGAAGCTGGCGAGATTGCTGACTATGTCGCAACCGGCTCGCCGCTCGACAAGGCGGGCGGGTATGGAATTCAAGACAGTTCGTTCGCTCCCGTAGCGAGTTACGATGAATGCTACTTAAACGTTGTAGGGCTTCCAATGTGCGTGACGAGTGAGCTGCTTGAAAATACGGGACTGCTGCCACCGGGCAACATCATCTGCCACGGGCATGCTCGTCCAGACTGTGTCGGGGCAAAGTTCCTGAGATGAATTTTTTCGGTATTGGTGGTCTTGAGTTTCTACTGCTCGGGGCCGTTGCACTGTTTGTGCTGGGGCCAAAGCGGTTGCTTGAGGGCATTCGCGAGGGTCGCCGGTTGTACTCCAATCTGAGGCGGCAGCGGGCAGAACTACAGTCGATGATCACCGAGGCAATCGACCTCGAAGAGATCAAAAAGCAGGTCGACAGTGAGGGCCTGGCAAAAGAAGCTGCGGCCTTGCGGGAGGATTTGGCGCTTGACCAGATCGCAGAGGACGTAAAGAACGCTGCTGACATCAACTCCGGGTCCGTATCAAGGAGTCGGCAATTGAACCGCCCGCCGGTAAAGGGCAACGACGATGTGCGGGCCGGGATACCGGATTTGAAGCTGTCCGGTTCGGCCGCGAGCGAAGCGGAGAGCTCTTCGGCAAAAGGACCTGACGTGGACGAGGTGAAGTCGTGAGAGACGACGCCATGTCAGTGCTCGAACACCTCGACGAGCTGAAAAAGCGGCTGATCCGTGTCGCGATTCTCGCCGCGATTCTCATCGGGATCGCGCTGGCGAATTTCTCGCGTATCTTCGAGCTGTTCACTCGTGAAACGAAGCGCCTCATCGTTGCTGAAGGGGGCGAGATTATTCAACTCGGGCTTACCGATGCCTGGGTTGCCGCAGCTAAACTGGCGATCCTGGCTGCACTGGCAGTATCGCTGCCTTATTTCATGTGGGAAATGTCGATGTTCTTCAGGCCAGGAATGAAGCCGAGCGAACGCAAATACATCTATTTTCTGGTGCCCGGCGGGCTTGTAATGTTCGTGGCTGGAGCGTCGTTTGCCTACCTGGTCCTGATTCCGCGCCTTTTCGGCTTCATGCTGCGATTCCAGGGCAACCTGGCGGTCCCCCAGATTACCGCCGCTAACGTCGTCTCTTTGATGGTCAGCATCATTTTCTGGCTGGGGATCATCGCCGAGATTCCAATCGTGATGTTCCTGCTGGCGAAGATCGGGTTGATCAATTCGGGCTGGCTAAAGACCAAGCGTCGCTGGATGATCCTGATCGCGTTCGTGTTCGGCGCCATCGTTACGCCCACCGACCCGGTATCGCAGGTCATCGTGGCGGTCCCGGTAATGCTGTTGTTCGAGGTCGGGATGCTGCTCGTGAAGCTGGTTGAGCGCGGTCAAACCGAGCCCGACGCTGCATAGCAGCGTCGGTGTTGTCCTTGCCTGGGCCCGGGGCGTTGACTTAACGACGCCGCACGCCGATTAGGAAGCCTTGGAGTCGGCGCTATTGTCGGCGGTCGTGTCGTCCGAGTCGGGGGTGTCGGTCTTACTGCCGATTGCCGATTTGAACTCGTTGATCGCCTGACCCATCCCTCTGCCGACCTGCGGCAGTTTGCCGACTCCGAAAAGGAGCAGGACGATTACCAGGACGATGATGACTTGGAGTGGACCGATGTTTTGGAACACAGAAAAAGCTCCGAGTTACCCCGTTATGTTCTATGGGGCCTGTTGAAAAGGACCGAGGTCCACCAGCCATTATACGCCAGTGTGAAACGATCATTTATCGTCAAATTGTGAATATTTGTGGGCCAGTCGGCTATTGTTCCGGGCGATTACCCGAGATAGCGCCATACTCCGACAACCCTGCTGAGCACTTCCACGTCGTCGGAATTGAATGTCATCGCTTCCATTAGCGGATTCGCCGGCTCGAGCCGGGTCCGCGGTCCTTCGGCGTAGTAGTGCTTGAGAGTCGTCGAGTTGTCAGACTTTATTCGGACCGCGGCCATTTGCCCGTTCCGCACAGTAGAGGTCTGTTCCATGATTACCAGGTCGCCATCGCAAATCAGGGCGTCGATCATCGACTCGCCGCGCACCTTCAGTGCGTACAGGCCGTCGCCGGTACCAATAATTGCCTGTGGCAGGTCGATGAGTTCCTGGCCGGTCAGGTCAGACCAGGTGTCGTTCTCTGGCATCGGAAACGGCGATCCAGCGGCGATGGTGCCGAGTAACGGCACCGCTACAGTATCGATACTGACGGGTCCAGACGAACCGCCCTTCTGGCCTGCCAGTTTCAGACCACGCGAGACTTCGGAGTCACGGCTTAGAGCGCCGCTGTCTTTCAAACGGTCCAGGTTGTACGAGACGACCGACGTGGAGCTGATACCACAGCCGTGCTGTATGTCGCGAACGGTTGGCGGGTAATCGTGTTCTTCAATGAACTCCTCGATGAACGACAGGATCAACTGCTGGCGTTCTGAGAGTGTTTTCATCTGCCTTGCCCTTACTCTTTGCCCTGAGCGGCCCTCCAGAACATCTGGTGGTCGCATTATATCCGCACTAATGTTCGGAAATTATCAGTGCTCGCTCTGAAAAGTCAATGAAAAATGGCACCGTTTGCGATCATCAGTTCGGATTCACCCGTGAAAACGAAGCAGGGGAGACCGGTGTGAACCCGGAATTGGGAAATTCTGAAGTATTCATCGGGTGGCGTGCACAGGTTGAGGCACACCCGGGTCAGGGAGCTCCGGGAAGAGATTGGCAGGGTACGCCGTCGTTGTTCCCATCCAGCCCGTGAGGATCATCGGCGGGTCCGCCCGCAGCGATGAAGAAAGCATTTGCTGATGCCCAGTCTTCGAAGTCTCCACAATTTTTGTCGGGGCCAAATGGGTCGAACCCTGTCAGCGCTGTTGCCGTTGTCGTTGGTGCCACGGATGTTGGAGACACGGGCGGAGCAGGAGACGTAGTTGGGAGCGGGGTCGGCGTCGGCGTGGCAGTCGGGGTCGGTGTTAAGGTTGGCGCCGGCGTGTGAGTTGGCATTGCCGTCGACATTGCCGTTGGGGCGGGTCCCGGCGCCGATGTTGTGGTCGGTGCCGGAGCCCGGGGCGGAACAGGCGACGCGGTCGGCACCGGCTCCGCGGCTGGAGTCGAGGTCGGCGTTGCCGTCGGACCGGTGGGTGTTGTGACCACTACAGTTGGGATGAGCACGGGGATCGGCTGTTGAGCAGTCGATGTCGCGCTTGAACCAGAGTCGCCAGACCCGCCAGACCCGCCAGATCCGAACGCAGAGGACGTTGCGGTACTGCTTGCCTCGTTCACTTGCCCTGGCGCCTGCACTGCGGGGGTTGGGGTGGCGGTCACGATCACAGTCACATATATCACGACCGGTGTTGCCGTAAAAGTCGGCACTGTAACCACAGTTGGGGATGCAACTGGAGCTGTGACTGGCGGCACCGACTCAGAGTCACATGCCGTTAGCGCGAGCAGCGTAACCACGGCTGGAATAACGATTCCACCCAGGCGTCTTCTAGTGGTTGTGCCCCGCGTGGTCGTGCGCCGCGTGGTCTGGCCCGGCGTGGTCGTGCGCCGCCTCAGGCGGGCCATGCTCGTGATTATGGGCGGGATCAAGAGTTGGACCGCCAGGATGGACCGGGTGGTCGTCGCCGAACGAAATGCCTTCGAGGTTGCCAGGCGGCCCCCCGACGTTTTCGGCCTGACCGAAAGCCACATAGTGCGGTACTTCGCCTTCGAAGACGAGGTACGCCGACTGTTTTGTCGATAGCGGCTCATGACCGCCGAACCATACGACGATGGGGCCGTTGACCATTTGAATTGGGCCCTCTTTCGCGGGTCTTTTTACGTCTTCGTCTATTTCGCCGGTGCCCGCGGGCCCGATTCCCCATCGGGCGACGCCTTTGAAATCGCCAGGCACAACGAACCGCCAGCGGGGCAGCAGGCCTTTCCAGGGTGCGACCTCGACGGCAACGCGGTCTTCAACACCTTCGAAAGGGTGGTGAATGCGCCAGTTGTACTGGGTGCCGTCGGACTGTGGCGACGGCCCTGGCCGATGGGTTTCGGCTGCGTGGTCGTGGGATTGATCTGTACCCTGGGTCAAAGGTCAGTACCAGGTTAGCCAGAAATCTTGTTGTACTGCCTGGTGAGCCGTGACTTCTTGCGAGCGGCGGTGTTTCGGTGCAGAACGCCCTTGGTGACTGCCTTGTCGAGGGCAGAAACCGCGCTTTTTAGCGCGGCATCGGAGTCGTCGTTCTTCGTGCCTTCGGCAATGGCCGCGGTCGCTGTCTTTACTCGGCTGCGAGTGAACGATCGGGTCGATCGGTTTCTGGCGGCTTTGCGTTGCTGAGCGCGCAGAGTTTTGGCGGCGGGCATTGATATTCCTTGGTGAGCGCCACGGTGTGCGCGATTGGGGTGCACCCCACGGGGTGTGCGACTGGTTGAATATTCGAAACGTTTATGAAGATGAATTACGCGGCTTGCGGGGTTCGCGAAGTTCTTTCTGTTTGGGATCCTGCGCCTCGGTTACCCGGAAGACGCTGCTTACGCCCGGGATTGTTTCCACGCGGGAGAAGAGCCTGCTTAGCTGCTCTACACCTGTAGTGTACACCGTGAGGGACACCGTACATGCGTTGGTCTTTTCATCTTCTTCAGATGTGAGCGAGTGGATATTGACGTTTTCCGACGAGACCACATTCGTGATGTCGCGAATCAGGCCCACGCGGTCGAATGCCTCGATCTGAAGTCTCGATGCATAGGTCGTTTCATGGTGTCCCCACGCAACAGGGGTATGGCGCTCGGGGTCTTTGGCGTCCCTCAGAATGGGGCAGTTGCGCCGGTGGACCGTTACGCCTCGGCCGCGGGTCAGGTACCCCGTTATCTCGTCTCCGTAAACCGGGCTGCAGCATTTTGCGACTCGGGTAATGAGGCCAGGCTCGCCCATCACCACAAGGCCCCTGGTCTGATCGGCAGGCGGTTGCCCGGGTGTGAACTCTGGAGTGAAGACCTCATCGGGCTCGGGGCTGATAGTTTCGGCGACCCTGGCAATGGAAATCTGGCCGACACCAAGCGCTTCTGCGAGTTCGTCCAGGCTTTCGTAGTCCATGATTGCCACGATTTCTTTTTCAGATTTGTTCAGCCCGAGGCGACGCATTTCCTTTCTGAGCAGGTCTTTGCCACGGCGGATATTGCTCTGACGTTCCTGCTTCCTGAACCATTGTTTAACCTTGGTTCGCGCACTGCCGGTCACCAGGTATCCAAGGTCGGGGTTGAGCCAGTCGAGGCTGGGCCCGCGCGGGATCCTGGCCTTTCGAATCTCGACGACATCTCCGTTTTGAAGTTGAGTATTGAGCGCAGTGAGTTTGCCGTTTACGACCGCCCCCACGGTGTTGTGACCGAGGTCGGTGTGGATGCGGTACGCAAAGTCGATTGGCGTTGCCCCGGCCGGCAGGTCTTTGACGTCGCCCTGCGGCGTGTAGACGAACACCTGGTCCTGGAGAATATCGGTGCGGACCGTGGCGAGATATTCGTCGTCGCCTGAAAGTTCGCGCTGCCAGTCGACCAGTTGCCGGAGCCACGACATCTTCTGGTCGAAGTTGTCGATACGGGGGGAGCCGTCGTCGTCGCCCTTGTACATCCAGTGCGATGCCACACCCTCTTCAGCTATATCGTGCATATCCTGGGTGCGGATTTGCACTTCGATCGGGTAGTTGCCGGGCCCACGTACCGAAGTGTGCAGCGACTGGTACATGTTTTCTTTCGGGCTGGCGATATAGTCGTCGAACTGTCCGGACACCGGTCGCCATTTTGAATGCACCACGCCGAGCGCTGAGTAACAGTCGCCGACGGATTCGGCAATTACACGGATTGCGATCAGATCGTAGATCTCGTCGAACTTGCGACCTATGCGCTCGTATCGCTGCAACTTGTTGTAGGTGCTGTAGAGGTGTTTGACCCGCCCTTCTACCGAGCACTTGAGTCCCGCCTTCTGGAGAGGTCTCTGAATAGCCTTTATCGCGGCTTCGGTGTATATCTCGCGTTCAGCACGTTTGCGGTTCACCAGGCGAGAAATCGACTTGTACTGCCGTGGCATAAGGTACCGGAAAGCCTCGTCCTCGAGCTGCCACTTGATTTCGTTCATCCCGAGCCTGTGAGCAAGTGGTGCATAGATGTCCAGCGTCTCTCTCGAAATCCGCTGTTGCTTGGGTACTGGCAAGTGTTTGAGTGTCCGCATGTTGTGCAGGCGGTCGGACAACTTTATAAGGACGACACGCACGTCTTCGGCCATTGCAACGAGCATCTTGCGGATCGACGCGGCACGTGTTGCCTCAGGCGTCGAGGCCTGCCGGCGCATTGCGCTGTTCTCCGAGATCATGTCGAGGCGCTTAAGTTTTGTGACGCCGTCTACGAGTTTTGCAACGTCGGTTCCGAAGTCGGTCTCAAGTTCCTTGAAGGTAACCCCGCAGTCTTCCATCACGTCGTGGAGCAGCGCAGCCTGGATAGTGGTGGTGTCGAGCCGCATTTCGGCCAGCCACAGCGCGGTGGCTATGGGGTGCTCGATAAATGGCTCGCCGGAATCTCGCAGTTGACCGTGGTGCGAGTCGATCGCGAAGTTCAGGGCGTTTTCAACAGCATCGGCCCGGTCCGCAGACAGGTACGCGCCAATCGTTTTGAGAAGCGCTTTAGACGAACCGCTCTTTTGGCTAATGGTCATGGACAGTCGGCGTGCCGCTAATTTGCCATTTTTTTAGCGACTCTGCTGAACACGCTACAGCGTGCCGCTCACTTCATTCTAAGCCTTGCATGAACGTTTAGCGCCGGGCGTGCATCCGCCAATTGGGCGCACAGGAAGCTCCGAGGGGCAGACACTGAGGCGCTGAAGGAACATACGCGGTGCTCGTTGTCAATTGTCGGCACCGTACAGGCGTGCGATCTCATCTCGGTCGAATCTGGGCAGCGGCCCGGCGATTCCATCCACAATTCGTTGCAGGCGATCGTGTGGGTCCTGGTTCGGGCCAGACTCGGTTTCATACTCGGTAACGGCGCCGATCACACTGGCCGGAATCCCGTTGTCCGACAGCGCTGTGATGATGTCCTGGGTCCCGGCGGGCCTGTTGGTGATGAGTAGTGCCCCTGAAGCGATCAGGCCCCACGGATCGAGGTCGAGAGCATCGCAAACTTTTTGGGTCTCTGGAAGGACCGTTACCCGGGCGGCGTCAACGGTTATTCCAGTGTTGGAAGCCAGGGCCAGTTCTTCGAGTGCACCGGCGAGCCCGCCTTCGGTTGCATCGTGCATCGCGGTTACATGGCCGGTAGCGCCGGCTATACGGGCAGCGCTGACGATCGATATTCCGGGCGAGTCCAGCAGCGCAGCTGCGTCTTCGATCTCGGTTTCCGATAGCCCGGCACCCGTTAGCTGTGATTTGCTCTCCCTGGCAATGATGGCCGTTCCTTCGATTGCGATCCCCGTGGTGAGGATCACGTCGTCCCCCGGTGCCGCGGTTGAAGTGCTCACGGTCTCCGACGGCGCTGCCTCGCCGAGCATCGTTCCCGCAATGATCGGACGGGGCAGTCCGACCGTAACTTCGGTATGTCCGCCGATGAGCGTGATGCCGAGTTCCTGTGCCGCCCGGTGCAGCTGCCCAAAGATTTCTTTCGCGGTCGAGGCGGGTTCGTTCTCCGGGAGCAGGAGTGTTGCCAGGAACCACTTCGGAGTTCCGCCGGAGGCTGCGATGTCGTTGGCGTTGACCTGTATTGCGTACCAGCCGATGCGGTCGGTGGCGAACGTTATGGGGTCGGACTTTGCGATGAGCGTGGTGCTGCCGAACGATATGAACGCAGCGTCCTCGCCTACACCGGGCCCGAGCAAGATGCGCTTTTCCGGGGTGCCCAGTTCGCCGAGAAAACTGGCGAGGAGGTCTGGCGGGAGCTTGCCCGCTCGCAGTCGCCTGTCAGTGAGATCGCCGGTCACTGTTACGGTCGGAATCCCGGCGGTTCCGGGGGCTGGCCACCGGTAAGGTAAGGGCCAACGAGGTCGCCTACCTGCACCGGTACGGTCCCGGTCATACCGATCCAAAAACCCTGCGTTCCCGTGGCGAGGTTCTTATCTTCCTCGCATAACCATTCAATGCTCTGGAGGCCGCTCGGGGTTTCGAAATCGAGACGGAATACCGTTTCGCAGTTGATTGTGTCTGACAACGGGATATCGCGGTCGAAGATATCGATCAGGCGAATGAGCTCGTCCTGAGTCATGGGATCGATTTTCTCGAACTGACCAGTCGAAAAATCCCGGCGCATCAACGTGACACCGGTCGAACCGCGCAACCCCGCTGCCTGCGCAATGTTTACTTTCGGCCCGGTGAAGGGTTCGATTTCATCGCACCGAACGATCACCGAGTCGTCTTCATTCGTGTGGTATTCCCAGGTATCCGAGCGGTCACTCAACACATAGATGAACCCGGCGTAAGGGGCGTTTTCCGACTCGTAAAAGATGCCCGGTTCGGGGCACCCCAGCGATTCGTCGGGCCACTGGGCCGCGCCGACCGAGATAACCGACAGATTTCCGCCTTCGACACCGTGTTCGAATATCAACCGGGCCATTTCCTGTGCGTGTGAAGGAGGTGGCGGTGGAGTCGGCGTCGCGGTCGGTGGTGGCGGTGGTGTCGGTGTCGGTTCGGGTGTAGAGGTGGGTTCCGGCGTAGGCGTGGGTGGCGGCACGGGCGTAACAGTGGGGCGTGCTGTTGCCAATGGTTGTGTGGTTGCCGTTGGGTTGGTTACCAGTACCTCGTCGGTGCCGGAGTCGGAGCCAAAGAGAGCAAACGCGACGATTATGGCGACTACAGCGATGGCGCCGACTGCGAAGACGGCAATTCGTAACGGGCTATTCACTTGGGACTCTTTCTGTGCCTGGATTTACCGGCATTATTTTGCTGTTCTCGAGTTTAGATGTTGGCGGTTCGCCTGGTTGCGCCGGATGGTGATGTGAGGCCGGGGGCTAATCACTGCCTCATGCCTATGAATTGATAAGTTGAATCAGGCTTGGTGATGTCGATCAGGGCCCAGGTTTGTGAAGGGATATCGTTGGCAGTATCAGCCAGATTTTCGGGAACCGCTACCTCGATGAATATTGGCGCTGCGTCAATTCCGGCTTGAGGCCCGGCTGGCAAGTGGTAGGCCCTGACGGCCTCGGTGTATGGACCGGTATTGACCCATCCGCCGACCAGCAATTCCACAGTCCAATCGACCACACCGGCCGCAATTGTTGCGATTTCGGAGTTCGTTGAGTTGAACGCAGCGACGTCCTCTTCCGAACGGAGGATGTACACAGTGAAGAAATCTGGTCTGGCTGAACCTTCCAGATTTACCGTCACAATGTCGAGGGCCGGTTCGACAGAAACCCATTGCGTCGTGAAGTCGCAGAGTGCACCGGTTTCGCCACCAAGATCAGCGTCGTATTCGTAGAAGACGCCCTCATACTGCATCAACAGCCGATACCCGGGCACGAGATAAGGGCCCGACACACCCGACGGCGGCGGGTAACAGCCCGGCGCACGATCGGTCCACGTTGCGTGCTGCAACAGTATTTTTCTTGGAGCGTCCGCGCTAATGCCCAGCGCGGCTGCCATGGCAGTCCTTGCCCCGGCTTCGACTAAATCCTCAGGATCTCCCTCCTGAAGATTGGCCGGGGTCGGCAATGCAATTTGTGGCGTTGGCAGGGAATCGCTGTAGAAACCTTCACATGCGGCCCCCAGGAGAGCGAACAACACGGCGAAAGCGACGGCACTGAGCCGTGACGTCGGTCGGGAACTTTTCTTGGGCTGTGCCATACGGCGGAGTTCTGTGAGCGGGTGCCAGGCTAAAAAGGTAAAAGTGTCGTGTCTGGCCGCCAGTTGGTTCCACCGGCGTGGCCCAACAAAATAAATTGTAGGTGCTCGGGTGCCATGTGCGCCTTATTCATGTGCGACCAATTTCGCGAATACCGCAGAAAATATTTAGATCGCACTTGATGTCCTCGTCGAGCCTGGATACGCGCGTGTAGTTTTTAGATACGAATAATAATATTCGTATCGAGGAACGCCGTACGTCCTGAGTGAACGTGAGAACGGTCCCCTCTGAGACAGTTCCTCATATTTTTTTCACAGTCCTGTATTGCGGCTCGAAATTAATTGTGTATTCTAAAGGTAAGCATTTCTATATACGAACACTTCAGGACGCACTGGCGAACAGCAGGACGTGACCGCCGGCTCCTTGTGACACCGACCGGGAGAAGAATCAAATGTGGGAGCACGCCGCCAGGTTCTGGCGCGCATCGGTTGGTGTTGCTGCCCTGTGTGTGTTGACCGTTGCCGGCGCGGCATGTGCGGCAGGCGGGGACGAGTCGAAGCCGCTGGTGATCTACTCAGGGCGGAGTGAGTCGCTGATCGGGCCGCTGATCGAAGATTTTGAAGAGCTGACGGGTGCAAAGGTGAAGGTGAACTACGGATCGACAGGTCCGCTGGCGGCCACCCTTCTGGAAGAAGGCAATAACACACCGGCAGACATTTTTTTCGCACAGGACCCGGGTGGTCTCGGCGCTGTCGATTCGATGCTTTCGGAGCTCCCATCAGATGTGCTGGGTTCAGTACCTGACTGGGCCCGTGACCCCGAGAACAAGTGGGTGGGCACGTCCGGGCGTGCACGTGTGATTGTTTACAACACCGACGCACTGACAGAAGCGGACCTGCCCGATTCGATCGAGGATTTCGCAAAACCCGAGTGGCGGGGCCGTATTGGATGGCCCCCGACCAACAGTTCCCTGCTCGCAATGGTCACGGCGATGCGACAGGTGTGGGGCGAGGACCGCACCCGTGATTGGCTGGAGGGCATTGTTGCCAACAAGCCAAAAATCTATGCGAAGAACACACCGACCGTGGCTGCAGTTGCCGCGGGCGAGGTCGACGTGGGCTTTGTGAACCACTACTACCTGCACCGGTTCATAGCCGAAGAGGGCGAGTCGTTCGCCGCTCGCAACTACTACACCCGAGCCGCCGACCCCGGTTCTGTGATACTCGTTGCAGGCGTCGGGCTTTTGGAAAGGTCAGACAACAGGGAACTCGCCATTCAGTTCATCAAGTTTCTGCTGAGTGCTTCGGGTCAGCAATTTTTTGCATCGCAGACGTACGAGTTCCCGTTGAACGATCAGGCGAAGCCGAACAATTTACTGCCAGCACTGGACGACATTACGAAGCCCAGTATCGACCTGGGCGATCTCACAGATCTCCAGGGAACACAGGATCTGATGAGGGAGGTTGGTGCCCTGCCGTAGGGGTACGGAGCAGACCTGGTCTGCATTCCAGATGACCGTTCACTGGTTTGACTCATACACCTCGGGGAGGCTCGGTCGGATATCGCCTGGAAAACTGGTGGCGCCGTCATGACCTTCTCCGGCGTCATGTCGGCCGGTTGGATTTCAGGCGACGGAAAGCGGCCGCCGGTGTTCCTGGTGGCCTCGGCGGCTGCCGTCGCGCTTGCGGCATTGATCCCGGTGGTCTATCTGGTCGTTCGTTCCGCGGGTGCGGGATCGGAATGGACCGACATTCTCTGGCGGGCCAACACCGCTGCGGTTTTCGGACGGACATTTTTACTGATCGCGGTTGTGACGGCGATCTCAGTTGCGGTCGCGGTCCCGGTGGCCTGGCTCACGGTTAAATCGAACATCCCACTTCGCCGCGTGCTATCGGTCGCTTCGGTGCTGCCACTCGTGTTGCCCAGTTTCGTGATGGCAACGACGGTCATCGAGATGTACTCGCCACGTGGCGTGCTACAGGGGTGGCTATCGATGTTTGGAGTTGAAAGGCTTCCCGATATCTACGGCCTGGGCGGTGCGACTCTTGTGCTGGTCCTGATGACCTACCCCTACGTTTTGCTGACGGTTCGTGGTGCGCTGCGCAGAATGGACCCGGCGCTTGAAGAGGCTGCCCGCGCCATGGGCTACGGCCCGGTTCACACCTTCAGGGCCGTCACATTGCCGATGCTGCGTCCTGCCATTGCGGGGGGGTCGCTGCTGGTGGCGTTATACACGCTGAGCGATTTCGGCGGCGTCGCTCTGCTCCGCTACCAGACGTTCACCTCGACCATCATGATTCAGTACGAGTCGTCGATAGACCGGACGCTGGCGGCGGTTCTGTCGCTGGTGCTTGTAGTCGTGGCCGTGTTGCTCCTTCTGGGTGAAGGCTTTACACGCGGGAGCGGGGCATATCACCGGAGCACCGTCGGCGTGGTGCGGGCTGCCAGGAGAATTGACCTTGGACGTTGGCGCTGGGCCGGAGTCGCGGTTGTTGCGTTTCCGGTGTTGATCGGACTGGTAGTTCCGGTCGGTGTGCTCGTCCACTGGCTGGCCAGGGGCCTGATCAACGATCAGCAGCTCTTGCCCCTTCTGATTCCGGCGAGAAATTCACTTTTCGTTTCGTTGCTTGCGGCGCTGGCGACGGTCGCAGCGGCCCTGCCTGTTGTGATTCTGGCGGTGAGGTTCAGAAGCAGGCTAAGCCGGTTCATCGAGCGATCGACCTACATCGGGTTTGGATTGCCGGGCGTGGTCGTTGCGCTTTCACTGGTGTTTTTTGGAATCAACGTTGCGCGCCCGCTGTACCAGTCGATATGGCTGCTGGTGTTCGCCTACGGGGTGCTGTTCCTGCCAGCGAGTATCGGTGCGCTGCGAAGTTCGTTGTTGCAAGTCAACCCCAGGATTGAGGAGGCAGCCCAGGGTCTCGGGCGGTCCCAGTGGAGAGTGATTTTCTCGGTCACAATTCCTCTTGTTATGCCGGGTGCGTTTGCAGGTGGGGCTATGGTGTTTTTACTTACTATGAAAGAGCTTCCCGCGACCCTGATCCTTTCGCCAATAGGCTACCGGACGTTGTCGACTTCGATCTGGTCCGCAGCATCCGAGGCCTACTTCGCAATAACAGCTGCTGCTGCCCTGTTGCTCGTGCTGGTGGCCGGGGTTCCCACGGCGTACCTGACTCTGCGTGGTTACGGTGCCCGACCGGACGTATCGGACCCGCCAACCCGCGCGCCCGGATTAAGCAGGGCTGACCGATGAGGATGCCGTGGCACCGGAAACCTGCCGGGGATTCGAATCCGTTACCTCTGGGCCCATCGCCCGCGGTGCTTTCACCCGAAGGGCTCGGAACCGGAGGTTTGAGTTCACTCGAGACCGGCGTAATCCATCTCGATGGTGTCGTCTGCAGCTATCCGGGATCAGCCGAGCCAGCTATCAGGGGGTTCGACCTCCTGGTGCGTCCGGGCGAGTTTGTGAGTATTTTGGGTCGCAGTGGGGCCGGAAAGACCACGGCACTTCGGGTAATAGCGGGGTTCGAGCAGGTGTCCGAGGGTTATGTACGTGTTGGCGGTCAGCTGGTCGGTTCATCTTTCATCCACGTCCCGCCCGATCAGCGCAGGGTCGGACTGGTATTTCAGGATTACGCCCTGTTCCCCCATTTGACAGTGGCCAGTAACGTCGAGTTCGGCCTGAAGGGCCTTCAGTCAAACGAAAAGAAAGCTCGTATCGCCCCGCTGCTTGAGATGGTCGGGTTGAGCGGCTACGAGTCGCGTTACATTCACGAATTGTCGGGGGGTCAGCAGCAGAGGGTGGCGATCGCCCGGGCACTTGCGCCTGATCCGGTGGCCTTGCTGTTGGACGAACCGTTCAGCAACCTCGACCGGCAACTCAGGGCGGAGCTGCGGCGGGACATAAAGCGAATCGTCACCGAGACGGGTGCGACCACGCTGCTGGTGACGCATGATCGAGAAGAGGCGCTGGCGACATCGGACCGCATCGCGGTGATGGGGGACTGTTATATCGAGCAGACAGGCACCCCGGAAGAGGTCTATCTGAATCCGGTATCGGCGTCTGTTGCCAGACTGGTCGGTCCGTGTGAGCTAATTCCCGGAACCTATCAGGGTGGCCGGGTCGAAACGGAGGCCGGTATCTTCGCCGCGCGATCGTCCGGGTCGGCCGACTCGTCTGACACGACCACCGACAGCAAAAGCCAGAGTAGGAAGGTGCTCGCACTAATGCGCGCGTCCGAACTGGAGATAGAAGCAGCGGACACCGCAGATTCGACCAGCGCGACTGTGGATTCGAAGGAATTCCAGGGAGAATTTACCGAGTACAGCATCCGGCTTGATTCAGGCGTCCTGATTCGAGTTCGGCGACGTGCCGCAAACGGTCTCGCGGAAGGCCAGCGGGTAAAGGTCCG
Source organism: Chloroflexota bacterium (assembly GCA_022564545.1). Lineage (GTDB taxonomy): Bacteria > Chloroflexota > Dehalococcoidia > Lucifugimonadales > Lucifugimonadaceae > Lucifugimonas. The sequence continues at coordinate 19,045 of JADFLG010000007.1, read as the reverse complement.
GACCAGGAACAACTCCGAAGTGATCGTGTTCAGGGTCTAGTCGCCGTGCGTAACCGATCTGCCTGGACCCCCGGCAGGCAACTCCGCGGGGCACCCTGTGGCTAAGAACTCCTCGCAATGAAAATTCCAGGTACAGTTCCTCTTCGCCTGCTGCCAATGTCCGTGGCAATTACGCCTAGCCGGCGAACTTCTTGATTACAAGACAGGCGTTCTGACCGCCGAATCCGAAACTGTTGGACATGACAATTTTGAGATCGGCTTCCCTTGCAACATTCGGAATGTAGTCGAGGTCGCAGTCCGGGTCCGGCTCATCCTGATTGATCGTCGGGTGGAGGATTCCATCGATGATGCTACTAATGCAGGCGATAGCTTCCAGCGAGCCTGATGCCCCGAGGGAGTGACCGACCATCGATTTGGTCGAGCTGATCGGAACATCGTAAGCCCGTTCACCGAAAACGCGTTTTATCGCGATCGTCTCGGACTTGTCGTTGATGGGAGTCGAGGTGCCGTGAGCGTTGATGTAGTCGATGTCATCGAGACCGACCCCGGCGTTTTCGAGTGCTCGCTGCATAGCTTTTGCGGCCCCGGCGCCTTCAGGGTGCGGCTGGACCAGGTGATAGGCGTCTGCGGAAACACCCCATCCGGCGATTTCAGCGTAGATATGCGCACCTCTGGCCGTCGCGTGCTTGAGACTTTCCATGATGAGCATACCGCTGCCCTCGGCAGGTGCAAATCCGTCGCGGCCTGAGTCAAACGGGCGACTTGCCTTCGAAGGGTCGCCTTCCCATGTGGTGAGCGCGCGCATCGTGCTGAACCCGCCCATGCCGATCTCGCAAATACCCGCCTCGGTCCCGCCCGCAACGATCACGTCGGCGCTGCCGCGCCGGATGACCTCGGAGGCTTCACCGATGGCCTGTGTGCTGGCAGCGCAGGCGGTGACGCACGTATTGGTGTAGCCAGTCAGGTTGAACGTATGCGATATGTTGGCAGCCGCCATGTTTACCAGCATCATCGGTATGTAGTAAGGGCTCATGCGGCTGATACCGCGTGTCACACGTATTTCGGCTTGCTGGTCGGTTTCGGGCAGTCCTCCGGAACCGCTGCCGATCAAAACGCCGACGCGGTCAAGATCTTCACGTTCGAAATCTATTCCCGAGTCTTTCACCGCCTGGTGGGCAGCGGCCACGGCGAACTGAGAGAAGCGGGCCATCCTGCGGGATTCCTTACGTTCCATGTAGTCCGCAGTGTCGAAATTGCGGATCTCCCCGGAGACCTTGCACGGAAAGCCGTCGGGGCTGACCAGGCTAATTTCCCTGATGCCCGATCGACCGTTTTTCAGGCCGGTCCAGAACTCATCGACCGAGTTTCCGAGGCACGTGATTGCCCCCATGCCGGTGATTACTACTCGGTTTCCGTTGTCGTTTGTCATCGGACTGGTGTGTTTACGAATTAATTTGGCCGGGATGGTGACGTTACCGAAGGTCGGGTTGGGAGTTTGATGTCGGGGTACAACTCGGGTTCGATGCCGTGCTCAATCTCGATTATCTCCGCTGCTACAAACAGCGAACCCGTGGCAAGAATAAGATCGCCATCCACTGCCAGCACACGGGCCTCTTCAAGAGCATTGCGCGTGCTGGCGGTTTTGACGTTGACAGTAATTTTACATTCACTCAGCACATCTGCCAGTTCGAATCCCGGGAGTGTTTTTGGGTGCCTTGATTCGGTTACAACAATCCGGGGTCCGAGGGGTGCCAGTTCGCGCGCCACGGCTGCCGGGTCATGACCGCGGACCGTGCCGAGGATTAAAATAATCCCTTGCCGCTCCGGGAATAGATGTTCGACCGTCTTACGGAGTGCGAGTGCAGATGCGGCGTTGTGGGCCCCATCGACGAATACGGGAGTTGGACGGCGGGTCACCAGCTGGTTCCGGGCGGGCCATTCTACCCCCGCAATTCCAGCGCCAATCGCATCGGACTCGACTGAGACACCGATATTGGCAAGTTGCTGCAGCGCCGCCACCGCGGTACGGGCATTGTCGACCTGGTGCGCACCGAGCAGGCGGACGTGCATATCGAGGGATCTGCCGTCGATGCCCAATTCGAGTTCGATGCCGTCCAGTCCACGGTCGGTGGAATTGAGGATTGTCACGGTTTCATGGCTTTTGATCAACTCGCTCCCCGCAGTCTCGGCGGCAGATCGGATCACCGCCATGGCTACCGGTTCTTGCGGTGACGAAACGACCGGGACACCTGGTTTGACGATCCCGGCTTTTTCGGCTGCGATCTTTTCGATCGTGTCGCCCAGGACCGCCACGTGATCGAGGCTGATCGGGGTGATGACCGAAACGAGAGGCGTGACTATGTTGGTCGAGTCGAGCCTGCCGCCGAGGCCCACTTCGATCACGCTGACATCGGTTTTTTCCTCGGCGAAATGGTAGAACGCCATTGCCGTTTCAAGCTCAAAAACCGATACAACCCCGATGTCGCCATCGGCGGTTACTTGCTCGACCGCGGGCCAGAGTCTCTCCACCAGCCGGGCGAAATCACGCTCGCTGACCGACTGGCCGTTTATACGAATTCGCTCCGTGATCCGGTGAATGGATGGGGATGTAAAAAGGCCCGTCTTGTGTCCGCTGGCGGCGAGGGCCCCCGCGATCATTGCAGATGTGCTGCCTTTGCCGTTGGTGCCAGCGACGTGAACGTACTTTTGGCCGATATGCGGGTTTCCGATGTGATCGAGCAGACGTTCGATTCTTTTGAGGTGAAAATCTGGCGGCTCACCGGCGCGAGATTTCCTCTCGAAGTCGGCGAGCGAAAGCAGTTGTGTTATTGCTTCTCGGTAGGACAGCGTCATTTGCTCAGGTTCTCGCCGCAGGCACGTATTTCGATTATCACCGCCAACTGGTTTGGCTGTCACCACGAAATGGCCCCGATATCGTAGACACACCGAACGTCGCAGACACCCTTGTCATGCGGTGCGACTCTATGAATTCGGTTGCTAGTATTGTCGTTCTGATCTCAGGTTGCCCGCTGTTCGCCCGCAGTGGGCCCTCCATCCGGGCCCGATCTGGTGCCCGGCATCTTGCAAACGACCGAAAAAGAAGGCCTGGAAGTTTCGTGAAATACCGCGACCGTATCGAGAGTGCGCTGAATGGTTCCGGCGGGAAGGCCGACTACTGCGAAATTCGGCTCGAAGAGACCGATAACACACGACTGACCTATCGTGGCAAGTCTCTCGACACGATTGCGCAAACCAGCGGTCTCGGTGGGAACGTGAGGGCCGTCAGCAAGGGCGGCTGGGGGTTTGCGAGCTTCAACAGCCTCGACGATCTCAAAACGAAGGTTGCCGAGGCAGTAGCGCAGGCCAGGGCGGTCGGTGGGGTGAAGACTGAGCTTGGCGAAGTAGAACCGCACGTCGATGTCGTGCCGGCGCATATCGTGAACGACCCGGCCAAAATATCTCTCGACGAGAAGAAACGGTTGATGGACCACTACAACGATCTCGTCTGGTCGGTCGATGGGATCAACAGCGCCGACATCGTTTACGGCGATACTTCACGCAAGACTTTTTTCGGCAATTCCGATGGTGCTTACATCGAACAGCACCAGGTTCACGTGATTTCACGCATTTCCGCCCAGGCCCGGGACGGCGGAGACGTTCAGCAGGCGGGGTTCAGCCTCGGCTCGCAGGGTGACTATGACGTTGTGCGCGATCTCGATGACGACGTGATTGACGCCGCGAAGCGCGCGGTGGCCCTGCTGAGCGCCAAATCCATTGACGGCGGCGAGCGGACCGTGATCCTCGACCCGGTGCTGGCAGGCGTTTTTGTCCACGAGGCGTTCGGGCACCTGTCGGAGGGCGACAATGTTTACGAGAACGAAAAACTTCGAGAAATCATGTACATGGGCCGTAAGTTCGGCGGCAAGCACCTGAACTTCACCGATGGTGCAGCGATTCCGGGCCTGCGGGGAAGTTTCAAGTACGACGACGAGGGAACTCCCGCAACTCGGACTGCGCTGGTCCGCGAGGGCGTGCTCGTTGGAAGGCTTCATTCACGCGAGACCGCTGCGAAGATGGGCGAGACGCCGACCGGAAATGCGCGTGCGATCGGATACAACTTCCCGCCGATTGTTCGTATGACCAACACGATCATCGAGGCGGGCGAGGCGAATCTTGATGACCTGCTGGAGGGTGTGGACGACGGTGTTTATGTGCGCAACTGGTACGGGGGGATGACACAGCACGAGATGTTCACTTTCTCGTCGGGTGAGGCTTACATGATCCGCAAAGGTGAGATACAGGAAGCTGTTCGACCGGTGATGCTGACGGGGAACCTGTTCGAGACGCTTAAGAACCTCGATGGTGTCGGGAACGACCTGGGGATGAACCAGGGCGGTGGTTGCGGAAAGGGAGGGCAAATGCCGCTGCCGGTCTCGAACGGAAGCCCGCATATCCGTATTCAAAACTGCCTGATTTCAGGAGCCTGAACGGGCCAATGCCAGGCACCCCAGACGCCATGCAACAGGTATTTCGAGAGGAAATCGATTGAGCGAAGCGTTGCTGAATGCCGCAACGGCCAGGTTCGACCAGGCCGAGGTCTACCGCGTCGAATCGGAGAGTCACCCGGTTTCGTTCGAGGCGAACCGGCTCAAGGAAATAATGCGGCGGGACACTTCGGGTGTTGCGCTGCGGGTTATCGACGGCGGTCGAATCGGGTTCTCCTCGACGACCGATGCGGCCCGCGAAGCCGAGTTGGTGGACCGGGCAGGGTCGCTGGCACAGTTTGGCGCAGAGGCTTCGTTCGATTTTCCCGCTCCTTCGGAATATCCAGAAGTCGAAACGTTCGATCCGGCCGTGCCACAGGTTTCGCAGCAATCGATGATCGACACCGGGCAGGGCCTGATCGAGCAACTGTTGGACGAGTGGCCCGACCTGCTCTGTGATGCCAGTGTGGGGTGGTCTACCGGCCACGGGCGGATCATGAATTCAGCCGGGGTCGACGCCGAGTACGAGCAGACCAGCTACTACTGCCACATCGGGGCGCAGTTGATCCGCGGTACCGACATGCTGAATGTCTGGGCCGGGTACGGGTCGAGCAAGTTGTTCGGCGATGCGGACCTGGACCGGCTGTTGCAAACAGTCAGGCGGTCGCTCAGGTGGGCTACCAACACGGCCCAGGCAACGTCGAACACTGGCGACCTTCCCGTGATATTCACACCGCGCGGTGTCTCGGCGACACTGCTTCGCCCCCTTGTTTCAGGATTCAATGGCAAGAATGTGGCGAACGGGTCTTCGCCGCTCGCCGACCGCTGGGGAGAAAAGATCGTCGACGGGCGCATATCCATATTCGACGATCCATTGATTCCGGGAGCAAGTGGCAGCCGTCCGTTCGACGACGAAGGCGTTGCGAGCCGGAAACACGGACTCATAGAAAATGGTATTGCGGGTGGCCCTCTGCTGGACCTCCAGACGGCAGGTCAACTGGGAAAATCATCGACAGGCGCGGCAGGACGCGGACTGGCGAGTTCGCCTTCGCCCGGAACATCGGTGATCGACATCGCTCCGGGTGACATGAGCTTCGACGACATGATCGCCGGGGTAAAGGACGGCCTTGTTATCGAGGCTCTTCTCGGCGCTGGTCAGGGCAACGAGTTAGGCGGCGATTTTCGTGCCAACGTATCGCTCGGCTACAGGATCGAGAACGGCGAAATCGTCGGTCGGGTGAAAGATACGATGATCTCTGGCAATGTTTACAAGGTGCTGTCGCAGGTGGAGCAGATTTCCGATTCATCGGAATGGGTGTTCGGGTCGATGCGGTCTCCGGCCATCCAGTGCCTTGGCGTTGAAGTCGCGGCAAAAGACGAATAGGCTCCCGGTATCAGCCCAACGACGATAGACAGGGTGCAGTAATGGGACTGGACGAGTTTCTCAACGCCCTCCCCGAGGACGATGGCGCTCCGCTCAACTACGCGTCGCTGCCTGAATTGTCGGGCCTCGCCAATCCCGAGGCCGAGGAGTTCGGACGACTATGGCTGGAGTGGCCGAAGGAACGCGTGCTCGAACTGGTCAGGCGCATGGTTACGCTGTGTGAAGAGCAGCCTGATGTTGAGTTCGAGTCGATCCACAAGCAGGGTTTGCTTCACCCAAGCCCCCCTGTGCGGTTGAGTTCGCTCGCCGGTTTGGAGGAGAGTGACGACCGGACACTGATCAGACCGCTGTGCCGGATGATGACGAGCGATCCGTCGCCTGAAGTTCGTGCGGCGGCGGCGGAAACTCTCGTACACCTGGCATCGCTGGCCCAGGCAGGCAAGCTCGCGCCGAGGGACGAGAAATCGATAGCCGGGGAGCTGTTCGGAGTTCTTGAGAACGAGAACGAGCTTGACGCCGTGAAACTCAAGGCGCTGGAGGCGGTTTCGGCGTTCGGTGGCGACCGCCTTACTCCTTTCCTGGAAGCTGCCTGGTCGTCGGGCGATCTGTCGGCCCGGCAGAGCAGTATCTACGCGATGGGCCGTACGTCTGATCCGAAATGGGCAGACAGGGTTGTCGAGGACCTTGAGCACGATATGGTGGCGGTGCGGTACGAGGCGACGATGGCAATCGGCGAACTGGGCGATGAAAGCCATTTGCATGCGCTCGAAGGGCCGTTGGACGATGAGGACCTGACGGTGCAGCTGGCGGCAATATCGGCAGTCGAGCGCATTGGCGGGGACATCGCAAAATCTCTTCTCGAATTGCGGCTCGTCAGCTCCGAACCACGGGTCGTAGAACTCGTGCAGCAGGCGCTCGAAGCAATGAAAGAGGAGGAGGACCTGGACGAGGTCGTTACTCCCGAAATGGCCCGCTCGATGTTCGGGGCCGGTGATACTTTGCCCGGTGTCGACACGGAGGGGTACGAGGCCGCGGAACTCGAGGGCTGGGCCAACGCTCAGCCTGATCCTGGACTGGTTGACGACTTTGGAACGGGGGTTACCGAGGAAGCTGAGGAGCTGGGACTCGACCGGGGAGACCCCTTCGACGTCGACCTCCCCCCGCAAGACCCGTGGGACCACGACTAATTTTAAATATTTTGTCGCGTGTGATGGCTTTGTCGGGTTTTAGTAACTATCCCAAAACTCCCTTCTCCCCGGGGAGAAGGAATTTCACTTCACCTATTAATGTGTTTTGGGATAGTTTCTAAGTGTTTCTGTTGGGGCTAACGGCGTCCCCGTGGGTTTTGGTGTTTTCGTCAAAGCTTTCTGGCTTCGCGGAAAGCCAGCTGGGCAGCACCCAGCAAGCTCACATCATCGCCAAGCCGGGTGGCAGTCAGCGGAACACCATTTTCGTACCTGGGCAGTGCGTGTTCGACGACCGATGCGTTCAGCCTCTCCCAGTGACGTTGCAGGCCCTGTACGACTCCGCCACCGATTACGAGTGCTTCGGGGTCGAACGTGTTCATCAGTCCGCCAAGGCCAATACCGATGTTTTCAATAGTGATATCGACGACTTCCTGCGCCACGGTGTCGCCTTCATCTGCCGCATCGAAAACCATCTGTGAAGTTATATTCATCGGGTCGCCTCCGGCGAGCACGGCGAGCGGTCCGTCGTTCTGAAACCTGTCGCGGGCCGCACGGGCAATGGCCGGCCCGGAGGCGTTGCCCTCAAAGCACCCATCGCAGCCGACGTTGCAAGAATAGGCACCCGGTCGGACGGTAATGTGGCCGACCTCACCGGCACCACCAGTCGCACCGGTCACCATTTCGCCGTTCGCAATGATTCCGCCACCCACTCCGGTACTGATCGTGACATAGATGAGGTTTTCGGCGCCGATGTGATCGCCAAAGCGAGTTTCTGCGAGGGCTGCGAGAGTGGCGTCGTGTCCAATCCACACAGGGATGCCGAGCGATTCAGCCAGTGACGGTTTCATCGTCTTGCCGTGCCAGCCGGTCAGGTTAGGGGGGTGATTGTAGGTTCCGGTTGCGGGCCGAATTGGTCCAGCCGTGGACACGCCTACACCAACTACTTCTGCGCCGTCTGGCGCAGTTGCCCGGGCCGACTCCAGCAGGCGGGCGAGTCGCATTCTGGCATTATCAATTCCACTTTCGGGGAGTGTGTCGATCGCACCGCGTCCGATAATTCGGCCTTGCGAATCGACGAGTGCGGCCCGCATGTTGCTGCCGCCGATATCAGCGGCCAGGACGTATCGAGAGTCAGGCGTAGTCACGTTCGAGATGGTAGCACCGAGTGCGCCACGTGTTCACAGAGGCCCACCCCAAAGGTCCAAGGTGACGATATTGCTCTGGCGTGCCCGGCCCAAACGCTTGTTGTATCTCGCGGTCGCGCTCATCATTCAAAGATGCCGGTCCTCGAACATCACATCGATCTATCGTCGGTACCGCACCGGCAAGGCCAGTCGACCGATCTTGAGCCGAAGCGCAAGCGCGCCTGGGCGCGTCTTTCCGACGAAGAAAAAGAGTGGGTGCTGACGGCCTGGGACCTGACGGGAATGATTCCCACCGCCCCGGCGTTTCGGGAAATGCCGAACGCATCGAACCGGGTGCTGTACGTGTTGGTCGGCACCGAGGAGAGCCTTACACCCGGCGAGCTGAGCTACCTGATGATTGCACGCTGGTTCCGGAACATCGACCCCGCAACGGCAAGGGCCAAGATGGCTGCGCTGGTGACGCAGGGGCTGGCGCGTCACACGGGTGTCGGGCGGACGATGGCGACCGAGCCAGGGCTTGAAAAACTCGAAGAGATGGCAAGGCCGCCAGAGCGTGAGCGGGGCGGACCATCGTCATTCGGAAGAGGCGACTATCGGGATGATCGGCGGGGACCGCGCTACCCGGACCGTGACGACCGGAGACCCGGTTCACGATCCCCAGGTCGCGCCGATTACGGTGCCCCGCGCGGGACAGGACGGGGCGGCTTTCGCGACAGTCGCGGGACATCTCGTTACTCAGGTCGTGGAAACCGATAGCCGCATCGTAGCGGCGCACTCAGTAACTATCCCAAAACTCCCTCTCCTCTGGGAAGACGGGTGCCCACTTGTGGGCGCGGGTGGGGGGAGCTGTTCTGTAGAAAATACGGTTCGAAAGCATCTGAACCGCGGTCGAAAACATTCCTCTCAACCTGGCCTTCTCCCCGGGGAGAAGGAATTTCACTTCGCCTATTAACGTGTTTTGGGACAGTTTCTTAATGAAACGGGTGTGTTCGTCCAGGCCGCAAACAACCGCCGATCTTTCTCTCATTTCAGGTCAGGAATTCGCCCCACGTTCGCTGACGGCCGACAAAAAGTGAGGCCTGATTGCGCCACTCATTTCTATGGTGCCTCCCCTGGAATAGTTGCCGCCGCTCACCTCGAATAATCCCGTCGCGCCTTTTTCGTAACCGCTGAATCTACGCGTCGGTTTTGACGACACGGCGGTCTATCCACCCGCCCCAACGCCGCGTATGAACGTCTCGATGGGCACAACGACAAGTGAGTTCCGGTAACCTTCTGATCCGGAACACGGATAATCGTTCAAAGTTACTCACGATGCAAACGCGAATCTGGCTCGGTGATCTACGCGAGGGGCGGGTGATCAGACGGGCGATCAAAACGGCAATCATAGTTGGAATCACGCTCGTCGCAATCACACAGGGTGCGTCGATCCTGGCTGGTGAATTTACGTCTCAGATGGCCTGGCAAATACCGCTGACCGTCATGGTGCCCTTCACCGTTTCTCTCCTCACCAGCGCCACGGTTGTCGGTTCTGCAAGACGTGCGAATTCGGCTGCGCATGGTCGGCTGCGAGATCAACTCGAGGCCATTAACAAGTTTCCGAATATGAACCCTAACCCGGTGATGCGTGTCTCGTTGGCGGGGGACCTTCTCTACTCAAACTCGGCAAGCGATCCAATCACGTCAGCCCTGGGCATTTCTGAAGGCGACCGATTACCAGCGAGTCTGTTTCAGAATCTGACCAGCGAGGTGGAAAAGGAACTCAGTGGTTCGATCGAGGTCCCGGCGGGCGTTAAGACGTATTCGCTGTTCCCGGTTCTTTTCGGAGATCTCGACTTCATAAACGTGTACGGCACCGACATTACGGCGATGAAAGTATTGAACAAGTTTCCGGACTTGAACCCGAACCCCGTGATGAAAATGACCGGGGACGGAACTCTGGATTACGCCAATGCCGCTGCCGACGCGGTGGTCGATGCCATGGGAATGGTGGTGGGTGGCAAGTTCAGTCCCGACATCATCAGGTCGATCGAAGATATCTGCCACGATCGGACCGACGAGCCACTGCTGGTGAGCGGGGATGGCCGGACGTATTCGCTGAAACCGGTTTACACACCTGAGTTCGAGATAACCAACATCTATGGCCTGGACATCACGGCGCGAATCGCCATGAACAAGTTCCCGGACCAGAACCCGAATCCGGTGCTGAGGGTTTCAATCGACGGCAACCTCGAATATGCCAACCCTGCCAGTGAGCCCATCTGCAAGGCCATGGGAATCGAGATAGGCGAAAAACTGCCGGCCGTTTTGATGCAGCAGTTCTCGAAGATCGCGGATAGCGGATCGTCCGAAACTATCGAAGTCGAGGCCGATGATCGAGTATTTTCATTGTTGGTGGTCGCGGTGTTCGAGTTCAACTGCATCAACATTTACGGTACCGACATTACCGCGATGAAAGTGCTGAACAAGTTTCCCGACCTGAACCCCAGCCCGGTAATGCGCATGTCGCCGGAAGGCCGGCTTGAGTACGCCAACTCGGCGGGCGCGCCTGTCGTCAGAGCGATGGGCATGGAGGTAGGCGACCTGTTCAGCCCCGAGATGCTGAGCACGATCGAGGCGCTGAGGTCGGGAAAATCATCTGATCCGCTCGAAGTGAGCGGTGAGGGCCGGACCTACTCGTTGACGCCTGTGCACACCCGGGAGTTCGACATCACGAACATCTATGGCGACGACATTACGGCTCGCATCGCCATGAACAAGTTCCCGGACCAAAACCCCAATCCCGTCCTGCGTATTTCGAATGACCAGGTGGTCGAGTATGCAAACCCCGCGAGTGAACTCACCTTGAAAGCAATCGGGGCCAGGGTCGGTGAAAGTCTGCCAGAGGAATTCTTCGCCAAAATCAAGGCAATCTCGGATAGCGGTTCCTCTGAGTCAGTTGAGGTTTCAACCGAGGGTCGAACGTTCTCACTGCTCGTTGTTGGCGTTTTCGAGTTCGGGTTCATCAACCTGTACGGGACAGAGATAACAGCTACGTTGGAGCTGGAAGAAGCACACAAGGCCAACGAGCTTTTGCTGCTCAATATTCTTCCTGCTTCGATCGCCGATAGGTTGAAGAAGGGCGAAGGTCTGATCGCCGATCGCTTCGAAGACATGAGCGTCCTGTTCGCAGACGTGGTCGGCTTCACTCAAATATCACGAAACATGAGCCCGTCTGATCTGGTCGAAATGTTGAACCACGTCTTCTCGCTGTTTGATCGAGTAGCGGAGCGGCTGGCACTCGAAAAAATCAAGACCATTGGCGATGCCTACATGGTCGCCGGCGGGCTCGGGACAGACGGTCAGGGCGACGCCGAAAGACTGGCCGACATGGGTCTCGAAATGCTGGAACTTCTCGCAAAATATCGTGAGGAGACAGGTACCGACTTGCGGATTCGAATCGGCATGCACACCGGTCCGGCTGTCGCGGGCGTTGTCGGACTGAAGAAGTTCATTTATGACATTTGGGGTGAAACGGTGAACACTGCGAGTCGAATGGAATCTCACGGTGTTCCGAACCGCATCCAGGTGCTTGAGTCGACGACTGAGAAACTTGCCGGTTCGCACATCTTCGAAGAGCGGGGCAAGGTCGACGTGAAAGGGATCGGGATGCTGAACACCTACTTCCTGACCGGTCGACGCGACCAGCAAAATGGCGCCGGTTCCGGGTGACGCCAAACCCGGAGAGCATCAGGTGGCTGCGACACGAATATGGCCATCGGCAGCCTGGCGACAGGCATCACCACAGTATTTCTTAGTCCGGCGGCAACTCTCGATTCAGCGGTGGGTCATCTGGTTGCTCGGGTCGCGTTGCCCGGTAACCGTATCGTCGCGGTGCGCACGAGGTCAGCCCAGCCCCAGCAGTCGCTTTATCGTGCCGCCCATGATGAGGGCGAGGTCCTCTTTCGATAGGAAATCGCAGTACTTCACGATGAAGTCGATGTTCTGCTGGTAGGTCCAGTGGCGCATGACGATCGGCATGTCCGTCCCCCAGATCAATCGGTCGGCGCCGATATGCTGTACTAGCTCCTTGATCAGCGGAATCCCCTGGGGCAGCGGAAAGTCCCACGTGTCGCCAAGGCCGATTGCGAACAGGAGTTGCAATGACAGGTTGGGGTTTTCGAACGGTCGCCACAGCTCATCCGGCAGCTGGAATTTACCCTGGTCGGCAAACAGTCTCCACATAAAACCGTGTGTCATCACCACCGGCGTATCCGGGTACTGCTCCATCCACTTCGTCAGTCTTTGCAGTTCGAGAAAGTAATGGTCGACCACTGGCTCGCGCTTTGGCTCGTTGATGCCAAATGAGAAGAAGACCGGCACTCCGAGCCGGGCGACCCCATCCCAGAACGGTGTGAAGCCACCACCGGCCCAATCCGGATTTTTCCCGTACAGGTGCAGTTGCGACGTCAGGAACTGCAGACCGGAGAGGCCCCTGTCACGCACTGCTTCCTCCACTGTGCGGGCGGCCGCTTCCGGGTCATCCTCCACCCTCCATTCAGGAGCGTGCGCCAGGCCGAATATGCGCCCCGGGAATTTTTCGACACAGTCGGCGATGAAATCGTTGCCGATGCCCAAATAGGGGTTGCGGTGCAGGAGGGTGCCGGTGACGTTAGCGTAGTCCATTTCGGCGATCAGGTTCTCGGGCGGATAGGCCATGTCTGCGATCGACGGCGGGAAGTACTGCTTCACGTAATCTTCGCCGTCGACGGTCCACTCGTAGCGCCCGTGAGTCGTGGGCCGGAAGTTCACGTCGCGTAACGCATCGTCTCCAGGCCACTTTGCGTCGTCCATGAGCGTGCTGGTGCTTCCGGGTGCGTGGTCCCGTGCACGCCACGGTTGTATGTGGTGGTTCGCCATCGATTTCTGCACGTGGACGCGTTTAGCCTCCGGCGACGCCCAGCCCATCGACCCTCGCACGTCCGGGAAGCAATAAGCGTGACCATCGAAGATGACCGGGTACTGTGTCATGTTCGTGAACCGCGGTGTGTTCTGTGTCGCAAATAGGGATTTCCGTCTTTAAGTGAATCGGCCTCGCCCGGCGATCTCGACCACCGTTTCCAGGACGCCGTCGCGAACACAGAAGTAATATGCGTGCTGGGCAATGGTGGTATCGGAGTGCGTTGGAAGAAATGAGATTTTGTCGCCGATTTTCAGGTTGTCGGCAGGTCCTTCCGTTTTCATTACGCAGTGCTCTTCGGACAGGCCCTGGACGATAGCACCTTCGATAGAGATTACTTCCGGTACACCTTGATCGATAGAAATGGCCTTTTGGCCGGGGTCGGCGATAGCCCGGCCCGGCGCTGGCCTGCTGGTCACTGTCCCTGACACGGTCAGCGCCGGCCGGAACGGGTGGGGGTGATCTCCGAACACCTGGAGATACTTGGCGTCCATGAACAGATAGCTGCCGCATTGCAGTTCAGTTATCCGGTCGACCTTGCCGGTAATGTCATATGTGCCGGTGCCGCCAGCACTGATGATCTTGACCTCCAGCCCTGAAGCTTCTATATCGTCCGCCGCCCTCAAAAGATTGTCGACCGACTCCAGGGCCTGTCGTTTGCGCAGGTCGAAATTCTCGGTGTACACAGCGCCACCCTCGTAGCCCATGACGCCGTCAAAGCGCAAACCGGGTGCCCGGTCGACCGCTTTCGCCAGGGTCGTGGCGGCCTCGCCCGGCTCGACCCCGGCCCGTTTCATGCCGGTTTCTACCTCGAGGATGACGCCCAGTTCACGACCGAAGGCCTGTGCGGCCTCCGACAGTTCGGCAACGTTCTCGTGGCTATCGACCGCGACGGTCACGTTGGCCCGTGACGCCACCCCGAACAGGCGCCGAATTTTGGTTTGCCCGACAATCTGATTGGTGATCAAGATTTCATTGACGCCGCCTTCAGCCAGCATCTCGGCCTCGCCCACCTTGGCCGCGCAAACACCAATGGCACCAGCTTCGATCTGCTTGAGCGCCCAGAAAGGACTCTTGCCGGTCTTCATGTGCGGGCGCAGGCTCACACCGTTTTGGCTGGCAAAGGTGCTCATCGCCTCGATGTTGGCTTCAGCGATGTCGAGGTCGACGATGATCGCCGGGGTGTCGATTTCCTCGACCGGCGTGCCCGGCAGCGGAAGATAGTCCATTTCTTGTTTGTGTCCCCTGGCTTTCGTCGAACGTGGATTTATTTTTCGATTTTGGGAGGGCGGTAGACCGCGAGAGCGTTTCCGCCCAGGATCCACTCTTTGTCCTGGCGCGTGAAAAAAGGAATCAGGTCCTTGATTACGAGCAACTCGTAGCCGGTCGCATAGATCAGTCTCCGCGGACCAAAGGCATCGTACGCCCTCTCCAGGTAAGGCCACATGTCCCTGTGAGGCAGTTTCTGGCGGGAGGGGTTGTGCAGCGATGTCCTGATGTACACGTTGGAGTGACGATTCAGGTCCAACAGCTGTTCGAAGCCTTCTGAATCCGGCCGGGTGATGTCGATCATGGCAAAGTGATCGACGACGACGTTCACGCCGGGAAAACGGGCTGCCATGTCACCGATCTGGCCTACCTGGTGAGGGGCCGCGAATATGTTGAACGCAGCTCCGAGTTCCTCCGCTTTGCGCCATAGAGGGTATGACACGGGGTCGTTCAGCCACTCTACATCGGGGTCGTAGATCGGACTCAGCCGCAGGCCCGAAAGGCCGTCATCACGCATTAGCCGTTCAAGCCTCGCCGGGTTCTCACGGTCGGCTGGCGGGTGCAGCCGGTAACCCGCGAGCAGACCGACCCCGGTGAATCGTTCCGGATAGGTGTTCACGCAGTACGCGGTGTACCGGTTGTCGCGCCCGTAGTAGCAGACGTGGCTAATGACGGTCTGATCGATGCCATAACTGGCCATGCGGGCGAGCAGATGTTCGGCAGACTCGTCGATGGTCGGCATGTTTTCCGGGCAGGTTGCGATGGCTGGATCAAGGGGAAATTTAGGATTGTTGACCACCCAGGCGTGCGCCGCGGCGTCGATGATCGGCGCTCGGGAATTCGTCGTGATTTGCATTCTTTATTTGGGGCGTGTTACCGGTAATCCTCGGCGTTGTCGAGGGGTGCGTAGCCGATGACTTTCTTGGCGTAGTCGTTGTCCCAGAACCGCCAGGTGTTGTCTGATACTCCGTAGAAGATTTCGAACCCGAGCGGTTGCGTCAGACACTGATTTACGAGTTGAGCCAGGTCGCGGTGACTGAGCCAGGTTGCGAAGGTGCGCACCGATCCGACCGGGCTGTCCTGTGCGTTCGCGGTACCGATGCGCAGGCAGGCAACTTCGAGTCCGAAGTGTTCGTGGTAGTAGCGCCCGGTTGCTTCGCCAAATGCCTTGCTGACGCCGTAATCGGAATCAGGGCGGATGGGCACCGTGTTGTCGATCCGCTTGAACTCGCCGGGAGTAAGACCCTCGTAGTCGCCAACCCTGATGCGGCTGTACGGTTCGTCCATCTCGAAGTTCCCGACGGCGTGGTTGGAGCTTGCAAAAATCACCCTTTGCACGCCCTGCTGGCGGGCCGCTTCGTACACGTTGTGGGTGGTGGAGATATTGTTCTTCAAAACATCGGGCCAGGGAGTTTCGACCGGCGCATTTGCCGCCATGTGCACAACCGCGTCGATTCCCTTGAACGCCGGCATTATTGCGTCGAGGTCCGAGCCATCGGCAACCAGTGTCGGCACATCGGGCGTGTTGTCGGACACGCGTACATCGAGCCCGGAGAAATCGAACCTTTCGGCCAGCGATCTGATCAGCATGGACCCGATGAGCCCCGATGAGCCGGTCACGAGAACTTTCATGGTTTGGCCTTCCTGTTTTCTGGCGTTTTCCCTGGCGTAGTTGTTCCGGTTTTTACTGATTGGGGATGATACCCGCCGTCGCTCGAAAAGTGTCGATGGCCGGGACACCGGCAGCGCATATGACCGCGGTAGCGGGCCGTCTCGGACCGCCCGTGACCACCCTGGCGGTGTGTACAGGCCCGGCCTCCTTTTCCTTGAAATCACCCTGTGAGTGCCATTTGCTGCTTGACGGGCAGACCGATATGCGCTTTATTGATAAGAACATATGTTCTGGTATTGGTAGAAAGCGATGACTATGAAGATGCAGACCAGGGTGATTTCGGTGGAGGATTCGGGGAGCCCGCCTGCTGGCGAAGAGACTGGTGTGATTTCTCCCTGCCCCAGGTGCTCAAACGAAGTTCCGGTGCGCCTGGAGAAGGCAGACCCCCTGGCGAATACCTGCTATCGGTGCCGGTCGTGCGGCCATATTTTCAGTCCGCGTGATTGACCGGGCGGTCAGTGCACGGCGATCGGTTAGAAAATGGCAGAAAAACACCGTCGCCACCGTTATTAACCGAGGGAGAGTGTGAATTACTTTTGGCAGTTCTGTCGACTCCGGCAGTCGTACGGATAGCCTGGGCAGTTGATCCGGTCGGGTTCGTTTCCAAACAGTTAGGTGCGAGTCCGTGGTCTAAGCAGATCGAGATTATCGAGGCCATTCGCGACCATTCCCGAGTGGCCGTAAGATCATGCAACGGTTCGGGCAAGACCTATATTGCGGCTTATGTCGTGTTGTGGTGGCTGATGTGTCATACAGACGCGGTGGTGATCACAACGGCCCCGACCGCGCACCAAGTAAAAGACGTCCTGTGGCGTGAGATTCGCAGGGCGTACAACGAAAACCAATTTCTCATCGGCGGCAATTTGTTGCGGACATCGCTGGACATGGGCGCCAAGCACTTTGCGCTGGGTCTTTCAACTGACACGCCCGAGCGGTTCCAGGGTTTCCACGAGGGTCACATTCTGTTCGTCGTGGACGAGGCATCGGGGGTGCGCGAGGGAATCTTCGAAGCGATCGAGGGTTCGTTGACATCGGCTGATGCGAAGGTTTTGCTTCTGGGGAACCCGACCTCACTGCGAGGCACTTTTTACGAGGCGTTTCACAGGCGGCGAGGCCTCTGGAAGACGATCCACATTTCGGCTTTCGACACACCGAACCTGCAACAGGACAACGTCGGGATTCCGTCGCTGGTAACACCGAAATGGGTGGCCGATGCGGAGAAGAACTGGGGTACAGAAAGTTACCTGTACCAGGTGCGGGTGCTGGGTGATTTTCCGACCGAGTCGGAAGACACGCTGATTCCCCTGAAGCTGATCGAACAGGCTGTCGGCGTTAGTCACCGAGCGTGCGAGGCGCACTTGCCAGATGACTGGCGTGAGCAAAGCGACGATATGAAGCTCCGCGGGGCACGCCAGGGCGAGGGTGGCTCGGCAGTAGCGAGCTCTGCGAACTACGAGGTGGGGGTGGACGTTGCAAGGTTTGGGAGCGATAAGACGGCGATATGCGTACGTCGGGGCGACCAGGTTATTTCGCTTGAGACCTTCAGTCGACAGGACACGATGAACACAGCGGGTCAGGTCGTGCGGGTTTCGAGAAAGTATTCGCCGGGGGCTATCAGGATCGATGAAATCGGGATTGGCGCCGGTGTGATCGACCGTCTCCGGGAACTGAAAGTTCCGCATGTCGAGGGGGTGAACGTGGCGCGGCGTGCGGGCAACCCGGAGCATTTCTCGAACTTGAGGGCCGAGTTGTTCGACGGTCTTCGCGAGCGTTTCCAGGACAGGCGGATGTCGATTCCGGGCGACCCTGAGTTGATAAGCCAGCTGGCTTCGATTCGCTATTCGTTCACAAGCAGCGGGCAAATGAGGATCGAGGACAAGGACGATTTGAGAGCGCGGGGTGAACGCAGCCCCGATCTTGCCGACGCATTAATGCTGGCATTCGCGAAAAGGCCGGAGCGGGGCTACAGGTTATGGGCGGGGTCGTAGATTGTGCGGGCGCTTGTGATGGGTGAGGTAGGAATGAGGTGGGGGTGGAGGTGGAGAGAGGATATTGCCGCCCTCTGTGGCGAGAATGTCATTGCGAGGAGTACGACGACCCATTCGACCAGCTCAGGCCAGGCGTGGCAATCAGTGTCCAAGTCAGGATGACATACCGAGCCGGCCAGCACTGCCCTTGCCGAAGACGAAGATGTCCGTACCGCGTTGTCGAGGATTGCCACGTCCCATTCGGCTGCGCTCAGGGCAGGCTAAGAACTCCTCGCAATGACACAGGGACGCGCGCTGTCACTCGCTTACCTGCAATCTGTAAACAACCTCTATGGGAACTACCTAGCCCCCTCCGTGGCAGGGGGGGAATTGCGTGACCAATGGGATTCCTCCGCATCGGTCGTTATTTAGTTGAGTTGAAAGGAACGAAAATGAAATTCGGGTTGCGGGACGTTGTGTCGATTGGAACTGGAATTGCCGGGAAAGCGGCAGCACGGTTCGCGCTGGGACGATTTCGTACTGGCGAAAAAGCGAACCGGTCTACGCGTATAACGGTCGACCGGTTCGATCTGACAGATGGAATTGGCGGCGAGTGGGCAGCCCCGAGATACGGGGACTATTACGCCACTTCAGCGGCGGTGCACGCTGCGGTCCGTACACGGGCCGACGCGGTAGGCCGTCCGCCCCTCCTGGTTGAAAAACGGGTCGAGGAATCGGGCGACGCACGGGGCGTGGTGTCATGGATACCGGTCGATGTCGATCACCCGTTGCAACGTCTGGTCGACCGTCCGAACAACTCGTGGAGCCGGGCGGAACTGATCCGGGCTGTCGAGTCGAACCTTCTGTTATGGGGGAGTGCCTTTCTTGGCATTGAGCGGGACGACAACGGGACGGTGAGCGAGCTCTGGCCGCTCCGCCCGGACCGCATGCGGGTCCTTCCAGACGTCCGCAAGTACATTCGGGGGTTTGGTTACGAG
>JADFLG010000184.1 GCA_022564545.1 Chloroflexota bacterium | reverse complement strand
GAGCGCAGCCGAATGGTACGTGGAAATCGTCCCACGACTTGATGCAACCTCACAATTCGGCGGGGACGATGTCGGCCGCAACGACAACGTGATCCATGTTGCTTACGATTGCCACAGCCCGCCCTGAGTTCGTCGAACGGGTCGTCGAACTCCTCGCAATGACAGTAACCGCGACCCAGGCTCTGGAATCTTCCGATTGCCACCCCGCGCGATGCTAGAATTCGGGCAAGACCTGACCTGCTCCGAGTTGATATTGCAACTTGGACGGCAACCAATTGAACGGCAAAATGTAAAGGCACTCCGATTTACCTGTCGAGGCTTTCACTCACCGGTTTTCGAAACCACACGAACACCGATCTGGAGTTACGTCCTGGCCTTACCCTGTTCCAGGGCAATAACGGTCAGGGCAAGAGCAACCTGCTCGAAGCTGCCTACATGCTGGCGATAGCGAAGACGCCGCGCTCGTCCAACGAGAGCGAACTGGTCAACTGGTCCCTGGCTGAGACCGGCGGGCATATGCAGGTGCTCGGGGTCGGTCGCGAAGGTGACACGACCATCCAGGCCCAGATCGACGTCGATATAACGGCGCCCACGGGGTCGTCGCCCAGAGGATTGCCCGGATTCCGCAAAGGACTCCGCGTAAACGGGATCAAGCGCTCGGCAATCGACTTCGTCGGCAATCTTAATGTCGTCTTTTTCGAGGCCGATGACCTCGAAATAGTCCACGGTCCACCGGGACGACGCCGCAGGTACCTCGATATCTTGATTTCACAATCGGACCCGGCCTATCTGAAATCACTTCAACGTTACGGGCAGGTGGTCAGCCAGCGGAACCAGTTGCTGAGGCGGATCCGAGACGGTGTCGCGGGAGAGAACGAACTGACGTTCTGGGACGAAAGGCTGGCCTACGAAGGGGCAAGAGTCACAGATTCTCGCCGGAGGGCGGTCGACGGCCTGAACGAGCATGCCGTGCCGGCGCACAGCGACCTTGCAGACGGCGACAGGCTTGAACTCGAGTATCAGCCCAGGATTACGGCCTCGTCTGGCGCCCCAGGGGGTGCCAGATCGAAAGATACGCCCGATATCGGCGCAATGAACGCCGAAACCATCGAACAGGAGATCGCGAGAGCCCTCGCGACCGTGCGCCGTAGAGAAATCGCACAGGGCGTGACCGTGGTCGGACCGCACCGGGACGACCTCAAGATATTTCTGAACGGCTATCCCGCCGGGCAGTTCGCTTCGAGGGGCCAGTCGCGGACCATCGCACTATCGCTGAAACTTGCCGAAGCTGTTTTCGTTAACCGATCGACCGGCCGTACGCCAATCCTGGCGCTCGACGATATACTCTCGGAACTGGATCCCGAGCGACAAAGGCGCGTCCTCGAGGCTGCCAGCAAACACGAACAGGTGCTCCTGACCGCCACCGAACCGGGCGTCGTGCCCTCCGAATTTCTCGAAAAAGCTGACATCTACACCGTGATGAACGGCCGAGTCACACAGGATGCAATAGCCAGTGCCAGCAGTTAAGTCGCCCACCCTCAACCCCGAACCGCTGGGCCCCGAACAGCGGAGCACGATAGATGACATTGCAGCTATCATGCGCAGCGCCGAGTACACCGTCGCCATGACCGGCGCCGGAATGTCGGTCGAAAGCGGCATCCCGCCGTTCAGGGGCGCTGATGGCCTGTGGACCAGGTACGGCACACCGCCAATGGACGGCTTTTCTCAGTTCCGGAAAGACCCCGTCGGCTGGTGGAACCGCAGGACCAACGAAAAGATCGACTCCCACATCCTGGAACTCCGCGACGCGCTAACGAGTGCAAAACCCCACGCCGGTCACTTTGCGCTGGCGGGTATGGAGCGGGCCGGTAAGTTGAAATCGGTTATTACCCAGAACATCGATGGGCTCGATGAGAAAGCGGGCCTCGTAAACCTGATCGAAATTCATGGCAACAGGGGTAAATTACGCTGCCTGGAATGCGGGCGACGCGAATCGCTGGGCGATATCGTGCCGCTGTTCGCTCCCGGTCCCTGTGACGAGTGTGGCGGCCTGGTCAAGTTCGACACCGTGATGTTCGGCGAGCCGATCCCCGACGATGTAATGGCGGCCGCGAGGGCAGAAATCGACCGCGCCGACTGCGTCCTGGCGATTGGCACATCGGCCACTATCAGGCCGGCCAGCGGGCTGCTGTGGATCGCCGAAGCTGCTGGCGCAAAGATCGTCGAAATCAATCCCACGGCGACGAAACTGACCCGGCTCTGCGAGGTATCGTTGCGCTCCACTGCAGGCCGCGCACTACCGGCCTTGCTAAACGCCCTGACATGACCGTTGGCAGGTGACCGATGCGACCTGAACCAGAGAAGCAGGAAACTATTTTCACCATCGCCACTTCTCCCCCGGGGAGAGCGGATTTCACCTGCGCCGATCCTGACCGCCCCCTACCCCAAAGAAAACGTGGTTTTGAGATAATTTCTAAATCACAGACAGCAAGAAAATCGAAATGACAACACCGCTCGAACGAGAAATCGCCGCCTACACCGCGGCCAACCCGAGATCGGCAGAACTGCACGACAGGGCAACCGAATTCATGCCCGGTGGCGACACTCGGGGCTCGATTTTCTGGGACCCGTTCCCGATCTACATTACCGACGGCACCGGCACTGTGTTGACTGACGCGGACGGCAATAAACGAATCGACTTCATCAATAACATGACGACACTGATCCTGGGACACAGACCGCCCGAGATCACGTCTGCTCTCAGAGAACAGATCGAGCACGGTCTCTCGTTTTCAGCACCGAGCCCACCGGTCGTCCGCTGGGCCGAGTTGATGTGCGAACGCGTGCCGTCACTGGACAGGGTCAGGTTCGTAAACACGGGAACTGAAGCCACGCTCAACGCCATCCGGGCCGCGAGGGCATTCACCGGAAGGCAAAAGCTGGTCAAATGCGAAGGCGCATACCACGGCAATCACGACGCCATCCAGATCAGCGTCATGCCGCCGCTCGATAAGGCCGGCGACGCCGAATCGCCACACGCAGTGGCGGCGTTCGCCGGTATCTCTGAAACCGCCGTCGACGAAATCTACATCACCCCGTACAACAACATCGCCGCCGCTGAAAAAATCATCCGCGAACACGCCGACGAACTGGCGGCGGTAATCGTCGAACCGGTGAACGGCCAGTGCGGAATGGTGCCCGGCAAGCCCGAATTCCTCGAAGGGCTGCGGCGAGTGACCGATGAACTGGGGATAGTGCTGATCTTCGACGAGGTGATCGCCTTCCGCATCGCTTACGGCGGTGCGCAGGAATATTACGGCATCACCCCCGATCTCACCTGCTTCGGCAAGGTAATCGGCGGTGGAATGCCTGTCGGGGCGTTCGGTGGG
>JADFLG010000093.1 GCA_022564545.1 Chloroflexota bacterium | reverse complement strand
CCCGGGGAAGAAGAGTGTGAGTCCGGCGGGTGCGTAATGGAGCCCGCAGGGTATGCCGATGTGACCGAGTGGTGTGACGATCACCGGGAGGACATACGAGCGTACCTGGCCGGAGCCGCGTAACCGGCACACGCAGCCCTCACGCGCAGCGCATGGTCTGTCATGCACCGCTCACGGGGTCTCGCCTAGCCTGCTAAAAACAGGTTTCCGCCTTTCGTTGCGCGTGTCGACACGTTGAGAAATAGCACTTTGAAAACGACGAAGCGGGCGTTTGTGCCGGGGGGTGAACGGATTGTCGCGGCTCGGGCTCCAGAAGCGAATCATGTTGTACGTGGCGATCGGCCTCGCAGCGATGTTCGTCGCCGTGTACTGGTTAAGCATCCAAACCATAGAGCGCGCCACCGAGGCATCGTTCGAAGAGCGGCTCGCGATCGCGCAGACCGTGGCCGTGGCTCTCAGCAACGAGTTTGATCACGCCATCAGGGACGCCGTGGAAGATACAGAATGGCTGGGAGGGAGTGTCTCAGCATCGGAGGCGAACGCGCGTCAAGGGATGGACCGCGACGAGCCTTCTGCGTCACCCTGACCGGCTGCTTGAGCCGCTGGTGAGAACGCCACGGGCGAACTGCACTCAGCAACCTGGGACGAGGCGCTGGACAGGATCGCCGATGAGATCAAGGCCGTACGGGTGAGCTACGGGTACGACGCAACGGTGATCTTCGGAAGCGGCGCGCTGACGAACGAAAAGGGCTACCTGCTCGGCAAGTTCGCCCGTATCGGGCTGACAAACAGAGGCAGTGATTCCACTTATAAACCGGGTGGCACTGTTCAGACAACCGGGACCACCTCTACAGTATCGGCTGAACATGCAAACAAGGTTAGTGCGCCGACGCGATTATTGTGGTCGGCGATTGGAGACACAAATTGGAAGGTCTAATTGCGATTCTTGAGTCGCTGAACCGCAAAGAGAGGTTCTTTCTTGTTGGTGCCGCCCTCGGCAATCCAAACTTTCAGTTGGGGGACGAATATGCCCGGGGGCTATCCCGGTCGTTCGACCTAGACGTTCCATCCAACAGCTGGGTGGCGATGGACTACCACCTTGACTGGCTGTACGCCGCGATAAAAATGTCGACCGGGGGAATTTCGTCAGATGGCCACTGGGACAACGCCGAACGAATTGCCACAGGCACTCAACTCGACACCGATCTACTGGTCGTGTTCAGGAATAAGGAACGAACTGACATCGTCATGGTCGAGGCGAAGGTTAAAGGTTCTTGGGACAATCGGCAGATGCGCAAGAAAGTCAGTCGGCTGACGGAGGTGTTTGGAGAAGCTGGCAACCGTTGGCCCAGTACCACTCCCCACTTTGTGCTGATGTCGCCTCGGCCAGAACGCCGACTCGACACGAGCTTCTGGCCATCGTGGATGATGAAGAACGACAATCCACTTTGGATTGGTCTCCCGCTTCCTGAACGTTTGTCATCACTTTACCGAGCCGACAGTGGTGGTAATTCCGACTCGGACGGAGATCGCTTCGCTGTAAAGACTACTCGCCCTTCATAAATTCTATAAAGACGTCCGTTGGTTCGGCCGGGAGTGTTTCGGTCTCGATGGTCCCGCGTGCACCAAGATCGATCGCGAGCCGGCTCATGTGGGCGTTGTCGGGTGCCTCAATCAGCGTTGCGAAGTCGTAGCGCCCGAGCAGAGCGTACTGCGAAACCACCCGGCAACCCTGGTCCTCGATCTCGATGTTGACCTGCGTGATGCGGTCGGGGTCGTGTTTTATCCGGTCGCGCCCGCGCTCAGTCAGTCTGGAAAGCATCAGGTAAAACGGCACTGTTTGCTACTTCCTTGGTTGTGTATGACAGCGTTGATTTGGTGATTGAGGGATTTATGCGTGAACGCTGGCCTGATCACGGCCAGAGATAAACTGGGGTTACTCCATTTTTGAGCCAACGAAGCTCGATAGGGCGCGGGCTGTTGGATCGGTGCGAACGTTCACAATGGCCGGGACGCCTGCATCGAACGCACGCTCGAGTGCGGGCTTGATGTCGTTCGGATCCTCGACCAGTTCGCCGTGGCCACCCAGCGCTTCCGCCACTCTGTCGAACCGGGTGAAGCCAAGTTCGCGGCCGGGCTTGCGGATTCCCTCGACACGCGCAGTCCAGCCTTCGTTGTTCGACACGACGATGACCATGGGGAGGTTGTGGCGAACGGCGGTATCGAAGTCCTGGACATTCATGCCAAGCGAGCCATCACCGTGCAGTGCGACCACCTGTTTATCGGGTTTGGCGATCTTTGCGCCAATGGCGTACGGAAGCCCCACGCCCATGCAGCCCGAGGGGCCCGAGTTGAGGCGGTGACCGGGAACGTAGGTCGGCATTGACTGCCTGCCGTAGTGGAGGATCTCGTTTCCATCGACGGTCAGGATGGCGTCACGGTCCATCACTTCCCGCAGCTCCTTGCACAGCCGCAGGGGGTGGATGGGTTGCTGTTCAGAGTTTTCGAGCGGAGCCACACGTTCTCGCCGGTCGAGATCGGCCTGCCTGAGTGTTTCAATCCATTTCGAGTTCGCTTTTGACTCAAATCCTGTGCGGTCGGCTTCGTCGATCATTTGCTGAAGGACGGCCTTTGCGTCGCCTTCGATGCCGATTTCGATTGACCGGTTGTGACCGAGTTCCGCACCGTGAATGTCGATCTGAATAATCTTCGATTTTTCGGAAATTCTGCGTCCGAAGGTCATCATCCAGTTGAAACGAGTACCCACGACCAGCACCACGTCGGCCTGCCTGAACGCGCCCGAACGGGCAGCCGGGAACGACAACGCATGGTCGTCGGGGATGAGACCCCGGGACATCGGTGAGGTGTAGAACGGAATCCCGGTGCGCTCTACAAATTGCCGCAACTCGTCGTAAGCCTGCGACCACCAGACCCCGCCACCTGCGAAAACTATAGGACTGCTGGCTTCAGATAAAAGTTGCACAGCCTGTTTGACCAGGTCGGGGTCGCCGGCGGGCCTCGCACGACCGGCGGCGCGAGTCGGAGCTACGGCATCGGCTTCTTCGACCTTGCCGTACAGGACGTCTTCGTTGCAGTCGATGTAGACCGGGCCGGGCCGACCCGACGTCGCAATGCGAAAGGCAGCCGATATTTGCTCCGGATAGCGCGCCGGGTCGGTCGGTCGCATGACCGCCTTGGAGACCGGTTCGAAAATGGCAACCTGGTCGATTTCCTGGAAACCGTCACGCCCGAAATCTGAGATCGGACCCGCCCCGCCCAGGGTAATCATCGGGGCGCAATCGACAAACGCGGTGTACTGACCGGTCAGCAGGTTCAGCGTGCCGGGGCCGGAAGCGGCAGTGGTCACACCGGGTTTTCCGGTGACCCTGGCGTAGGCGTGGGCGGCCATCGAGGCAGCCTGCTCGTGCCGAAAGTCGATGGTTTTTATCCCGAAGTCTTCGGAATTGTTGATGATTTCGTAGTTGGGACCGCCCATGAGGAAGAAGAGGTGCTCTACCCCTTCTTCTTTGAGCGTGCGGGCTAACAGGTAACTTCCATCTACTTCCATGTTGGTTCTCAGAAACTCCGTTGGATCGGTCTGGGATTTTTTCTCGCAGAACAGAATACGCCCCGTGCCGGGTTCATTAGCGTTTGGCGCGGCCTGAGCGCAGGC
Organism: Chloroflexota bacterium; assembly: GCA_022564545.1. Classification (GTDB taxonomy): domain Bacteria; phylum Chloroflexota; class Dehalococcoidia; order Lucifugimonadales; family Lucifugimonadaceae; genus Lucifugimonas. Next base: position 9,067 of record JADFLG010000093.1, on the reverse strand, counting down.
GTTCGCTTTCTTCATCAGGCGATTCCGACAACCAGGCTTGTACGCTTTCAGGACTGGTGCCCGAGAGTTTCGCAGTCTCCGTCAACAAGATAGCGCCGCCGATAAAATCGTCCTTCGAAATGAACTCTGGCTCGACGCCGGACTCGCCGCGGTTGTGCCATGCGCCAAGTGGGAAAGCCGTGCCGGTCACCCTGTAGCCGAAACCCTTGAACGCTGTAGCTTCGCAGCTGCCTGCGTTCATTAACTGGCGTTGGACCTTGAAGTCGGGGGTTTTCGCCTTGATTCTTTGCGCCGCCTCGACAAGATACGCCTCGGCTTCGTGGTCGAATGTTGTCGACCTGTCGCCCGTCCGAATCACGATGCCATTTCCGATTTCCGCGCCGGGCAGTACTGAGCTGGTCTCAACCGAGACGATCACCGTGTTTTTGGGGACCAGTCCGTGTTCGGCAGCAAGGCGGGCACCGATAAGACCGGCCTCTTCCGCCCTGGTGAATATGCCATAGACGTTGCCCTGCGTTGGCTCATTCGCCACGTGTTCAAGCGCTGCGAGGATGGCGGCACAACCGGCGAGGTCGTCGGCGGCTCGCATGCGGATCAGGCCACCTTCGATCACGAAGTCAGGCAGGTCAGGAACTGCGGGCCGGGGCAGCTCGCCGAGGGCCGCTTCCCGGTCGATTTTCGCGTATACCGTGTCGGTCCCGAGCCAGCTCCCCGCTTCCCTGGATTTCGTTAACTCGCCTGCGGCCGGTTCTGCCCCGCTTACAGTTGCGGGGATTTGTTCACCAGATTCGGTAATCACTTTGATTGTCGTCCCGGCGCGACCCGCTGCGATTCCCATGCGACCCAGGGTTTTCAGCGTAATGTTTTCACCCGTCCGGGCGACTACCTCGTAGCCGGGGTGGTCCATGTGGGCGACAAAGGCAATTCCGGGCGCGTCTGGATCGCTTCCGGTTTTCGTGGCAAGCACGTTTCCCCAGGGGTCGATCGTAACTTCGAGCCCTGCCGATTCCGCCCGTTCAGCCAGATAATCCGCAGGCCCGTCCTCCCAGAAAGAGGTGGCTGTGAACCGGCCGAGGTCGGAAAGTATTTCGATGGCGCTGGATTCGATGTTCTGCTGACCGGTGTTCATTGAATCTCCTGATATGGCATCACGTCAACTTCAGGCGGGTCAAGCCAAGAATCATACGGGCGCTGGCTTCGTTTGGCACCGGGCGTGCGGGACACCCAGGGCTCGTTCATCGGCAGGCGGACATTCGTCCCTGGCTGCGAAGGCAGATCCGCTGGGCATCGTCTCGGCAGCACGGCATCTGCGCGGCGCAAATCAGGCACTACAATGCGCCGGGCTATTGCGACGCAAATCTACTAAAACGATGTGAGACACAGCAACATGACTGAGGTACTCGTATTTTCCGGTAAGGCGCTGCCCCTGCTGAACATGGCAGAGGAGATGAAACCGGACGGCTGGAATCTCCACATCATGACCAGGGATTCCTCTGAATCGGAGGTGATGGAAGCCGCCAAAATCGCTGACTTCATCCTGGTGTTCGGTCATGGCGTTTCCGATGATGTGTTGCGGACCGCCAAAAAAACGAGGCTTGTGCAACTCTGTTCGGCGGGATTCGACGGGATAAACCTGAAACTCGCAGGCGAGATGGGTATCCCGGTTGCCAACAACGGAGGGGCGAACGCTGTTCCGGTGGCCGAGTTCGCTATCACGTTGATGCTATCGACCATCCGGCACTTGATTGTTACAGACGCCGATACCCGCGCCGGAGACTGGATGCGCCCTGAACTCGATGGTCGAGATACTCACGAGCTGTTCGGGACCACCGTCGGCATTGTAGGAGCGGGCCGGATCGGCAGCACGCTGGCGGGAATGCTTCGCGGCTTCGAAACAACGACGCTCTACACCGATGCAATACGCAGCGAGAAGGCCGAAGGTTTCGGTGCGAAAAAGGTCGGTCTGGACGAGCTTCTTGAGCGATCTGACATTGTGACCCTGCATACACCGCTTAACGCCAGTACGAGGGGGCTGATCGGCGAGCGTGAACTCAAGCTAATGAAAAGTACGGCGGTGTTGATCAACACGTGCAGGGGGAGAGTGATCCAGGAGGACGCGCTGCACCGGGCGTTGGTCGACGGCGAGATATGGGGTGCCGGCCTGGACGTTTTCGAACAGGAGCCGGTCGCCCCGGACAACCCGATTCTCAAACTCGACAACGTGGTAGTCGCGCCGCATGTTGCGGGCAAGAGTTACGAAAGTTTCCCGAGGAGAGTACGATTCGCCTTCGAAAACATGTCGAGGGTGTGGAACGGCGGAGCGCCCGAAAGCATCGTCGTTCCCGAGTAGCTGAAGAGATACTCACTCCACCTGAAGTCATATCGAAGCGGCGGAAAATAATGAGTCCACAAACACCAGACGCAAAAAACATCCGAGTCCTGTTCTTGGGCCCACAGGGAGACGGCACTCACTCGATGGCCACCGAAGCACAGAGCCGCGCTGCGCGTTCCCTGGGAGCGGAGTTCGTCGTGTACGACGGTGAAAGCGACGGCGAGCTGATCGAGGCCCTCAAGGACGCCGACGTTGCGATGAACCAGGGCCACGGGTTTTCACCCGAGATGTTCGCGCAAATGGGTAACAACGGGCGCTGCAAGGGACTCGTTTCGTTCGGCCACGGGTACGACACGATGGACCTCGACTCGGCGGTCAAGAACGGGGTGGTCCTGGCCAACACGGCATCGTTCGGCACCGAGGAAGTCAGTAACCAGACGATGATGCATTTCCTCGTCTGCTCACGGAAATTCGTATACCACGACAAGATGATAAAAAACGGCGGCTGGTCCCGGGATCACCTGCCTCCGATGGGCCATATTGCCGGTGAGACGTTCGGGATAATCGGACTCGGCGACATTGGCCGCACGGTGGCGCGCAAGGCGCTTGCCTTTGGCATGAATGTGATCGCCTACGACCCGTTCGTGTCTTCCTGGGACGCCAAGGAATACGGCGTCGAAATGGTCACCACACCACAGGAAATCGCCAGGCGGTCCGACTACGTTTCGCCGCACGTCTACCTTACCGACAAGACCCACCACATGGTGAATGCCGAGTTCTTCGACCTGATGAAGCCGACGGCATACCTGATCAACTGTTCACGCGGCCCGGTTGTCGACGAAATAGCACTGATCGAAGCACTGGAACAGAAGAAGATTGCCGGTGCGGGGCTCGACGTTTTCGAGCAAGAGCCGATCGACCCCGACAACCCGCTGTTGAAGATGGACAATGTGTCGGTCACAAACCACTACGCCTCGTACAGTGAAATCGCCTGGGACCGGGCGAATTCCCAACTCGGTGAGGAGGCGATGCGGATCGCGATGGGTTACTGGCCGATGTCGCTGATCAACCCCGACGTCAGGTCGACGGTCGAGCCGCGCAACTGGGCTGTCAGCTGGGAAGTGATGCTTGCCGAGTTGGGAAAGTAGGTCCCTGATTTCCGATTCCTGACTGATTTTGGTGGCCGGACTGGAGTTTTCAAGGTCCGCCACTTTTCGTTCGATCCCTGGCCCTGGTCAATTCATTCGGTGGAGTAACAAGCATGGCAAAACACAGAGTCGTAGTCCTCGGACCAGATACAGACGACCCGCTGATACACGAGCGTGCTGAAATGGCCGACCTCGACATCGAGTTCGTACAGGAAGCGCCGAAGTCTGAGGGTGAAGCGATCGAGGCTGTGCGCGGCGCCGACGCGATCATGATGCGGGGTGGCTGGGGGACCGAGCAGGTCATCCGCGCCGCCGGGGATGCACAGGTGCTCGCGGTCTACTCGCACGGGTTCAACCACATCGATGTCGAAACTGCCACTGAAATGGGCATCATCGTCACCAACGGCGCAGGAATGTGCGCAGAAGAGGTTTCCAACCAGGCCGTGACCATGGCGCTCGCCCTGAACCGGCAGCTTGTTCAAACCACGATCCACCTGCGAAATGTTGGCGATTGGGAACGCTCGTTATTCCAGCCCATCGAGCCCATTGATGAACAGACTCTCGGCATCGTGGGGTTCGGGACTATCGGTCGTCAGGTTGCCCGCAAGCTCGGGCAGGGCTGGCGCATGGAGACTCTTGTGTTCGACCCGTACATCGAGCCCTGGATCATCAAGGAACATGGCGTCGAGCAGGTGTTCGAAATCAACGAGCTTTGCGAACGCGCCGACTACATCATCGTGGTGGTGCCTCTAAATACCGAAACCTTCCACATGATCGGCGAGGACCAGTTCGACCACATGAAAAAATCGGCGTACTACATTAATGTTTGCCGGGGCTCTGTGACTGACGAGCCGGCGCTGATCGAGGCGTTACGGCAGGGCAAGATCCGGGGGGCAGGTCTCGATGTGTTCGAGCAGGAACCGGTCGACCCGGGCAACCCGCTTCTCCAGATGGAAAACGTGATCACCGCTCCGCATATTGCTGGAATGTCGACTCGATCAGGTTGGCTGGCGCGACAACGCGCCTCGCAGCAGGTCGCTGCGGTTTTGAGGGGCGAGTGGCCCAGCGCAGGCCAGAACCCGGAAGTGACTGCAAAGCTGGAGCAAAAGCGCAGAATGCCGGGGTCCAACGGCAAGATATCCGGCCATGCATAAGCCGGTACCCATGTCCCCGGTCTAAAGTGTTACCTGTGTGTCCGGTACGTACACTGCCAGGGAGTGAGGACGGGGCCTAATCCCGGATCTCGACAAGTTCGGCAACCGGGTCCCAGCCGTCGATCCACCTGTAGCTGCGTGCGTACTTGAAGAGTGCCCGAGCGTCGTCGGCGCTCAGGTTTGACCGCCAGTTCACCCGGCGCGGGTCCTTGCCATCGATCATCAGCCGGATTCCGCCGTCGAGGGCACAGCGATATTCGACCTCTCTATAGACATGCACCGATGTCTTCTTTTCGACTCCCTGGTCCAGCACAGTGAAGGTGTGCTTGGTCGAATTGTCGAAGGCCAGCCTGGCGCGCGTCAGCACGAGCCGATTTTCGTGGGCGTAATACCATGCCTCCAAATCGGCGCGGCCGAAAATGAAGGGCAGGCGATGGTCCGGATCGGAAATTAACCAGTCAGTCCGGGTGACGCTCAATTTCACTGCTGACACCGCGTTACCGGCATACCTGATGCTGACTGCGTTAACGATGCCGTCTTTGAGGTGAGTCACGTCGAGTGAGCAGTCACCGTTCCACCACTCCTGCTGACGCCAGACGCTCGACGCTGCACCGTCCCTGTAAACGATTCGGTGGTTCAATACTCGAAATTCATCATCTTCGATCACTTGACGAATCTCGAACGGGCCCCGTTTCCGCCGACTGAAAGTTGTATTGCGGAGCGGGATGGTTGCGCGCTCGTGGTAGCTATCTAGCAGAGTTTCGAGAGACATAAACTTGAAAGGCTAAGATACGGATAAGGAATCTCGACAGGGCGCGCCAAATGCGAGCCCGAGCGAGTTTACCCGCTCTTTCGGACTGTTGCCAAAGCACTGACCGTCCGATTACTTCAGATTGTTGTACCAGTCCTGGCCCTGTTTGAAGAGGTCGACCACTTCTTTGCGCTGGGCGTCGGTGTAAAACCGGCCCTTCGTCTTCACCCAATTGATACCCTCGCCGATCTGATCGGCAAAATAGCTGGCCGACTGCGCACTTGCTTCGGACTTCACGCCAGTCCCGGTGATGTAAACCGGACTTGTGTGCGCCCATATCGGCTGGTTGAAAGAGTCACGCGAGCTCGAGCCCAGACGTGCGGCAATCCAGCCATCGGCGTCGGCTGTAAGTTCGGCCTCCAGGTGTCCGGTTGTCACTCCTTCGGAAAAGTCCCGGCGGGCCACGACGTCTCCATTTATGACTATCTCAACGCGGTCCACCGTGTAGTGGGAGTTCCAGTTCGCATGCACATTGAGCCGGGCACCCATTTCAACCTCGATAGTCTCCCCCGGTTCCTGCCCGGACACCGTGAGGAACAGCGCAGGTCCGTTCGTGATAAACGTCCGGCCCTTCCGCACGCCATCGAGCCATGACTCGTATTCGAATTCGCCGTTGGTTTGCGAATACACCCTGTTGGCCGAGCAGACAAACCAGTCGGAGCCTGTCGAGACAGGTAGCTTGATGCCGGTGTTCAGCATGTGGTACCAGTTGAGGTATTCGACATCCGACCAGTAGGGGTCGAACAGGTTCATTGCGTGGACCTTGCCCAGAGCGGCGGCCACAGGTGCTTCCATGCCCTGCCCGTTGTGGCACCAGATAACGAGCCCGCCCTGGTCGGCAGCGAGGTCGCATGCGTAGCTGAGCGGCGGGTAGTCGGGGTCGAACTGATCGACCAGCAGGCCACGGCTGAGCGGGTCGACCTGGTTGCGGATGTTCAGCAGCATGACGTGTCCGTACCCGATCTCGAACGAGTCGCTGTTATGGCGGGTCTCTTCGCCGCTCTGGACATGGTGATGGGTGTCGGTGAACTCGTTGAGCACGCCGGGCGGGTACTTGTTTGTGGCATAGTCGAGGTCCCAGCGTTTGAGGATCGACACCGCGGTCATGCGCAGGTCCTCGACCCTGGAATCGTAGGCGAGGCGGCGGTCGGGGTCGGTCTCTTTCTCGTCGTAATGGATGTGGGTGTTGCCGGGATGCCAGCCACGGTCGGGAAGATCGGCCCAGCGGTCAAGCTGGATGTCGATCGCCGAATCCGCAGAACCTTCAACTTCTATCGTTTTCTGCCAGGGTGTGTACTCGGTGCCGCGCTCAACCAGGATGCGGTGGTACCCGCGGGTCGTCTCCAGCGAGAACTGGCCGTTGCTGTAGAAGAACGGTTCGCCCGGTCCGACCTTCCACATGGCATCGGCCGGGGCGACGTTTGCACCCGTTGGCGAGAGTACCTGCACCCGGGCCTGGACGATTTCGCCTGTTGTGGCATCACGTATTTCGCCTGTGATCTTTGGCATGATGTTCCTTTTGGTTCGAATCTTTGCCCGATCTCTCGACCTGGCCCCGGCCCGGGCAGCTTGGGTGCTATCTCGCCGCTGGCGTGCTACGTTAGCCGTCTCGCGAACTTTCAGCAACCGTCGCAGCGTTCATTGGCGCAGGTGAACGCGAATGCGGGGGCACAGGCGCCCAGGGGCAGAAATCGAGGAAATGAAACATGACCGGACAGGTGGAATCTGTCGCTGCGGCGATCAGTGATGTTGTGAAAGGCCCGATAGCACCGAGAGTGGACAACTCCGAGGGCCCCGGAACGATGCACATCAAGATCCAGGAGGTCGTCGACCGGATGGGCCCGGCCCCGTGGGCGACGAAGCTGATCGAAGACGAGCGCAACTGGGGCACCCTGATCGCTTCGAACCCCGGCGAAGGAAACCACGCCCACTGGCACAGCAACTTCGATGAGTGGTGGGTTGTGATGGCAGGGAAGCTCCGCTGGGAGTTGACCGGCGGCAGGATCATTCATGCCGTGAAGGGCGATGTCGTCTGGATTCCACGCGGCACGGTGCACCACATCGTGACCGAAGGCGACGAGATGAGTTTGCGGTTTGCCATTTCACTTCCGCCGGCGGAACACATCTGGATGGACGACTGCGAGAACTGCGAGGCGACCTGGGAACCTCAAGTTCCGGGCTAATTGGCCGGGCATGTGAAGTTAGTTCCTTCTCCCGGGGAGGCGGTCGGGCCAGGTCCCTATCCCTCTGAGGGAGAGGGAGAGGGTTGGGTGAAAGCTCACCATGGGAAGCAGGTTTAGACGGCGAAGCGTTTCACCCACCGTCTCAACTCCCTCCCTGACAGGGAGGGAGGACCTACCCTGTTAGGCCCCGGCTGCCCTGGCAATTACGACAGCGATTCCCACAACGGCACAGTAGATGATGAAGGGCCGGAACGACCCGGATTTCAGCAGTTTCATCAGGCCGGCAATCACGAAGTACGCCGTAATGGCCGACAACACCGCGCCAAGGGCGGCCGCTCCCCAGTCAACATCGTCTGTCCCGGTCGCAGCATCGATGGCAATCCACAGTCCGGCGCCGGCAATTGCGGGCGTGGCGAGCAACATCGAAAACCTGGCCGCCGCGTCCCGGGTCATTCCGGTAGCCATCCCGGCCACGATCGTCAGGCCCGAGCGTGAAATACCCGGCAGTACGGCGAATACCTGGGCGACACCGATGATCGCCGCGTGGAGAACAGTCGTTTTGTCTATTTTTCGAGTTCGCGACCCAACGAGTTCACCAAACAAAAGCGCTACGGCCGTGCCGATCAACAACCAGCCCACTACCTCGGGAGTCCTGAACCTGGTCTCGATTTCGTCTTTCAACAACAATCCGCCAATGACCAGCGGAATTGTGCCGACGATAATCAGGATGAGGAGTTTTCGCGCCCTAACAGTTCCGCCGGAATCGTCTACTTCCACCAGCCGGTCGGAGGACAGGCCAAATACACATTGAATCCACTGACGCCTGAAGTAGACGACCACTGCGACCAGGGTTCCGACGTGCACCGCGGCATCGAACACGATTCCCTGGTCGGGCCAGTTGAACAGCCATGACCCGAGGATCAGGTGACCGCTGCTGCTGATCGGCAGAAATTCGGTCACCCCCTGGACTACCGCGAGGACAATTACCTGGATGAAAGACATGCGTGGGTTGGTAGGTCGCACCGGTCCGGCCCAGTGCGGGCCGGCTCCGGTGTTATTCCTGCTGACAGATCGCCCGACCCGCTGGTAAGCCGACTGGAAGTTACAGCTTGAAAGTCTGGCCCTTTCAAGAATTTCGCGCTAGGTACGAACATACGCGTTATCGATTTTGTTGGGCTTTTGCCGAGCACGAGGCTGCCGAAATTCGAAAAGGCTGCGCCTATCCGCCCGAGGCTGCGGCGGGGCCGGGAACGGGCTGCTGGAGTCGTTCGGCTCTGCTGGCATGGTGTGTCATAAGGCTATTGAAGCCGTTTTGATTTCCCGACCGCGGGAGACTGTCTCATAAAGCCATTTGGTCGACGAATCTCAGAATGAAGTAACGACAACAGCCGAATACGGAGCGACTAATTGCGGATGGCGGTCGAAATATAGCTTCTGTT
>JADFLG010000092.1 GCA_022564545.1 Chloroflexota bacterium | reverse complement strand
TCTTGGGTAAACATCCCAGGCATCGCTGTATGTAAGCCGTGTCTGGTTATTCCCGTCCGGATCCATCGTGTAAATCTCCAAGTTGCCATCTCGAGTTGAATAGAAGGCAATTTTCGTACCATCGGGTGACCAAGCTGGGGCTGTGTCCGCTGCGATCCTGTTGTTGGTGAGTCGCATTTGATTGGAACCATCTGCGTCCATGACGTAGATTTCATTATTTCCATCCCGCTCTGTAACGAAGACGATCTTCCTGCTATCAGGAGACCACGAGGGTCGAAAATCTGATGAAGCGCTATTTGTCAGACGCATTTGGTTGGTGCCATCTACATCCATAACGTAGATTTCTGAGGTTTTGATGAAGTTTTCGCCATCGTCATCACGGTCTGAGTCGAAGGCGATTTGACTGCCATCTGGCGACCATGCGGGGTGACGATCATCAGTTGAGTTACGCGTGAGGCGCTTCTGGTTCGATCCGTCTCCATACATTTCGTAGATCTCGAAGTTTCCATCACGGTTGGAGCTGAAGATGATTTTGCTGCCATCCGGCTCAGCCGTTGCCTTAGGTGCGGTAGTAGATACGACCGGTGTCTCAGTTTCCACAACTGTGGACTCCTGTTCTGACGACGAACAACCTGCCAAAGCAACGACGAAAAGTGTGAGTGAAATAGCCAAGATTACTTTGAATTTCATCGAACTATTCTAATACTGCAATTAGTCGCTGAGACGATGCGTAAAATCCTTGTCCGGCATTGGGATTCGATTGAGGGGAAACCTGGCTTGCCGGATCGGCCGGTATCGCTCCGTAGGGGCCGGGAAGAGGACAAGGTGAGGTACGGTTAGCCAGCATTCGCCGATGCTGCCGCACCCCGAGCCTTCACCACATCGAGCACTTCGTGAAACGTCTCGAACGGCACGTGGTCAATTCCCTTCGATTCGCAGATTTCGCGCAAACTACTGGTCGCCAGTACGATGTCGGCCTGGCTCACCACGCACTCGTCGGAAACACCGTCGCCCACAAACATCACCCGGAAGCCCTTGCGGCGTAAGCGCCAGAGCCGGTCGCACTTGCACATCGCGGTCATACCGCAGTCGCGCAGGCCCCCGGCCATCACCATTACACCAAACCCGTGTTCGTCATACTCAACTGTTGGCCGTGCGCGGGCCAGGCTTCCGAAACCGTTAGCATCCAGGATTGCGTCGACGTAAAAATTCATTCCGCTCGATACGACCTCTACCGGAATGCCATGGGACTCGCTGTATTCGATAAATTCGGCGAAACCCTCGCGTATCTCGGCAATTCCGATCGTGTGAGCAACCGTTTCGGCTTCTCGTTCCCTCCGAAGCAGTCCGATCTCAAAAGACCATAGATCGCGAACGTTCAACTCGCCCATCCGATATCGGTCTATGGCCTCGTCCCAGCCGGGCTCCGCGAAGTTCATCACAACCTGGTCGCCGATATCCCGTGTTGTGATCGTTCCATCGAAATCCACAAAAACGGCCAATGGCTGATTTTCCGAGCGGTGAATTTCAGGGTGCGGGTCCATGTATATCCGAACTGGCTCCAACGGGCGAAAAAAGGCCGTTCGTGGTAAGGTTAACCGAGGTAGGGCTCGATTATTCAAGAGCTTGACATTGAGAAGTGGGCCCCGCCCACTTTTTTGGTGTCTGGCAATGGTGTGGACGACGGAGGACTGGCGTTGAAGAGTGATCTGCTGCTGGCGGTTACCCAGCTCGCCGCAGAACGAAACCTCCCGCAGCCGATAGTGGTAAAGGCTGTGGAGGCTGCGCTCGCGTCCGCATACAAGCGCGATCCGGCCGCCCAGGGGCAGGACGTGATTGTCGAAATGGACCCGGTCGATGGCGAGGTTACCGTCCGCACTGTCAGGCACGTCGTCGAGGAAGTCGAAGACCCTCTCATGGAGCTGACCGCGGAGCAGGCACAGGACCTGCAGGCCGGGGCTGTTGTTGGCGACATGATTGAAACCGGTCAACTCGAGTACAACCCCGGTCGAATCGCCGCACAAACTGCCAAGCAGGTCGTTATGCAACGACTCCGCGAGGCCGAGCGCGACATCGTATTTGAAGAGTTCATCGACAAAGAGGGCGAAGTCCTGACCGCCACGGTCCAGCGGGTTGAATCGCGCTGGGTGACCGTCGACCTGGGCAGGGCGGAAGCCGTCATGCCCCCGACCGAGCAGTCGCCCTTCGAGCGATATCGCCCGGGGCAGCAGCTAAAGTTCTATGTTGTGCAGGTCGGTCGCACGATTCGCGGGCCCGAGATCGTTGTTTCGCGCACACACCCGGACCTCCTGCGCCGCCTGTTTGAAGTCGAAGTTCCTGAAATTTTCAGTGGTGTGATCGAGATCAAGGCGATCGCACGAGAACCGGGAGCCCGATCAAAGGTCGCAGTTGCATCGAACCAGGACGGTGTCGACGCTGTTGGCGCGTGTGTGGGCTTGCGCGGGATACGCATCCAGAATGTCGTGAACGAACTTCTGGGAGAGAAGATCGACGTCATCGAATGGGACGAAGATCCCGTAAAGTTCATTTCGAACTCGCTCAGTCCCGCAGTCGTCGACCATGTCGAACTGAACGTGGAAGAAGAGTCTGCAACAGTTCTTGTACCCGACCGTCAACTTTCGCTGGCCATCGGTCGTGAGGGTCAGAACGCCCGGCTTGCTGCGAAGCTGACCAACTGGCGAATCGACATCCAGGGCACGAGCCAGGTCGCCGTGCAAGAAGCTGCGACCCCTGCTGCTCCAGAAGCGACACCGGCTACTGAGGTGCCTGCAGCTGTAGCTGATCCTGTCGCAGCAGAGATTGCCCCTGCAAAAGAAACCGTTGCAGCCGAAGTGGCAACCGCAACCACTGCCGAAGCCGCCGGCGTTGCGGGCAGTGAAGCAGCGACCAAAGAGCCGGTGCCAGAATCAGAAGCTGAAGCCGGACCGCCAGAATCGGAAACGGAAGAAATACCGTCTACTTCTGGCATCGACGCCGAACTTCTTGCGCTCGAAGAAGAGCTCGCCCAACTGGAACGAGAAGAACAGGCGCGCAAGGAAGTGGAAGCTGCCCAGGTGCTGGATGTCTCGTCAGATGACCTCTGGCAGGTCGATACAGGGCCGGAAACCAAATCTGCTGACGATAGCTCTGGTGCGATCAGGTTTGCCGAAGACATAGCCGGGTTCCGGGAGACCGATGCCGGTCGCCGCGGCGGTCGGCGTGGTGGCAGTAGCGCCAGGAACCGTCGCCGTCGATAGGTGCCGAACGGTTAGACTTTCGCCCGAAGTCAGGTGGGCGTCAGGTCCGGAGGGCAGCGCAATGGGCCGACAACGACGTATCCCGACCCGCACCTGTGTGATTTGCAAGGAACGACGGCAGAAGGACGATCTCCTCAGGATTGTGCGAACTCCCGAGGGTCAGGTCGTGTTTGACAGGACCGGCCGGCTGAACGGTCGTGGAGCCTATGTTTGCAGTGGTGCCGACCACTGGGGCGACGGGGCCAACCGGGCCAATCGGGGTAGACTTGAACACGCGCTCAAGATAGAAATTGACGAATCGACGATGCGGTCGCTCAACGAAGCAACTCTTTCAAATCAAGCTGAGTAACGGCCCCATCGAAAAGCCCGACCACCCGATCACCCATTCACGCAATAAAAGGAAACGAACTGGCACATGGCACAACGTCGCGGACAACGCAAGTTCAGAGGACGATCAAAAAGGCGTAACCGCGCTCCCGGCAACGATGTTGGCGGCGGTCCTCGCGTCGTGCTCGAAGATAAGACTCCGCGTTCTCCGGTTGATCTTCCGGCGACAAGCACGGTCGGTGAACTGGCCGATATTCTTGAAAAGTCGAACGTCGACACAATCAAGGCGCTAATGCGGCTTGGCGTTATGGCCACGGTCAACGAGACAGTCGAATTCGATGTTGCCGCCAAGGTTGCTGCCTCGTTCAAAATTGGTGTCCTCAAGCCAAAAGAACGTGAAGAAAGTGCGGCGGCCATCAAAGTCGGCGTTGACGAAGACCTCACTGATGAAAATGCCATCACTCGCCCACCGATCGTGACAGTCCTCGGTCACGTCGATCACGGCAAGACAACGCTGCTCGACGCCATCCGCGGCTCGAAGGTCGTAGAGACGGAAGCCGGAGGAATTACCCAGAGCATCGGTGCTTACCAGGTCAACAGAAATGGCCAACTGCTGACATTTATCGATACTCCCGGCCACGCCGCCTTCACGCAAATGCGTGCCAGCGGTGCGCAGGTGACCGACATCGCGGTCCTGGTAGTTGCGGCTGACGACGGCGTCATGCCACAGACCATCGAGGCCATCGATCACGCACGCGCCGCCGACGTGCCAATCGTTGTGGCGATCAATAAAATCGACGCACCCGGTGCCGATATCGATAAGACAAACGCCCAGCTCGCCGAACACGAAATCATCGTTGAGTCGTACGGTGGTGACACGGTTGCGGTGCCTGTTTCGGCCCTCAAAGGCGATGGTATCGACGACCTCCTCGAATCGTTGCTCCTCGTGGCTGAAATCCAGGAACTCAAGGCAAACCCCAACCGCCCGGGCATCGGCGTAGTGATCGAATCTCACATGGACCGGTCACGTGGTTCAATCGCCTCGGTGCTGGTCCGCTCCGGGGTGGTCCGGACAGGCGACAACGTGGTTGCCGGCACTTTCCGCGGGCGAATTAAATCGATGGTCGACGGGTTCGGCAATGTGGTTACAGAGGCGGGTCCTTCGACTCCCATCGAGGTACTTGGTCTTAACGGCACCCCGGCCGCCGGCGACCAGTTCGATGTCGTTGCAAGCGACCGGGCTGGCCGCGACCTCGTTACAACGCGGGAACGGCTCGCCTCCAAACGCAAGGTAACCCGGGCCGCCACGACCATGGCAGAAGTGATGCGCCGGGTTCAGCAATCGGACGCAAAAGAACTGCTGGTGGTGATCAAGACCGGAAGCCACGGTTCTATCGACGCCGTTCGGCGGGCGGTCGAGCAGGTCTCAGGCGACGAGGTCCAGGTCAGGGTGTTGTCCGCATCTTCTGGTGCGATCAACGAAGCCGACATCCTGCTCGCGTCGGCGTCCAACGCAATGGTCATGGGGTTTGAAACCAATGTTGAAGCCGGCGCCCGCAAGCACGCCGAAGCCAGCGGCGTGACCATCCGGACATACGACATCATCTATAACCTCGTCGATGAAGTTGAAGATGCCGCACGCAGCCTGCTCGAGCCCGAACGCAAGATCGTTGTGACCGGTCATGCCAATATCCTCGAAGTGTTTTCACATGGAAAGCGCGAACAGATCGCGGGAGTCAGGGTGACCGACGGGGTGCTGAGACGTACCGGACGCATGCGAGTGATCCGTGCGGGAGACGAAATATTCGACGGGGCGATCACTTCGATGCGCCACCTCAAGGAAAATGTTCGGGAACTGACGAACAACTTCGAGGGCGGTATCAAGATCGATGGATTCCACGAGTACCAGGAAGGCGATGTCCTGGAGGGTTACGAAATTCAGGTGACCAAACGATAGACGTTCCCCGTTTGCCCCGATTGACCCCGACAGGCCGTCGACGGTCCCGATTCGCCCGTCTGACCTCGAATGACGTTTAGCCGGTTGACAGCAGGAGTTGCGTAAGCATTGAACAGGCGTGGCGGGCGCGTTAATCACACGATTCGGCGCGAGCTCGGAACCCTCATTTCCGAAGAGTTGAACGACCCCCGTCTGTCGGCAATGACATCGGTGACTCACGTCGATGTAAACCGCGACCTGTCGATCGCCAGGGTGCATATCACCGTTCTGGGCACGGAAGAAGAACGTGAGCTCAGCCTGAATGCGCTTCGGTCGGCGGCGACACACCTGCAAATCGCGATTTCACATCGAATAGAAATCCGAAAAATGCCCAGGCTCACCTTTATCATCGACGACCAGTTACAGACCGGTGCGGATATGGACCAACTGATTGACAAGGCGATCGCCGAAGACAGCCGACGCTACTCCGACAGGCACAGCAGTTGACCGAAAACGCGGCTAAGGGCGCTTTCGCCTGGTCTGGAATTGACGCGGGCTGCTATCTGAATATCAATAAGCCACAGGACTGGACCTCCACCGATGTCGTTCGCAAGCTGAAGGGCGTTACACGGGCCAAAAAGATCGGCCACGGAGGCACGCTGGACCCCATAGCGACGGGCGTGCTGCCTATCTGCATCGGCTCGGCGACACGGTTCGCGGATACCGTGCTGCTCGGCACCAAGTCGTATCGGATCACCATTGAACTGGGCACCTCGACCGACACCTACGATTCGAGGGGGCAAACGACTGCGGAGGCCGATTGGGCAGGTGTCAGCCGTGATCAAGTCGCCGAGGCCCTTCAAGCTTTTACCGGCAAATTCGACCAGGTCCCGCCCATGTACTCGGCCATCCACCACAACGGTAAAAGACTCTACGAACTTGCTCGCCAGGGTATTGAAGTCGAGCGACCTGCCCGCCCGGTCGAAGTAACGAGCCTTCAAATAGTTGATTTCTCGGCGCCGGAAATTGTTCTCGACCTGGAGTGCAGTCATGGCTTTTACGCCAGGTCGCTGGCTCACGATGTGGGCGAGAAACTCGAAACACACGCCCACCTGACCGGTCTTGTCCGCACCCATGCCGGGGTCTTCAGAATCGAGGATGCGGTCACGATAGAACAGGTGGTCGACGAGGCCGAGTCTGGTGATTGGCGCAACCTTGCAACGCCAATTGACTCGACCCTGCAGCACCTGGGCAAGATCACCCTTAGCGCGATGTTCGTCGAAATGGTTCGGCACGGAAGACCGCTTTCGATCGCCGATGTGGGCGTCGCCGGTGATATGGGAAGCTACAAACCGGGCGACAGGATAAGGGCATACACGCCCGAAGGCGAACTGCTGGCGATTCTTATTTTCGAACCGGAGCGCTTCGGTTGGCGACCCGAGAAGGTGCTGGCGGCCCTGTGAAATACTTTTTTCCAGGCCGACATGCAGACAAATTGCCAGACAATGTTCCGAAAATAGCCATGGACCCGCAAATTGAACGATAGCCCGCTCGAAGTAGTCGCCGAACTTATCCTTTTGCTGTCGATCATCCTGATCGCGGCGAAAATCGGTGGAGAAATCTCCGAGCGATATCTCAAAATCCCCCCCGTTCTGGGTGAACTTGTGGCAGGCATCCTGATCTCGCCGTTCCTGCTCGGCGGCATCCACTGGTTCGGCGGTGGTGCGGTGTTCGAGTTGCCACTGGGTGAAACCCAGGGCCTCCCTGTCGAGCCGCAACTATTTTTCGTAGCCCAGGTGGCGGCGGTGATCCTGTTGTTCGAGGCCGGGCTCGAAACCGACCGTCAGCAGTTCATGAAGTACGTCCGTCCTGCTACCGCGGTGGCGGCTGGCGGCGTGGTCCTGCCATTTGCCATGGGTTTCGGCGCGACCATCATGCTGGGATTCGCAAGCCTCGAATCAATCCAGGCGATGCTGCCTGCGCTGTTTGTCGGGTCCATCATGACCGCCACCTCGGTCGGCATTACCGCCAGGGTCCTGGCCGATATAAGGCGTCTCGATTCGCCGGAAGGAGTAACGGTGCTTGCCGGCGCGGTGATCGACGACGTGCTCGGAATTATCATTCTCGCAGTGATCGTGGGCATCGCAGAAGAGGGCTCGGTCACTGCTGGATCGGTCGGGTTGGTATTCCTGAAGGCGGTCGGCTTCTGGCTGGGCCTGATGATCATCGGCTCGCTTGTGTCGGGATACATCTCGAGGGCCCTGTTGTGGTTCAAGAGCGCGGGCGGCGCGCTTGTGCTGGCGCTGGCGCTTGCGTTCGTGGCGGCAGGGGTGGCCGAAATCTACTTCGGACTCGCCATGATTATTGGCGCATACACAATGGGGCTTGCGCTTTCGGGTACCGAGCTAAAGCACCAGATCGAAGTCTCGATGCGGGCCGTCAACAACTTCATGGTGCCGATCTTCTTCGTGGTGATCGGGATGCAGGTCGACTTCACGGCATTTGGCGCCAGCGAAGACACAACACTGGCAGCATCGATCATCTTCGCAGTCGTTTTGTCTGTCTTCGCCGTAATCAGCAAAGTAGTCGGTGCCGGCGTGCCTGCACTGTTCGTGGGCTTCAACCGCAGGGGGGCTACTCGCATCGCGCTAGGCATGCTGCCCCGTGGCGAGGTCGCCCTGATCATCGCTGGAATTGGCCTGGCGTCGGGTGTGATAGGCCAGGACGTCTTCGGAGTAGCTATCGTGATGACAATATTCACGACCATCCTGGCGCCGATATTCCTGATCCCGGCCTTCAGGGGAGGCAGCGGCCTGAGGAGCGAGGCTGAGGACGAGGTGGAAGCGGATTGAGGCGGTTGAGGCGGATTAGGGTGCCAGCAGTGTAGTCGTCCCTCCCTGCGAGGGAGGCGGGTTCCCCGATAGAATCGGGGTGCGCGGGTGTGGGTAGCCTCGAACCGTCGACACGACGAGATCCCCTGCGATTCCGCTGCCAGGGTTGGAATGACGAAGAGACCAACCAGTCGACACGTTATTGCGGCAGGGCGTCGAGTGCACGGTTGGCCATCGCACTTGGTCCTGCGTAGCGGGTATCGGCAACGACATTGAAGGCATCGGCCAGTTGGGACAGCGACTTGGCCGGGGCTGGGACGACGCGATATCGGAATTTTTCAACTCGCCTGGATATCCTCTGCGCAAGAGGTCCAGACTTCGCTCGACTGGCAGCGTTCTTCAGGGAAGCGCCCATTTCGATGACGCCGACCAGCGTGCGGAAGTCGCACTCTGCCCCGCCCTTGATGTAGCACTGGAGCGTTTTCGCGATGTTTGTCGACGCCTCTACATATAGCGCCTCGGAGTCTTCGAAAACGCACACCAAACCCGGCTTGTCGCCGAGCATCCATGTGCCTTCTTCGGTCAGCTCAGAGCCCTCGCCGTTCACGAGGTCGGTGAATAGCGGCTCCCATTTTCCAAGGTGTACAGGCGTGAAATTAGGCATCGGAACTCCGTTTGATCTGCTCGCATTCTAGAGGGGATTCGGCGTTCCCGGGGATTTATTGTCCGTTGTGCCGGGAATTCGGGGCGATCCGATGTGGAGGCACGCGACACCCGTCTCTCCCCGCCAGGGAGGCCGGTGTTCTATCCAGTTGAGCAACAGCGGCTAAGACAATTCAACGACTGTATTCCCCGTTTACTGACCTGTAGAGGCTAATGACCACGTGCTTGCGGCTGTCTTTCTCAGTTTTTCCATCCCAGGTCGTCGACAGCTTGCGCGACGACCTCCGCATATCGTTGAATTGCGCCAGAATGACCTTGCGTATGGAGCCGCTGCCATCTCTGGATGAACCGTCGTTGCCCCTTGAACAAGTACGGCTGGAGTGTCTCGGGGCTGTGTCCCGCGGCGACTTCTAGTTCCCAAATACGGTCTTCTGCGATGGCTCGTATCGGTTGAAGTTCGATAACACCGTGGAATTGACCGACTCTTCGTTTACTGAGTTCCGCTGTGTGCTTATTAATGGCAGTCATCGCCTTGTGTAGCACGGTGCGCTGCTGTTTAAGGGTCAGGTTGGCCAGGCGTGCGGCTAGACGAACCCAGCCTTTGAAATGCTCGGCAAGAGCCTGACCCTCGTCTATCCAACTTCGCATCGCCGAGTCATATTCGAGAACGCGATCTTCGGACTCAACATCGATCTTACTGATGCGCTCCGCTGAGTAATTCCAGAGACTCGCTAGCTGGTACATCGATTGTGTGCAACCTAGTAGTAATTCCCATCTCTTGCCCAGCCGACGTTGTGGCGTTTTTCTCAGGGCATCGTCAGGGTAAGGGTGCACCAGACCTGCCTTCTGAACACGGACCGTGGTACTGACACTCCTAACATAGTCAGGATCAAGTCGTTCGAGCTCTGAGCGTGCAGCGGTAAATGATGCCGATAACGCTTCAGACAGCAGTGAGTTGACTCCGTTAGCGTCGTTTGTAGTCATCCTATGGAAGCCCAATCGATCACTTGATCACCTTCTATGGCTTGAGCATATCCCAATGTTGTTTCTGGGTCGCTCTGGCCGACATAAATTTTGACCGAACGAAACTGCTCTCGATCACGGAACAAGATTTTCCTTTGCCAAAATTGCACTCTTAGTGCTGGCTTGTAAACTCGATTCAATGCGTACGTTCTCCTCGAATGCCGGCCTCATCCTCGTGTTACTGGTTGCACTCGTCGTAATTGTTCCACCACTGGATCACTCATCCGGGGAAGCAGCTATCAAGGAGTATTTTTCGAAGCTCTATGTGGAACGATCAATTGCCCGGATTCCAACCCATGCTGATGCGCAAAATTACGAGTACTGCGAGTTGAGCGATGAATCAACTGCGATTGATCGTGCATTGGCCGGTGAAGAAGTGGACTCGACAACGCTGGCAGTTGGGGACGTAGATCA
Organism: Chloroflexota bacterium; assembly: GCA_022564545.1. Lineage (GTDB taxonomy): Bacteria > Chloroflexota > Dehalococcoidia > Lucifugimonadales > Lucifugimonadaceae > Lucifugimonas. Next base: position 2,307 of record JADFLG010000092.1, on the reverse strand, counting down.
ACTCAGGTCGTTGGGTTTCTCAGATATCCAATATGTAAACGAACCCGGGCCGAAGCGGTACACCATTGCAGTGATAGGTGTTGGCTACAGCAATGACGACGTACTCAAGAATGACGTTGTGAGTGTGGCCAACAAAATTGATTCACTGTTCAGAGATTTTGAGCTGAATGTTCTGTACTCGTATGAAGAAGTTCCTATTACTCTGGTTTCGGTGGATGGATTTCTGAATTTGCCGCCAGATGAGGAAATCGAGGCTTTATTTGAATCGTTTAAAAAGCGCGCCGATGTAGACGGGATCGTCGTGGCCTTTGATTCTGAAGATTTCTACGCCGGTAGCCGATACGTGGAGTACAACCCTGAATTGCATGAGGTCGATCAACTTACACGTCAGGAGTTCGTTGCGATGATCTCCGGAAGGTTTGTAAACCTCGGCCATTTACTGGCTCACGAAATTGGCCATGGATTCGGACTGCATGACGGTTATCAGCGCTACTACGGTGTAGACGATATGGGTGGTTCGACCCTGTTCAGAACGGTCAGTGACCTCAATTCACTGGCCTTGCAATCCATCTCCTCGACTGATCCGGTCGTCATTGACACCGGAGGCACATGTAACGGTGAAAAAACATACTCGCTCGTCTCATCAGGCGTCATGACGGAAGGGGTGCCGGTGGAACCTGTTGGAAAGCCAGACCTGATCAGTGACATGTTCACACCATTTGAGATCGAGTACATGCGGCAATATTTGAACGGCCACATATCCTCCCTCAAGTGAAGGGCGATTCGGGGTACGTTTCTACTCTTCGCTGTCTGCAGGTGCCTCGCTCACAAATTGATTACCGATCCAATTTATCGAAGTGAGAAACCCAATCGGAGCCTCACATGGTAATGACGATTTTTCCCTGGACGTGTCCTTCTCCAAAATACCTGAAAGCATCAGCAACCTCACTTAACGGGTATGTTCTGTCGATGACCGGCTTGACTTTGCCAGCCTCAAAAAGCTCTATCAAATAAGTCAAACCCTCGTTTGGTTTCGCCCCTACGGTACCCATTTTCTTATTCCCGATCATTGAAACCCAAAGTCCCAGGAACATTGTTTGGAAAAATCGAAACTGGGAACCCCCTATCACGCCGTAGGCTCCCCCGGGACTTAGAGCACGCCTGTAATCGGAAAACGAGTGATGTGCCGCGACATCGATAATCAGGTCATATCGCTGCCCATTCCGGGTGAAATCTTCCCGGGCGTAATCAATGACATGGTCTGCACCAATCGAGCGCAGCATGTCCAATTTCCTCGTGCTGTCCACGCCAGTCACTTCAGCCCCGAGTGATTTGGCGATCTGCACCGCAAACGTGCCCACACCACCGCCCGCGCCGTTGATCAAAAACTTTTGCCCGGGCTGAATCTGTCCGTTGAAGCGAAGCCCCGCCAGTGCAAGAGCTGCCACTTGAGGTACAGCCGCAGCTTCCTCGAATGTCATACTGACCGGTTTTAACAGCATTGAATTTTCACGAGCACATACATACTCGGCAAAACCGCCCCAGCCAAGTGAGAGGAAGCGCCAACTTAGCTCCCCGAACACCTCATTACCTGGCTGGAGCTGCGTTACGTTTTTGCCAACCGCTTCAACCCGGCCCGCGACATCAGTTCCCAGAATTTTGTTTCTTGGTTTTAATAGCCCCGACAGGCGAGTGAAACCCCGCGCACCTCTCAGGAGATCCCAATCCCATGAATTTATGGATGACGCATGAATTTTGACCAGGACTTCGTCGTCTCTGGGAGTCGGTTTTTGGACCTCTTCAAGTTTGAGAACATCAGGTGAGCCATACCTGTGGTAGACGATCGCTTTCATCGGATTCTCCTGAGCCGTCGCGGGTTGGATAGAGGGTAGCTGTCTGGTCTGACCCCCCGCAAGACCCGCACATAAACGGCATTATCGAGGACGCGCACTCAGGATCTGAGTTCGGGTGTTGCGTCGACCGTTTGAAACCTCCGTCGTATCTGCCACTGCGTCAATCGCCTCATCAGCGTCGAGAGTTTGAGCATATCGAAGTATTGTCTGTGGGTCGGAGTGTCATGCGTAAAGTTGCGTCAATCTGAGAGGTGCTCCAGCCGATTCTGAACTAGAATCAAACGTCTGCCCCCGTAGCTCAGCTGGATAGAGCACCGGCCTCCGAAGCCGGGAGCTTGATCGGGAAAATCGAACACTTTCTAGTGGTGTTAGGTACCTGGACTGTACACAAATCCGGGATAAATTAATAGTTCCAGCGCCCGACTATGCAGCTAATAACCGGCGTCCTCTAAAA
>JADFLG010000006.1 GCA_022564545.1 Chloroflexota bacterium | reverse complement strand
GGAGGCGAGGGTTCGATTCCCTACTGAGGGCGCGGCTTTTCGGGTGGCATATTATGACCACGTTTAGGCAAATCGTTCTTAGCTTCCGGACTATGTTCCGGAAGCTCTGTACGGATGACATGCAGAAATATGCCGGGATGAAGTGGACTGGCAGCCGTGCGCTGCTGATGTACCGATCGAGTAATCGCCAAAGTGTCGAAAAAGTTGGGGTTATTCGACAATTTCAGGCCGGATCGATGATCGCCTGGCCGACTCAGTATCCGAAAGAACGTGCTGATCGGGTCACAATGGTCAAAGCTCTACCGCCCGCTTAGCGGCTTCTATACTTCCACCGGACCGTCGGCCCATGCACCCAGCCCGCAACACTAGGAGAATCCCATGGCAGCAACCCGATCAGCACATGCCGTTTGGAACGGCGACCTTCTCGCAGGCAACGGCGTAGTCAGCGCGACGACGTCCAAGGCGTTCAACGACCTCTCCGTGTCCTGGAAGGCGAGGACGGAGGAGCCCGGAGGCTCGACCAGCCCTGAAGAGCTCGTGGCGGCCGCACACGCTAGCTGCTTCTCCATGGCCCTCTCGGCGGGCCTCGGCGACGGAGGCACGCCCCCAACCAAGCTGGAGGTCGACGCCACCGTCACCTTCGAGCAGGTGGACGGCAATTGGAGGGTCGTTTCCAGTGCGCTCAAGGTCTTGGGGACAGTCCCCGGCCTCGACGCCGCCGGCTTCCAGTCCGCGGCCCAGGCAGCCAAGGACGGCTGTCCCATCTCGCAGATGATGACGGGCAACGTGACGCTCAGCGTCGAGGCGACGCTGGCCTAGTTGTTCCCAGAGGGATTGTTGACAGGTGAGGAGCCCTTGGATTTGGGGTGAATTTGGGACGATTGCTCAAAAAGTTTTCAAAATCCAGAAAAACAGATTCCGCCGAATATCCTGCCGTTTGAACTCAATATGAGCCTATTCAGGCATGAATCGACGCAACTGACCGTAATGCTCCGCACGATGTGCCGCTAACTTCGAACCAGAGGGTCGGGGGTTCGATTCCCTCCGGGCGTGCCAATCTCAACGCAAACTGAAAGACCCTTCCGTCGCCGGAGGGGTCTTTTTGGTGTCGTTTGGGAATTAGTTCGAGCGTCCTCAGCAACGGCCGGATGTCAGAGTAAGATGCCAGTGCTCAAGATCATCGGCTTGATTGCAGATTATCCGTGTTGGCCAGCGGCCGCGTCGGGCAGGGCAAATGCGATTGAATATTGATCCGCTGAGTTCGAAGGGAAATGTATGCGACTAATACTGGTCGGCTGCGAATATGTCGGCACCACGACTCTTGCCAACGCCATCGACGACTGGATGGATTCCACGATGGGTGCCCGGTTCTCGTTGATACACGACCACTGGAAAATCCCGCACACCTCCGGTCACCCCGACGATTCGACGCCAGAGGAACAGGCCTGGCTCCTGCAGGCAACTCCCAAGTTCAAGGAGATGCACCAGCGTCACAGTCTCTACTACCACGTTCAGGCGAACGGCTTCGACAACCCCGACAGCATGATGATCGGAGCGCACATTGAGGACGCGGTCTACGGGCCGATGTACTTCGGTTACGGCGGGAAGGACCACCGCCTCGACCGCGAGGTCGTCATGCACCAGTGGGAGCGCACGATTCTGCGTTTCACAGACGCCACAGTCCTGGTCCATATCACTGCGGACAACGATGTGATCAGACAGCGAATGCACGACGACCCGCACGAGAACATGGTGATTTCTGAAGGTGACATCGACCGTGTAAAAACGCGCTTCGCGGAACTCGTTGACTGGTCGCTGCTCAAACATAAGATCGCCGTCGAGAACAGCGGGTCGATGACCGATACGATGGCCGAGTTCGTCCGCAAGATCGAGCCATTTCTGACGGACGCCGACCGCTCGCGGACCGAGGCTCGTGCTTTGAAGTGAGGCAGGTGACGTACGATACCGGCCGGCAACCCATTGCCGGAACATGGAGGACTGAAATGAATACGCCTACCGTTCGACCTCTCCGACCGGGCGAACTGGACCGGTTTGGCCGGTCGATGTCCAGGGCCTTTTTCACTGACCCGCTGATGCAGTACATCGAGCCGGACGAGGAGAAGCGGCTCAAAACCGGCAACTGGTTCCTTACCCGGGCGATCGCGTATTGCGAAAGGTGGGGAGAGGTCTACACCGATGAAAGCCTGGCGGGCGGGGGTGCCTGGTTAACGCCGGGCAACACGACGATGTCGACCATGCGCATCCTGCGGATTGGACTCTGGCAAATGCCTTTCAGACTCGGTTTTGGGGGATTTTCCCGCTTCAACAAACTCGACAGCGCGACTGCTAAAGTCCACAAGAGGGTTGTGAAGGGCGATCACTGGTATTTGCTGCTACTCGGGGTGGATCCCGGGCAGCAGAGCAACGGCATCGGCTCGGCCGCAATCGAGGTTGGCGCAGCAAAGGCCCAACAGGCGGGTCTACCGGTATATCTGGAAACGATGACACAGAGCAACGTCGATTACTATCAGAAGAGAGGATTCGAGGTCGCCGAGGAGTTTGACGTCGACGATCGACTCCACGTCTGGGCAATGGTGCGCCAGCCGTCCTGATGCATCCGAATCAAGGACGTATTCGCACTTCGGACCCCTTCTAACCTGAAATGAAACTCGGAATCCTCTCCCGCGCCCCGAACCTGTACTCGACCCGCCGCCTGGTCGAGGCCGCTGAACTGCGCGGCCATGAAGTCCGGGTAGTCGACTACCTGCGCTGCTACATGGACATCACGTCGCACAACCCGCAGGTAATCTACCGTGGCGAGTCGCTGGAATTCGACGCGGTCGTGGCCCGAATCGCGCCGGTGCGGACCTTTTACGGGACCGCAGTCGTTCGACAGTTCGAAATGATGGGCGTATTCACCGTCAACGAATCACAGGCGATCAGCCGGTCCCGCGACAAGCTCCGGTCGCTTCAGATATTGTCGAGGACCGATGTTGGAATGCCCCGCACGGGCTTTGCTTACGCAACGCAGGACATCGACGGACTGATCGAATCGGTGGGCGGCCCCCCGCTCGTTATCAAGCTTCTTGAGGGCACCCAGGGGGTCGGCGTGGTGCTGGTCGAATCGAAGTCGGCGGCCCGGTCGGTGATAGATGCGTTCCGGCAGCTGGAAGCAAACATCCTTATCCAGGAATTCATCAAGGAGTCCAGGGGAACGGACGTCCGGTGCCTTGTTATCGGGAACAGGGTGGTCGCGGCCGTTGAGCGGAGGTCGGTTGATGGTGAGTTTCGATCTAACCTTCACCAGGGCGGCGAGGCCCACCATGTGAAGCTCACCGCTGCAGAGCGCAAGACCGCCCGCATGGCAACAAAGGCGCTCGGACTCGAATTCGCAGGTGTCGATATTCTGCGGTCCGACAGGGGTCCCCTCGTCCTCGAAGTGAACTCGTCTCCCGGAATGCAGGGAGTTGAAGCGGCTTCCGGCGTGGACGTGGCGGGGATGATGATCGAACACGTCGAAAAGAAACTGGCAACCTTGCGCCCACACCGAATGGCATCGGCATAGTGCCCACTCCCAGACGCACCAGGCGCAGGCGCCGTGGACAGACGACGATCGGCTGGCGTGAGCGTGTTTCGTTGCCCGATTTCGGGGTGTCCAGGATCCGGGCCAAGATAGACACCGGTGCTCAAACGTCTTCCCTTCACGCATCCCGTCCGCGTTTCACGCAGCAGGATGACGGTGAATGGATCACGTTTGAGTTGTATCCCCGCAGACGGAGCCGGCGGGATTCGGTGCGCATTAGCGCAAAAGTCATAGAACACCGGTGGGTCCGCAGTTCGAACGGCCAGCGTGAGCTCCGACCCGTAATCGAGACGAAGCTGCATCTGGGTCAAGAGATCTGGGAAGCCGAATTCACGCTGACCGACCGAAACAACATGAGCTACCGGATGATCCTGGGCCGCTCGGCGCTGCGAGGCCGGTTCACCGTGGATTCCGGCCGTTCGTATCTGCTGCCGGATGGGGAGTAGGGCGGGGCCTGCGCATCGGGTGACTGCCGCGGCCCCCGGAAATCTTCCAGATGCCCAGATGCCCAGATGCCCAGATGCCGGAAGACGCAGCGACCCTGGAATGCAGGCCCAACCGCACTGCTACGGCCGATTTCAGACGCTGACGGCCAGTTTGCTGCAGTGAGCGCACAATACCTGACGGTCATACAGATCCTGAATGACGACAGTGTGTGCCTTACACACCGAACTCGTGCATCTCTGGCACTCGTTCGCTGTACTGCCACCGTGCAGGCCGAACTCCAGAAGCTCGTCGTCAGGAATTCTGCATGCGTTGGTTGTGTAATTCTTCATCACGTTACTTATCCAATGAATTTCCCGTGAACGCTGTCACACTGCGCGAATTTGAGTGGCAAGTGCCTGTGAACAGGTCCATTCAGAGAATACCGGGCATCGGTTCGCCGATTCGCCTGTAGTTCAGATTAGAGAGTGGGGGAGTGGGGCAAGGTGGGATTGGCGGTGCAATCGGTGGGCCTGATCTTCTCCGACAGGCATGTTCCATGGCTCAGGCAGCCGGTTATGCACACTGAACGGCGGAACCAGGCAATCGCTGGCAGCCCAACTGTCGCTGGCATTATCATTCACTTCCCGATTCGCATTCACGGATTCCTGGAGACAACGCATGGCACGAGACGTCGTTCGCTACGGATTAATTTCAACCGCGCAGATCGGTCTTAACGCCCATTTGCCAGCCTCATACGATTCGAAAAACTCCGAGATCGTCTCGATCTCGTCACGGAGTGCTGCGAAAGCCGAAGCGGCGGCGAAAAAGCACGGCATCGAGCGGTGGTACGGGTCGTATGACGAACAACTCGCAGATCCCGACATCGACGCCGTGATCAACCCGCTTCCGAACGGCATGCACTGCGAATGGACGATCAGGGCGGCTGAAGCCGGCAAGCACATCCTTTGCGAAAAGCCGCTGGCCGTATCGGCAGAAGAGTGTCGGCGAATGATCAACGCCGCCAACGCCAACAACGTCGTGTTGGTCGAGGCTTTCACACCCCGCTGGAGTCCGCACCTGCGCATGGCGCGCAAACTCGTTGCAGAAGGCGCGATTGGCAACGTGCAAACCATTGACGCCGCTCTCTGCTTCAACATTGCAGAACCCGAAGGCAATGTTCGTTTTTCAAAAGAGCTGGTGGGCGGTTCGATGTGGGACGCCGGCTGCTACGCCGTATACGCAGCGAGGTTCGTAATGTCGGCGGAACCCGTTCGGGTGCGTGGCGCGTCACACGACTCTGGCAACTGGGGCATCGACACGACGTTCTCCGGGATCATGGAGTTCGGCAACGGCGCAATTGCCCACGTTACGTCAAACATGGAGCAGCCGTTCCGCTCCCAGATTTCAATTGACGGTTCCGAAGGACGAATCGAAATTCCGGGCATGTTCGACGACTCAGGCCCGATCATCATCAAGAAGGGTGACGGTCGAAGCGGTCGAGACGAGCAGGTGATCGCCACCCCGGCCCCTAACCGGTTCACCGTCCAGTTCGATGAGTTCTCCGAGTGTGTGCTGACGGGCAAGAAGCCGGAGTTCCCCGCAGAAGACGGCCTGCGAAACACGGCGGTAATCGAGGCACTGTACAGGTCGGCTGCGACGGGTCAGGCAGTAGACCTGGACCTGTGAATCGCCGAAACTCACTGGCCGGGTTTCTACTCAAAGCTCAGGCGGGGTAGCTCGAACAAAAATGTGCCGCAGCACTTCCCGCGCGCCGTCTGCCGGATATAAGATGCACCCGCTGCCCCCTGGCTGGCAATACCATCACCCACTAGTTTTCAGGCCCATATAACGATGTACCCGAGTGACGTCCGACAAAAGTTAGCTTCTGGCAATCCGGTTCTCGGAACCGGGATGTTTACCCGTGAGCCGTTCGTTGCGCAGACGATCTACCAGACTGGCTGCGACTGGGTCTGGATCGACCAGGAGCACTCGCCCGCTGGCACCGAGTCTATTGGCACGATATGTGTGCAGGGACGCCAGAATGGCAGCGCACCCGTGATTCGTGTGCCCTACAACAATCCTGGCGACATCAAAAAGGCCTACGACGTTGGGGCCGTTGGGGTTATGGTGCCGCAGATCGACACGCCAGAGGACGTAAAAAACGCCGTGAGCTGGGCGAAATACCCGCCGACAGGCATGCGCGGGATCGCACCGTTCTTTGCCGGATATCTTGGCCTGACAGGACAGGACATCATCGACAACGCCAACGACGAGACCCTGTTGATTCTTCAGATGGAAAGCGTCGAGGCGTACGAAAACCTCGATGAAATCCTGGCTGTACCGGGCTTCGAAGTGCTGCTCGTAGGACCGACCGACCTTTCGGCTTCCCTGGGTGTGCCGGGCGATATTCACAACTCAAAGGTCGAAAACATCATGTCCGACGTCGCCGGGCGCATAAAAGGCACTGGCAAGTATCTTTCGACCACGTTTGGGGATGTTGAGGACTGCAGGCGCTGGCTTGGCGAGGGTTACCAGATGATGAATGTTTCGAGCACCCTGGCGCTCGGAACGATTCAGACCAGAGAGATTTTCGCCGAGCTGAGAGAAGAATTTAAGGTCGCGGGCGACGTTTCCTGAGAGATCGGTGGGTGCTGGCTGATTCGTGCCGGTTACGCTTCAGTTGCGTGTCGCGCGTCCCCCCGGGTCCCTCCACCGGGAGGCGTTGCGGCGGCGCATCCCCCGCGCACCCGGCGCCTACATACTCAAGGCCACACGTTGTGCTTTTGTTCCCGCGTCCTTCCCCTGCCACTCGGCGAACTCGAACGCCTCGTTGACCTTTTCGAGCGGAAAGGTGTCGGATATCACGTCCATCAGCTGGTACCTGTCCTTCGTCTTCACGAGGAACTGCAGAGCCGCCTCTATGACCCACGGGTTGTAGTGGACCGTGCCGACCCACTTCGTCTGGTTGCCAATTATCTTGCCTGCCGGGAGGTCGAGGCGGCCCCCGCCGATGTTTCCGATGTCGAGGTACGAGCCGTTGATGCGGACCATGTCGAGGCCCTCATAAGTTGCCGCCGCGATTCCGACGACCTCCACGACGACATCTGCGCCGATACCAGCGGTCAATTCACGTACCCGCTCGACGCGTGATTCGGGAGTCGGAAACTCGGCCATGGAAATGGTCTGGGTTGCCCCACACTTCATTGCGCGGTCAAGACGGTTCTGCTGACCGTCGATTACGATGACCTGGCTTGCACCTTTATCAGCGGCGACTGCAGTCGCGTAGATGCCCAGACCGCCCGCACCCTGGATAACAACAGTGTCGCCGAAAGCGACGCCGACTCGCTCGAGGCCGAACAATACCTGTGCCAGCGCGCAGTTAACCGCCGGAATCGCCTGGCTGGGTAGCTCGTCCGGGACTTTGTAGGCATAGTGACCCGGCTGAAGGTAGAAGTATTCGGCCATGCCGCCGTTGCAGTACGGGTATTTGTCGAGACCCACCATGTTCCGGCGCGTCCTGAACCGGCAGGCGTGGTGTTCGCCACGGATACAGTGATAGCAATGGTGGCAGGGGAAGAAGAATGGAAAGGCGACGCGGTCGCCTTCTTTGAGAGGCCGGCGCAGCGAGTCGGTGTCGATGCCCTTGCCAAGTGAGTGCACCACACCGGTGAACTCATGACCCAGCACCCGGCGCTTCGATACCGGCGGGCCGTCACCATCGCCGCGCCAGACATGCAGGTCGGAACCGCAGATCGCGGCATCGGTGTTTTTTATCAGTATTCCGCCGGGCTCGATTTCGGGTGTCGGAAGGGTCTCCAATTCAAACGGTTTGCCAGGCTCAATGAATACGGTCGTCAGGCCCTGGGGCATAAGAAATTCTCCGCATCTGGGAATTTGAAACTGAAACGGGTATTGGTCGCTCTGGCACTCGGGAAGTTCCCGCTTTGCCGTCGACTGTCCCCGGTAACCCTCGAACGGGGTTTCCGGACAATCTGTGACTATTTTCCAGCAATGTAAACGCGATGTGTGTGAGCGTCTACACAGCAGGCGTATACTCCGCCGGTTTTACGGGTTCATCCGCTGATTTCAACGCAGTGCAATATCGCGGTCGAAATGGGGTGGGCAGGTTATAGAAGGAGCAACTGGAATTGCTGGAACGGTTTCACGTACCGAGCGATATAGCGGTCCACGTCACGCCCGAAGATATGCAGGCGACCGTGGTCGACATTTTCCTGAAAATGGGCATGCCTGCCGGTGACGCCGATAAGGCAGCGGAAGTGCTCGTATATGCAGACATAAGGGGAATCGACACCCACGGTGTCTCGAACATGCTGCGCGGTTACGTCAGGCAGTTCGGGGATGGTGGGATCAACCCCACCCCGAAACCCAGGATCGTCCGCGAAATGCCGGCGGCCGCGACGCTGGATTGCGACGGTGGGCACGGTCTTGTGGTCGGCCCGATGGCCATGAATATGGCGATCGAACGGGCGAAGGTCTATGGCATTGGGACTATCACAGCCAAAAACGGACGACACTTTGGCGCGGCTGCCTATCACGCGGCAATGGCGCTCGAACACGGCATGATCGGCATCGCAATGACGGCCGGCGGGATGAATGTGGTCCCGGTCGATGGTGCAAAGCCGATGTTCGGCCTGAATCCGATCGCAATCGCTATCCCGACTCGCAACGAGGCGCCGTTCATTTTCGATGCTTCGATGAGTTCGGTGGCCGGTAACAAAATTGCCCTGGCAAAGCGTCTTGGCGTCCCTCTTTTGCCGGGTTGGATCACCGAACCCGACGGAGTGCCGATTCTCGAAGAGCGGCCGGTGCCAGACAAATATTTTATGCTTCCGACCGGCGGTTCACACGAGAACGGAGCACACAAGGGCGCGAGCCTGGGCATGTGGATCGAGATTATGTGCGGTCTTCTCGGAGCCACCGGGGCGGGGCCGGACCGTCAGGGTCCGGGAGCCCATCACTTCATCGCGTACAACATTGAAGCATTCACCGATCTCGAGAGTTTCAAGGACGGCATGGACCTCTACATGAAGCAGATCCGCGAGTGTCCGCCAGTTCCGGGTGCTGAGCGCGTGGTATATGCCGGACTGCCGGAGCAGGAAGCGGAGGTCGAGCGCCGTGAGCACGGCATTCCGTATCACCCGGAGGTAATCGACTGGTTTCGCAGTATCACCGGCGAACTGAACATCGACTGGCGCCTGACCAATAACTGACTTGCGAGCGACAACAGCAGGAGTGACAAATGGCAAGAATCAACAAGTGCATTGAACTGCTCGAACAGGGCCAGCCCTATTATGCATCCCATCCCTCTGAACTGACCTACGAAGCCGGACTCAAGGATTCGCAGACCTGGGCCGACATGTTGATGATGGATTTCGAGCATCATCCGTTCGACACTATTGGCCTGACCAACTACATGCGAGGGCTGAGGGACGGAGGACCGACCCCCAGCGGTCACCTGACCCCGACAGTTCTGTGCACGCTCCCATCAAACGCGATCACGCCCGAAGAGGTGCGTTACAACGCATGGCAAGCCCGTCATGTGCTTGCCACCGGTATCCACGGCATTCTCCACACGCATGCCCGAACGGCAGAATCGGTGAAGGCGTTTGTGCAGATCACTCGATACCCGTTCCAGTCGCTCAGCCGGGATGTAATCGGTGAGGGGCTTCGAGGTGCCGGCGGTCAGAGGCCCGCACATGAAATCTGGGGCCTGTCGACCGGCGAGTACGCAAAGGTTGCTGACCCCTGGCCTCTCAACCCCGATGGTGAAATATTGCTTGGACTGAAGATCGAGGACCGGCACTGCCTTGTGAATGTCGACGATATCGCGGCGGTGCCGGGCATTGCTTTTGCCGAGTGGGGACCGGGCGACATGGGCATGTCCTTTGGCGAACCTGACGCGCACGACCCCCCGTATCCGCAGTTCATGAACGACGCCCGGGACCGGGTGAAAGCAGCGCTCGACAAGAACGGCGTTGGCTTCTACTCAAGCTGGGCCGACGATGACATGACGATGGAGCAGCGGGTCGACTATTCGATAGATGTCCTCGGTGTGAAAATGATGGGTGCGCGGGATAGAGAATGGGCGGATTACGGCCGGAAGAAGACCGGCCGGACGATGCCGGTTTAGGCGGATACACCGTCGCCCTGAGTCGCACCGCCAACTCAGAGGCCGCCGCGCAGTTGGCTGGAAGCAGGTTGTGCAGTCACGCTGGGGTATGATGCCCGGCACTAAGCCCCCTCACCTGGGAGCGCAGCATGGAGGTAAAAATGTCTGCACAGAAGTTTGACGGTTCAGCTTTCAAGGCCGGGCAGAAAGAGCAGTGGGACTCAGTTGCCGACGCCTGGAGAAAGTGGTGGCCAACCATTGAGAAGGGTGCGCGGGCTGCCAGCACCGCGCTTGCCGACGCCATCGATGCCAGGCCAGGCCAGCGGATTCTCGATGTATCAACAGGCATCGGTGAACCAGCGGTTACTCTCGCCGGATTAGTTGGTCCAGAGGGCAGCATTGTCGCCACCGACCAGTCCGCTGGCATGCTTGCCGTGGCCGGTGAACGCATCAAGAAAGAGGGCTTGAGCAACATCGAACTTGTTGAAGTGGATACCGAGGTCATGGACCTGCCTGAAGATGAATTCGACGGCGCAGTGTGCCGGTGGGGACTGATGTTCTTACCCGACCTTCAGGCCGGGCTACAGGCAATACGGCGGAGTTTGAAACCCGGGGCAAAGTTCGCGGCAGCCGTATGGGGTACTCCAGATCAGGTTCCGTTCATGAGCCTTCCAATGGCGGTGGCTCAACAGGTGCTGGATCCGGGGCCGCCGCCACCTCCGGCTGATGCACCAAACGTGTTTTCGCTGGGCGTTGACGGCATGCTTCAGTCCGCGTTCAAAGCGGCTGGGTTCAAGAATGTTGTGGAAGACACACTCCAAATCCAATTCGACCTGGAATCACCTAAGGAGTACAGCGATTTTCTGAGAGATTTGGCGCCGCCTGTGCGTGCGATGCTTGCCGGCAGACCGTCGGATCAGGTCGAACTTTTCTGGAGTACGGTTGCCATCAAAGCTGAGGCATTCGTAGATGAAAACGGAAAGCTCAGGGTGCCGAATACAGCTCCCCTCGCAATCGGGACCAAGTAGTGTGAATTTTGAGGGACAGACGTGACGCAGAGATGAAAGTACTGGTAACCGGTGGATCGGGAATCGTGGGTCACTACGTGATCGACGAGCTGTACAAACTCGGTCATGAAGTGATTAACGCCGACAAGTTCCGCATGACAAGCAACCTGAGTCACAGCGGGACAACAGGTCGACTCGCAAGCGCTGAGGCCGCCGTGAAGATGCGTGAGGACTGGCCGCAGAGCCCCACGTTCTTCGAGGTCGAGATATCGGACTACGGCCAGGTGATTTCCGCGATGGACGGCTGCGACGCGGTGATCTCGCTTGCCTCCCGGCCCAGTGCGGCCAACTATGTCGAAGAGGACGTGGTGCGCACGAACACGATGTCGATGTGGAACGTCTGCCGGGCCGCGGAGCAGCTCAAGGTGGGACGCGTGGCGCTCGGGTCGTCCTACAACGCGGTCGGCGCAATGGGTACCGCCGCTCGCTGGGGGCCGCGGGAAGTGAAGCCGCCGGAGTATTTCCCCCTCGACCAGAACGTATACACCCGGTCTGAGGACCCTTACTCGATCGCCAAGTGGCTCGGCGAGGAGATTGGCGAGGCGTTCTCACGCCGGTCGCCCTGGATGGCGATAGCGAGCATGCGCTTCAATGGCATGTGGGACGACGGATACTTCCGTCATCTCCAGGCGAATCCAATCACAGATCCGTGGATTCGCTGCCAGGGGTTCTGGACCTACCTGCATATTCGCGACGCCGCCCGTGCCTGCGTCGAGTCGATCACGAACGAAAACTGGAACGGGCATCACCGGTTTTTCCTGAACGCAAAAGACACGATGCTGAACATCCCGACCATGGAGGCCATCAAGACCGTTTATCCGGACGTGCCGCTAAACCAGGAGTTCGAGGGGTTCGACGCTCCTATCTCGGTGCAACACGCCAAAGACGTGATTGGCTGGGAGCCGCATTATTCATGGAGGGACGAACAGTTCAGCCAGTGATGTCATAGCGACCGCGAGCTCAATATGAACTGACTCTCTGCCGCACATCGTAGACTTGTCACATGTGCGGAGCGTTTGTGTACGTTTACATCGGAGGATATCGTCACCGGCTTATGGGTGGCGGGGTTGAGGCGGCCGGAATCGGCGAGCTGATCGCCCGCCGCCCCGACCTCGGGTCGCGCTACAATATTCGGCCCACGCAAGATGTCGTCATCATCGTCAACGAAGATGGCAGGCCAGTTGCCAAGCCCATGCGCTGGGGACTGATCCCGTCCTGGGCGAAAACCGGGACCGGGGCCGGAAAATTGCCCAGAAATACGTTCAACGCACGTGACGACCGCCTTGCCTCATCCGGGATGTGGCGAGGGCCGTTCAAGCGGAGCCGCGGGGTCGTTCCCGCCACGGGGTTCTTTGAGTGGAAAAAGGCCGGCGGTACGAAGCAGCCAATGTACATCACGCCGAAAGACGACCGGGGATTCCTGTTCGCCGCCGTTTACGATTCGTGGATAAACGAACACGGCGAAACGGTTGATTCCTGTGCCATCGTCACCACTGCCCCGAACCAATTTATGTCGGAAATTCACGACCGGATGCCTGCAATACTCGACGAGGAAACGGTCGCGCTGTGGCTTGACCCAGCGACCACCGAGGCAGAATCCCTGCAGCCTGTCCTGACGCCATCCCCGGGTGAATCGCTGCAGGCTCATCCTGTCTCGACCCGGGTTAACTCGTATAAAAACGATGATGCAGGACTCATCGTCCCGGCCCCGGCCCCAGATTTGGCTTCAATCCCGGCCCGGGCACCCCACTCAGCTCCCGACGCCGCACCTGCGCCGGAGCAGCTGGGCTTCCACGGTTCGGTAAGTTCGTCGACGAACAACCCCGGTCGTTCAGACAGATGACTTATAAATCCCCACCGGGAAGTGATGACCGAAACGATCCCGAATACCCCGCGAGACCGGACGGCCCCGACGACCGGGAAGACGACCTCGTCAACAAAGTCTATGGGCCCTCGCAGGCGGACATGGACAGATCGTGGGAGGAACGTGAAACTGGCGGAGTACAACGACGACCCGGACCCGGTGGCGCAATCTGGAAGTACGTAGTCATCGGTGTTTCGCTGCTCATCCTGGCCTCGCTTGCACTCGGGACCGTTGGCCCGATCTTTGGCCGGTCCCGAAGCGTCGAGCCCGCCCAGCGGAGCCAGCCCGAGCGAGTCACAGCTTCCGTGCTAAGGGTTATCGATGCCCGGACTATCGTCGTCAGGTCGGGTGAGGGGGAGCAGACCGTTCGACTCATTGGCATCCAGAGTCCGCTTTTCGGAGATTCGCTGTACAACTTCGCCCGGCAGGTGAGCCAGAATTGGATCGAGGGCGAGGAGGTGCTGCTGGAATCCGATGAGCGCGACGCCGATGAGCAGGGGCGTTTGCTCCGATACGTTTATTTCGACAACGTGATGATCAACGCTGCACTGGTCTTGAACGGACTGGGTAAATTCGAAACTGAACAGCCGAACGTCAGGTACGACAGGTTCCTTGCCGACATGGAGCGGCAGGCGCGAGAAGCCAGGGTCGGTGTCTGGGACCCCGCGTACGGCGCGCCCGGACCTGACATCAGATCAAATAATACCGAGGCATCCCTCCGCTCCGAGTTTTACGCGGGGTTTTACGCAGGGCCGCCCACGAGTTGACGAGCCCGGGTATTCACAGTCACACGCAACCAGGCCAGCACGGGCAGGCCGGGCGACCGGGCCAGCAGTTCAGGGCGATAATCGCAAATCCATCGTACCGGCGGCTCTGGGGCATTGGTGTTACGTCCACGACAATGCGCTGGATGGAAACGGTCGCTCTCGGGATTTTCGTTTTCGAACTGACTGGCTCGCCGTTCTGGGTGGCAATTGTTGGATTCCTCCGGATGGTCCCCATGCTGCTACTCAGCCCAACGATCGGCCTCATCGCCGACCGGACCAACCGAAAAATCCTGCTGGGTTCAACGATGGCGGTGCTATCGGCCGTATATGTCGTGATGGGACTGCTGGTCGTAACCGGTCTTGTCGAACTGTGGCACATCATGGTCGGAGTGACGCTTTCCGGCGTGATGTGGTCGACGGATTTTCCGGTGCGCAGGGCGATGATCGGCGACGCGGTCGGCGCCGGGGGCATCGCAACGGCCATCGGCATGGACATGGCGACCAGCAACTTTTCCCGGGTTATCGGTCCGCTGGGCGCCGGCGCGTTTCTTGCCACGCTCGGTGTTCAGGCGGCCTACTTCACCGGGGCCATTTTGTTTGCTATCGGCTCATTGCTGGCCTTCTCGCTGCCATATGTAGCTCCGGTATCGAAACCCGGTCCGAGATCGGGCTATTTCGCCAACCTCGCCGAGGGCCTGCGTCACGTGCGGGCCGACCGCATTATTGTCGTCACGCTTGTCATCACAATCACGATGAATGTATTCGGGTTTCCGTACCAGCATATGATCCCGGTTATCGGCGCAGAAACGCTCAAAGTGGGGCCACTGCTGATCGGGCTGCTGCTGGCAACCGAAGGATTGGGAGCGACGACGGCCTCTCTGATAATCGCGTTGAAAGCGCGTCCCGGCGGATACACGAGAATTTTCGCGTTCGGTTCGGTTGCCTTCCTCGTGGCGATACTGATGTTCTCGATTTCGCCTTCGTACTGGATGGCATTGCCAGCTTTGTTGATCGGCGGGTTCTCGATGGCGGGATTTGGCACTATGCAGAGCATCATCATCATTACGTCGACGCCGGCAGCGATCAGGGGAAGGGTACTCGGCGTGCTCGCCGCAATGATCGGGACCGGCCCGTTCGGCGCACTGATTGTCGGCGTGCTCGCAGTGAGGTGGAGTGCCAGCAGCGCCGTGACCGCCATGGCCATCACCGGTCTCGTCCTCACGATTCTCCCACTGGCGATCTGGCCGGCTTACCTGCGCAGTTCGGTGAGACCAGGCGAATCAGCCACTGGTCTCGTCACCGAAGGCGAGCGATAAGACGTACAAAAACACGGCGAGGAAAATCAGAAGTATCACGAGCCGTGGGTTAATGATGTTTTTCAAGCTGTCCGGTCTATGAGGTCCTGTTTGACTGTGGTGAGCGCCATAAAATACCCACACTTGGTCTATATCCGCGAGACTTCTGGCCTGGCACAAATGATTGCCTGAATATGACGGTCGCGCCGGGGCTCTCGGAATAATCCGGCGGTTCGGAAAGTAATGGCCAAGAAAATTATCATAATCGGTATTGGCGCTGTATCGGGCGGTGGTAAATCTCGCTTGGTGACGGAACTCGCGAGAACGCTCGGGAACGTACGCGCTGTCTATTTCGACGAATTTGACGATACGACCGAGCACCCGGGTGATATGCGAAAGTGGCTGGCGGACGGTGGCGACTACAACGCCTGGAAGGCTCCCGCACTGGTCGAACACCTCAGGGTGTTGAAAGACTGTGATGCATCCGAGCCCAAAGACGGTCCAAATCAATACATAGTGTTTGATGCGCCGCTGGGACGAGCACACGCGGCATCCGGTCAGTACATCGACCTTATGGTCTTTCTGGATACGCCACTGGATATAGCGATGGCGCGTCGGCTGCTGCGAGAAGGATTTAAAAATCGCCCGGAATCTCACCTGCGCGGCTATCTCGAATGGACGCGAGATCTATTTCTTTGGCACATCGACCAGGTGTCGGCGACGGCCGATCTCATACTGGATGGCACGTTGCCACCACATGCGCTGGCCAAGCTGATTATCAACGAGTTCAGTCTGAAGCAGCAGACGTGAAATGGGGCCATCACGCGAAAGCAATCGGAACCGGTCTGTGAGGTCCTGTTTGCCCATTAATGACGATAACGACGCCAGCGACGACGTTTCAATTTACTCCCTGATCGCCCTCGATATTGACGGGACGATGGTTGGCGAAGACCGAATCGTAAACCCGGACCTGGTCGAAGCGATATCACGGGTTCAATCACTCGGAGCTATCGTTTCGATTGCCACAGGCCGGACGCTTGCCCCCGCAATGCGAGTGGCCGGGCAGGCCGGTGCCGCCGGTCCGGTCATCTGTTTCCAGGGGGCAATGACGTTCGATCAGGCCACCCGTTCTGAAATTCGCCATGTACGTCTTGACGAACAGGTCGCGGCCGAAGCCATCTCCGCACTTACATCCACCGTCCCAGAGGTAATGATGTTCGTGGGCGACGACGTGTGGGTCGAGCAGCGCAGTGAATGGACCAATGAATACAGTCAGAGAATGGGCGTGGCAATCAGAGACACCGGTTCGCTTCTGGCAATGGCTGCAAGGAGGCCGACTGCGCTGGTAGGTGTTGGGGATCCGGATGTCGTCGGACCTCTCGTCGAAAGCATGCACGAGCAGCTGGGGGGTTCAGCACTTGTCACGCATTCCCTGCCGATGTTCTGTGAAGTCGAGGCCATCGGGGCGGGGAAAGACAATGCCTTGCAGCATTTAGCGGCCGAGATCGGTGTCGGTCAGCCGGGCGTTGTCGCCGTTGGCGATGGCAAGGGCGATCAGTCGATGATCGAATGGGCCGGGCTTGGAGTTGCGATAGAAAACGGTCACCCCGGTGCGATCGCCGCCGCCGACCTGGTTATCGCACCGCCAGACCGGTCGGGGCTGGCCGAGTTCCTGGAGGCGCTCGCCGACTCTGGCAAGATTGGGCCGCCCTGACCAGTTGCCATTCACAAACAGGCTCGCAACAGTCATATATCTATTTTATGTACACAGGCAGGATGCCTTGAAAGATGTAATCGTCCTCGGCGGACTGAATATGGACTTGATCGTAGAAACGCCCCGGCTGGCGGGACCCGGCGAGACGGCGGAAGGAACCCGGTTTTACACCACTCCGGGAGGAAAAGGCGGCAACCAGGCCGTCGCTGCGGCACGTCTCGCCCAGAGCCCAGGTTCGGTAAAGATGGTCGGGCGCATTGGCGATGACGGGTTCGGCGAGGAGATGGCGCAGTTCATGCGCAACGAAGGCATCGACACCTCGTTTTTGCGCCGCACCAGTGGTATCGCCTCGGGTATCGCGGTCATCTTCATCCTGGGCGATGGCGAGAATCATGTGAACCCGGTTTACGGTGCCAACGGGTTATGCGACGAACAGCAATCTGACGATGTTGCCGGAGCGCTGACAAATGCCGGAGTTCTGCTCTGCCAGCAGGAGATTCCGCTGTCGGCCACCAGGGCCGCGATCGATGCTGCTGCAAAAGCTGGAATCCTCGTCATTCTGGACCCGGCTCCCGTGCGAGCGGTTCCCGATGGGTTTTACGACCCGGTAACCATCCTGACCCCGAACCAGGGCGAAGCGTCGTCCCTGGCGGGCATCGACGTCGTCGACGCTGGCACGGCGAAATCGGCGGCCCGGAGTATCCGCGATACAGGGATAGAAACGGTGATCGTGACCCTTGGCGACCAGGGAGCGTGGGTCGAGTCCGATGGCGTGTCAGAGTTGCTTGACCCGTTCGATGTCAACGTTGTGGCGACCGTGGCGGCAGGCGACGCTTTCAACGGGGGACTCGGAGCCGGCCTTGCATCTGGAATGGACCTGCTGGACGCGGCCAGACTTGGAATGGCTGCGGGGGCGATCTGCGTGAGTAGAGACGGCGCACAGGAGGCGATGCCGAGCAGGTCTGAAGCCGAGGCGCTAATGGCCGGGCGTTAGTTGCCGGGCGTGCCGAGGCCGCACTTGGGCGACCGCGCGAGCTCCGCGGGGCACATCAGAGCGCGGGTGTCACTTCACGTCGGGCGGTGGCCCGGTGATGTCGGCCACGGTGTCGATGCCTTCCATGTCCATGAGCTTTACCAGACGCCTGTTGATCCTCGAGGGAAGACCGGGCCCTTCGTATATGAACGACGTGTAGAGCTGAACGGCTGACGCCCCTGAAGCCAGGAGTTGCCATACGTGCTCGGCGGTCGAGACCCCTCCGCAAGCGATGATCGCGGCCTGGCCCTGCACCAGGGCCTGTACATCGGCGATCATCAACTCGGTATGCTCGAACAGCGGAGCGCCACTCAGGCCCCCTCTGCCGGCCTGCAAAAGACGGCTTTCGACCGGGTGAGTGTTGGCGACAACGAGTCCGTCGACCCCTGCGTCGACCGCGGTCTCTGCAAGTTTCAACATTTCTCGGCGGTTGTCGGTGTCGCGGGGCCAGGGCGGCAGCTTCACGAACAGCGGGACCAGCCTGTCGGCAACCAGTCCTTCGATCAGGCCGCGGAGCCTCGCTGGTTCGTGAAATATCCGGAGTCCTGTGGTGTTGGGGCTGCTTATGTTCAGTTCTATCCCGGCGGCGAGCGGTTGCGTGCGATGCAGGCACTCGACGATCTCATCCTCGATCGTCCCTGCAATGCTCACCAGTATCCGGTCTCGCTGCTTCCGGTACTTGCCGAGTCGCCTGACGGCGGCCTCCAGGCCCTGGCCCGGAAACCCCAGCGAGTTCATCAAGGCACTCTGATCGGGAAGTCTGACGACTCTGGGTTTCGGATTGCCCGGACGGGAAGAAAGGGTTACCGTGCCACCTGTGACAAAGCCGAAGCCGAGGTTTAGCACTGAGCCAACGACCTTGAAGTCCTTGTCGAACCCTGCAGCCAGCCCAACAGGTGTGGGGAGTGAAATTCCAGCCAGGTCGGTCGAAAGCTTGCTATTGTGGGCACCGTTGAACGGTCGGAACACGTTCCAGACGCCCGGTAGCGACAACGCTATTTCGGATGCCTTATGTGCGCCCTCTGGCGGTAGTTTGAATATCAGCGGCCTGGCGACCAGACTGTAGATGCTCGTTTTATTACTCCAAAACACCGCGACAATCCGTTGTGAATTGTCCTGTCACCGGTTTCGCCGGGAATAATCAGAAGCCAGAAGTAGTATGTTAATCGCCCCCAACACGAATCACGACTCAGATCGGATGGTCAGACCCGGCACATGACTCTGGAATATCACATAGGCGACCCTGCGAGCCCCAAGGGGCATGCGCTTATCTACTTCCGGGATGGTTCAGACCCCGACAAGGTGGGCGCGGCATACGTGGTGATGCTCCCGGTGTCGGTCGACATCAGCAAGTATGTGCCCCCGTTCCTCGCCGGCCAGGTAGAACAGCTCGGGACGGGAAATATGTCGTCGTTTGCGTTCCCCCCGGCTCCCGAACCTGTGCCATCCGAATCGTGGCTACGAGAGATCGCGCAGCACCGTGGTGACGACCTGCTGTTCGGTGGTGTAGCGAACCTCGACGACGTTACATCGCTAATGGCGGCGGTCGCAGATATTGCCTCCGAGTACTCTTCACAATACGACCGCGTCGTCGGCTTGAAGTTAGGGCCGGGGCCACAACAGGTCGAAAGCGGCGCATCTGGCCAGGGCGTTGAAACAGCTGCGGGGGAGGGCACGCCAACCGATGACGTGCACGATGTCATGTACAGCCTGATGGCGGAGGTGGACCTGCTCACCGAGCTGACGAAGCTCATGGGACGTCTGCAGTACGAGTCGAGCGGCGGCGATCAGGCTGGAGCACGCGAAAGCGAGGCTAAAATTCGTTCGATAGGACGGCACGTACCGGAAAACCGCCGAATAGATTTGCTGGTCGGTGCCGCCATCGACGGACAGCCCGATTCGGCAAAGCGGGCGCAGCTCTACCTCGAACGCGTGTTTGCGATGTACCGGGAGGACTACACAAGGGTTCACACGATCGAGCAGGAAATAAAAGCGCTCGTCCCCGGCTCGGCTGAATCTCCCGACACTGCGCCCCCGTCCTAAACACCCGAATCGCCCTGGACTCCCGGTTCACCTGGTCCTCGCAGCCGGCCTCAGGCGAGTGCCGCCTTCAGCTGGTCGGTCGTGACATTCCCACCACTCGCAATAAGGACAACTCGTTTGCCCTTGAGGCGGTCCTTCATGTTGATCGCTGCTGCAAGTGATGCGGCCCCTGCGTGCTCCACGAGAGTTCTCGTTGCATCCACGTAGTGTTTGATCGCCGAGTTGATGTCTGAGTCGTCCACAAGGACGAACTCTTTCAGTCGATCGCGCAGGATCCCGATTGTGAAGGTGTAGGCATATTCTGTCGCCAGCCCCTCGGCGACCGTGGACATCGGATACGTCTCGAAGCGACCTGTCTGCCAGGCATGAAACGCAGCTGGCGCCCGGGCTGCCTGAACAGCAACTACATGCGTCGAGGGGGATACGGCATCGGTGACAATGCACGCTCCTGTCGCACCGGAACCGGCTCCGACCGGAACGAATATGAAGTCGATATCGGCCAGGTCCTCATGCACCTCGACGGAATATGTTGCCACTCCGGCCACGAGAGACGGTTCGGTTACGTGAACGAACCGCATGCCATCTTTTTCGGCGAGTTTCTCGGCATGCTTGAGCGATTTATCGAACACATCACCGTGGTAAATCACCTTCGCTCCCAGTGCTGCGATTGCGCCTGCTTTGGCGGGGTTCGCGCCTTCGGGCAACACCACTGTGCAGGCTGCTCCGAACGATCGTGCGGCATACGATACCGACTGACCGTGATTCCCCGACGAAGCCGTAATGAACCCCCGGTCCCGCTCATCCTGCGTGGTCTGGGACACCAGGTTGATCCCGCCGCGGACCTTGAACGAACCGAGCAACTGAAAGTTTTCGTGCTTGACCCATACATCGGCATCAAGCTGTTCGGACAGGACCGGATAGTGCCTCAGCGGAGTTCTGAGGACGTGGCCCTCGATTGCGGCCCTCGCTCGATGAATATCGTCGAGGGTCGGCTCTTTCAGGCCGGGCGCGTCTGTCATCTGGCAGGTCTTTGGGAATGGGGGAATGGGGGAACGGGAGATCAGGGGAGATCAGGGAATCTGACCCAGGGCAACAGAATACAGGAGCGACTGTGTTCCAGGCAGTTTGCGATCAGGAGTTTTCACATACGGACGTGCCGCACAGGTGTACCCTTCGGTCTTCGACCGCCCGAGATTCCCCGGAATTCCCGGAGAATCAATGTATTTCGTGTACGCAGCGATTGGTGTGAGCGACGCTTGGCAATACGTAATCCGGCAGGCCAACAGACAGATTCGGCTGAGGTAATTCGGTCGGGTGGCCGTGCGCCCCGGTTCGGTGTGGTCGGGCGGTCATTCAGGCACACCTTCGAGGCGATTATCGAACACCGCGACTTCCGGATGCTCTGGTTTGGCATGGTGCTCTCCATGGGCGGGTTCCAGATGCAAATGGTGGTCCGCGGCATCCTTGTGTACGACATGACCGGCGACGCGGTCATTACCGGACTCGTGGGGTTGGGGTTTGCTCCGAGCCTGCTGGTAGTTTCTCTCTTCGGCGGTGTACTCGGCGATCGCATGGAGCGACGGTTGATTATTCAACTGTCGCAGGTAGCCAATGGATTACTGGCCGGGGTCGTGGCGTTCCTGATAATCAGCGGTACCGTGGCCTGGGGGCATCTGTTCGCAGTTTCGGTGATACAGGGGGCGATGTTTGCCGTGCAAATGCCAGCACGACAGGCTGTGATTCCATCGTTGGTCGGAAAGGACCAGCTGGCAAACGCCTTTGCGCTAAACGCAATGGCGATGAGCATAATGACGCTTCTCGCCCCGGCGCTTGCAGGTGTCTTGTACCAGGTGACCGGTCCCGAAAGCGTGTACTTGATAGTTACCGTCGTGATGATCAGTTCGGTTATTTTCACCTCGCTGGTGCCAAAGATGTACCCGGCTAAAAATGACGATAAAACGTCTGTGCTCCAGAACATTGTTGCCGGGTTCAAGTACATCGGTCGTAACAAGTTTGTACTGAACCTGATGATCTACACGGTGATCATCGCGGTGTTGTCCATGCCATTCAGGATGCTTGTCCAGGTCTACGCGAAGGATGTATACGGTTCTGAACCATCGCAGGTCGGAGTGCTGCTGACTGCGCTGGGGCTAGGTGGGCTGATCGGGGCTATTTCGATCGCAAATCTTCGAAAAGGGCATCACCGTGGATGGATATTGCTTGGCGGGGCACTTGTATCCGGTGCTGCGCTAACCCTGATCGTCGGTGTCCCGATATATGCTGCCGGCGTCATCGGGATGGTTGGCATCGGGCTCGGTGAACAGGCCCGCTGGGCGCTCGGGCAGAGCTTGATGATGGAAAACACCGCAGATGAATATCGAGCGAGGGTCATGAGCGTCCTCATGATGTCGTTCGGAATGCTGCCGCTCGGGATGCTGCCGCTCGGATATGCGATGAAAGAGCTGGGTGCCCGGCCTGCGGTGGGAATCAGTGCAGCGCTGGTGCTGGTTGTCGCCGTTCTATCGTTCTTCCTGCTGCCTCGCATCCGCCGGGCCAAATAGACATATTTCCGTGGAGCAACGGACGATGAAACGCGGCGTCACCTTGAACGCTGCCAGTCGATCAGTCGAAATAAATAATTAGCCGCACCGTTTGTCACTAAAGATTTCCATACCACTCCTCCCATCCAGGCGAACACGCGTCAGGTTGAGGCGGAACCGGCTGCTCTCAAGAACGTTCTCCTCGCTCGGTCAATCGGACTTCCGGGCCCTCTGGTTCGGCATGCTGATGCTCATGGCCGCGCTGAACATCCAGATGCTGGCCCGCGGGTACCTGACCTGGGAACTCACACATTCACCGATTGCGGTCGTGGTCGTAGGGGCGGGGTTCGCTCCTCCGATTCTATTGCTTTCACTTTACGGTGGCGCCATTGCAGACCGCTACGCGCGAAAACGGATAATCCAGCTTGGACAGCTGGGCATGATTGGCATTTCGCTGTTGGTTGCGGTGTTGATATCCACCGGCACGGTCACTGTTTATCACCTGGTTGGAGCATCGCTTGCACAGGGCACCATATGGGCCTTTCTGATGCCGGCCCGACAGGCCATTATCGCCCAGCTTGTCGACGACGATCACCTGACCAACGCCGTCGCTTTGAATGCCTCGGGGATGTCGCTGATGACACTTGCCGCCCCGGGAATTGGTGGACTGATTTATGGAATCTGGGGTCCGGCGGTCACTTATTACGCGATTTCTGGATTGACAATTTTCGCGTATGTTTTGATGGGTTTCGTACCCTACATGGCCCCGGTCGCCAGGGGCAGTCGACGCATGTGGCGCGATATCAGGGAAGGCCTTGTTTACACAAGGCACAACCGCACAGTGATGATGCTGCTCCTTGTGGCGCTCAGCACGTCACTTCTCGCAATGCCGTTCAGGTCGTTGCTGCCGGTACAGATCGAACGCGTTTTTGAGCTGAAGGTCGAAGCTCTGGGCCTGCTCCTGAGCATGATCGGCGTCGGCTCACTGTTCGGCTCGCTGGTAATTGCAGGCCTGACAAAAACCAGCCACCGTGGCTGGGTGCTCCTGGCAACGAGCCTGCTATCGGGGATAGCGATTCTTCTCGCGGCAGCGACCACGTCGTATGGCGTCGCCCTCGTGATAATGGTCGTGCTTGGAATCGGCGACTCGGGCAGGCGTGCGTTGAACGCGTCGCTGATCATGGAGGAGACCGATGACGAATATCTCGGCCGGGTGATGGGCGTATACATGCTGAACTTCGGCCTGATCCCGCTGGGGGCCATTCCGCTCGGGTTCATCGCCCAATGGTTCGACGTACGCCTGTCGTTCGCCGTCGCCGGCGCCGGACTTGTGATTGCGACCATCGGTTACACGGTCCTGACCAGGCGGATTCGTCAATTGTGATCGCCTGCCGTATTGTCCAATTTGGGAATCGCCGGAAGTGTGGTGGCCCTTCCGTTGTGGGCTGCAAGTAGACTGCAATTCACCACATGCCGATTCACGTTTTAAGCGACGAACTGTCTTCCCGCATTGCCGCGGGTGAGGTGATCGAGCGTCCGGCTTCAGTAGTAAAAGAACTTGTTGAAAACTCGCTCGATGCCGGTTCGACCCGCGTTGCCGTGGAAGTTGCCGGGGGCGGCTCCCGGTCGATCACGGTTGTTGACAACGGGCAGGGCATACCTGCGGGTCAATTGGCAATCGCATTCGAGCGGTTTGCCACGTCAAAAATCGATGAATCATCCGACCTGATCGCGATTGGGACGCTCGGCTTCAGGGGCGAGGCCCTTCCGTCGATAGCCTCTGTCGCGAGTGTTGAGGTGACCTCGAAAGAGGCCGGCGCAGACGCAGGGGCCAGGTATCTGGTCGATTTCGGCAAACCAGGTTCTCTCGAAGCCGCGGGAGTGCCTGAGGGAACACGAATCGTGGTTTCCGGGCTGTTCAAGAATGTTCCGGCGCGGCTGAAGTTTCTCGGTTCTGCAGGGCGCGAGCTTTCACGAATACAGACGATGCTGGCATCGCTGGCGCTTATCCACCCGGAGGTTGCCTTCAGCCTCAACGCCGATGGACGCGACCGGCTTCGCACGACTGGTTCTGGAAACATGATCGACGCGGTGTCCGGCGTGTACGGCCAGAAGATTGCCGGGCAAATGTTGTTGCTGGAAGCGGACGAATCGGCTGCTTTCTCGGTGGATGGGATTGTCAGCTCGCCATCCCTCAACCGGTCGAACCGCACATATCTGACCCTGTCGGTCAATGGCCGGTGGATCCAGTCCCGCCGCCTGTCGTATGCGATCGAGCAGGCTTATCACGGCTTCCTGCCCGAGCGACGGTTTCCGATCGCAGTTGCCAGGATTCGCACGCCACTCGACGATGTGGATGCGAACGTCCACCCGGCCAAAGCCGAGGTCCGCTTTCTACGAGAAGACCTGGTTTACTCGGTCGTCCAGCGCGCCATCCGCGGTGTTCTCACCGCGTATGCCCCGGTGCATGAGCTGGGATCAGGACGGGCCAGGGGGTCGACAGGCCTTCTCAGGACCCCCATTAGCGCAGGTGGCCTTCACGTTCCCGGCGGTCCCCGCGGCCCCGGCGGGTATGAGAGGCCTCCAGGTGGACGGCCCGAACAAGGGGAACGAACAACTTCAACTCCGGGGGCTTCCGGCGTGGGCTATTCACAGTGGCCTGAGCCACTTTCGTCGCTCGGACCGGAAATCGTGTCGTCTTCCGGGCTCGCCGTTGATCTCGTCTCCGGGCCCGCTTCGGGGCCCACTTCCGGGCAGGCCCCGCTGTCCGAAACTCAGGACCAGGGCACCCCGGGTTCGGGAGGCAGTTCATCCTCGGCAGCCACGCCCAGGGAGACCCTCCCAGTTTTGCGGGTCATCGGGCAGGCGCATGAGACGTACATCGTTGCTGAAGGTCCCGACGGTGTGTACCTTATCGACCAGCACGCCGCTCATGAACGGGTGACGTTCGAGCGTGTGAAAGCGCGCTTCGATGAGAACGTCATCGAGTCGCAGCCGCTGCTGGAACCTGTAAGCGTCGATCTTGCGCCCGGGGTGATGACGATAGTTCACGAGCACCTCGAAGAGCTGAACAGGGTCGGATGGGGGGTTGAAGAGTTCGGGGGTAACAGCCTTATCGTCCGGAGCGTTCCGGCTCCCCTGGCCGTCAGGGCAAGTGGAGACGGCGCCGGCAACGTGTTCGTCACGGTGCTGGACGAGTTGAGCGAGGGCGGCTCCGGGGAGTCGTGGCGGGAGAGGATGTTTGCGTCGATCGCATGTCATTCTTCCGTGCGTGCGGGCCAGACGCTCTCGATTGACGAGTGCAAAGACCTGATCCGTCAGCTGGAAAAAGCCGACCAGCCCAATACGTGCCCGCACGGTCGTCCGACTATCGTTCAACTGACGGTCAGCGACCTCGAACGAGAGTTCAAGCGGCGGTGATGGTGGTTGCCAGGGATGTTGGTGGGCGGCTCTTCGACCCTGCGACGGGCTCAGGATGGCGGGTTCGGCCCTTCGACAAGCTCAGGATGGCAGGTTCGGGGCAGACAAGCTCAGGATGGGCAGGCACGGCCTCTGATCTCTCCTCGGTTTTAAAAGATACGAGGGCAGGCGGGCTCAGGGCGGGCAGGCTCAGGGCATGCTCCTCGCAACGACAGTACGCCCTGATTACAGCAGGGGTGAGCCGGCCACCGGGTGCCGGAACTGGTAAACGGCGTTCTGCGCGCTCCCGCAAACGAACACTGTCTTCATGTCGTCGCCACCAAACGCCAGGTTTTCCGGAGCCCAATCGGGCACGTGGTACAGATCGAGCAGTTCGCCGGCTTCGCTGAGGTATGCGATGGCCCGAATGCCCGGCAGAGTCTGGAGGATGTTGCCTTCGATATCGACCGCCAATCCATCGGGATTGCCAGGCTCGCGGAACCTTCGGACGAGCCGTTGATCGAGCAGGCGCCCGTCCTCGTCGATTGTGAAGCAGACCAGGCGCTGGGCGCGGGTTTCTGCGATGTACACGTTTTTTCTGTCAACCGATACAGCAATTCCGTTCGGGTAGGCCAGTTCGTTCGCGAACGCACTGACAACGCCGCCGGGCGTCACCCGGTATACAGGGCTGATGGCAGGGTCGGGCAGTGGGCGCCTTACCGGGTCGGTGAACAACAGGTCGCCGTTTGGCAGAAAGCAGAGGTCGTTGGGGCCGCCCAGCGCAGTTCCTTCATAATCGTCGACAAACGTTTCTATCTCGCCGTCTGCCCCGATGCGCAGGATCGCCTTGAGATCGGCGTCGGCAACGAACATTTCGCCCGCCGCGTTGAACACCAGGCCGTTCGGGCGGCCTTTCGTATTTGCGACCTGCGTAACGACGCCGTCGGATGAGATACGGATAATCGCCGCGTCATCGGCGCTTACCAGGTACAACTGGCCGTCGGGGCCGATCGCCGGTCCCTCCGGGCCGCTTATTCCCGAGGCAAGCACCTTGAAGTCGGCAGGAATGTTGGTGAGGTCGGTTGTCATCGGAATCAGGTGAAGATTAGGCCTCGCCCGGCAGGTGTACAACCTGCCGGGACGGAGCGGGGGATTTCTGAGTTTCCGAACCCCGATTGCTGACACTTTTCTGCGACTGTAGAATGAAGTGCGACTGACCGACCGGTCGGTCGGTGATCAAGCCGCTTTTCACACACGCTTCCCAGAATAAATCCATCTGAGGACCATCTTGTCCGAATCTTCAGCCAGACAGCGGATACAGACCCGCGAACGTATCCTCGAAGCCGCTGAATTGGTATTCGCCGACAACGGTTATCACGACGCACTCGTTGATGAAATCGGCAAACGGACATCAATGTCCAAGGGCGGGCTGTACTTTCATTTTCCCAGCAAGGAAGAGCTGTTTTTTGCCGTGATGGACCGCCTTGCCAACAAACTGGTCAGGCGCGCCGAGAAGGCCGCCGCAAATGCCGATTCGCCTATCGCTGCCGCAGAGGCCGCGCTCGGCGCCGTGGTGTCGGCACTGTCAAAACGAAAACGGCTTGCGCGTCTGCTTGTCACCCAGGGCTACAGCATGGGCAACGCCTTCGAATCGAAGCGCGCCGAGATATTCGACCGGTTTGCCAGCGTCATTCGACGGCAGCTCGACGACGCCCAAAAAGCGGGCCAGATCGACGAGCTGGATACCGGCCTCGCGTCACGGGTCTGGCTGGGAGCTGTGAACGAAATCGTAGTGCACTGGCTCTTTTCGGGCGGCCCGTCGCCGTCGGAATCGGCGCCTGAACTTAAGAAGCTGCTCGTGGCCTCGGTTGGTGGTAACCGGCCTGAATCAAAGCCTGTGTCAGAACCTGAAGTGGTGCCGGCATGACCAACACCGTTCTGCGGACCAGCAGCGAAAGCTGGCGACGGTTCACTGTTTTCCTCGAATCGATCAAGTTCGAGCACTCGGTGTTCGCGCTTCCATTCGCGATACTTGCTGCGTTTATTTCTGCCAGCGGGTGGCCGGATTGGGCCGGACTGGCCTGGGTGCTCGTTGCGATGGTTGGCATGCGCACATTCGGCATGGCGGCAAATCGCCTGATCGACGCGGAGATTGACGCACGCAACCCCCGTACTGCCGCAAGGGCCATACCGGCGGGGACAATCGGCCGCCGGGCGATGACCATATTCATGCTCCTGGCGGGTTTGATCTTCATCATCGCCGTATCGCAGCTCGACCCTGTAACGTGGCTGCTCGCCCCCATTCCGCTCGCCGTGATGGTCGGCTACCCGTACCTGAAGCGGTTTACCTGGCTGGCCCACTTCGGAATGGGTGCGGTGTATCTCATCGTGCCACCCGCGGTTTCACTGGCGCTGACCGGCAGCATGCCTTTCGGCTTCGTGCTGATCGGACTGGGTTCGATGGCCTGGGTCGCCGGGTTCGACGTCCTGTACGCGACGGCTGATTTCAAGGTTGATCGTGAGCAGGGCCTCCACTCTGTCCCTGCAAGGTTTGGAATACACGCGGCCCTGGTGTTTTCAAGGCTGTTGCATGTAGTGGCGGTGGCACTCCTGGCGCTCGCAGGCATCGTATTCGGCGCGGGCGCTCTGTATTTCGCCGGAGTCGCGGCAGCAGCCGTATTGCTTGCATATGAGCAGTCGCTCGTGTCTGCCGATGACCTTTCGAAACTGAACATGGCTTTCTTCACGATGAACGGTGTAATCGCACTTGTTTTCGGCACGTTCGTCGTAATTGGTGAGGTGATCTGATGGGTATTTATGTGCTTGGCATTGCCGGGGCCAGCGGTGCCCCGTACGCCCGACGCGTTCTCGAACAGATGCTGATGGCCGGTCATGTAGTAAAAGCCGTGATAACCGACGCCGGTCGCAAGGTGCTGGCCGTCGAGGAAGGCCTTGTCCTGACCGGGAACACCGAGGCCGACAGGCCCGCGTTGATCGAATGGGCGGAGGCGAGCGATGCACCGGGAACGTTTGAGTTGTTCCACCATAAGGATGTCGCAGCTCCGATTGCATCGGGGTCGTTCGCAGTTGATGGAATGGTGGTCGTGCCGTGTTCAGGCGGGACCCTCGGGCGCATCGCCCACGGCATGTCGAACGGTCTTCTCGAACGAGCGGCCGACGTGTGTTTGAAAGAACGGCGCCGGCTGGTCCTCGTGCCGCGGGAAATGCCCCTCAGTCTCATCCACCTGCGAAACATGACTGCGGTCACAGAGGCTGGCGCTATTGTTTTGCCCGCCTCGCCCGGCTTCTATCACAACCCGGAAAGCATCGACGACCTGGTCGACATGGTCGCAGGGCGCATCCTGGCATCGCTCGGAATCGACTCTCGGCTGATGAAGCCCTGGCTCGGACCGGAGCCACCTTCTTATTCTGGCCCGGCCTCGCCAGACCCGGCCTCGCCAGACGAAGAGGGAATCCATTAAGTGGCGTTCACCGACCTGCAATCGTTCCTCAGACTGCTCGAAAAAGAAGGCGAGTTGCACCGCGTGACCGAGGAGGTCGATGCCGAGCTTGAAGTGACGGAAATTGCTACTCGCGCCGTGAAAGAAGGGCTTCCGGCGTTGCTGTTTGAAAACGTCAAAGGCTCCGACTACCCGCTGGTCATTAATTCGATGGCCTCGATGCGCCGAATCGAGCTCGCACTGGGGCGACCACCCGAGGCCCTGGGTGAAGAGATAGTGCAGTTCATGGAAGACGTGAACCCGCCAGGTCTCGGGGCTTTCTGGCGCAACAGAAAAACCGGATGGCGCCTGCTGAAGATCAGGCCGAAATCCACACGGCGTGCGCTCTCCCAACAAGTCGTAGAAGAGCCCCAATTAGACAAACTCCCGATTCTGAAGTGCTGGCCCGAAGATGCTGGCCGGTTCGTCACTCTGCCCCTGGTAATCACCCGTGATCCGGAGACCGGCGCCGGGAACATGGGCATTTACCGAATGCAGGTGTACGACCACCGCACCACAGGCATGCACATGCAGATCCAGAAGGGCGGGGGTTTTCACTACCAGGTGGCTGAAAAGATGGGGCGACCGCTGGAAATGGCTGTGGCACTTGGCGGTGATCCTTCACTGGTCCTCGCCGCGATCATGCCTCTGCCCGAGGGCCTTGACGAGGTCGCTTTTTCCGGCATCGTGCGAGGACAACGCACGCCCCTCACCAGGGCCAAAACTGTTGATCTGAAAGTGCCGGCAGGCGCGGAGTTCGTGTTCGAAGGAATTGTGAAGCCGGGCGTACGACGGCTGGAAGGTCCGTTTGGCGACCACTTTGGTCATTACTCGGAGGCGGCAGATCACCCGGTATTCGAAATAACGCGCGTTACCCGGCGGAAAAACGCCATATATCCGGCAACGGTCGTCGGCAGGCCGCCACAGGAAGATCGCTATCTGGGAGATGCCGCCCAACTTGCGCTGTCCCCGCTGATTCGCCTCCTGCGGCGGGAGATCAAAGATATGTGGGCCTACTACGAAGCCGGCTTCCACAATCTGCTTGTCGTTTCGGTCGACCCCCGCTACGCCCGTGAGCCGATCAAGACAGCACTTGGTCTGTTCGGAGAAGGTCAGCTTTCACTGACCAAGACGCTCGTGCTCGTCGGTCCCGACGTGAACCCACGCGATCCGGGCCAGGTCATGCAGGCGATCCGGCGAAATTTCGATGCAGAGGAAGACTTCCATCTCATCGCCCGCACAGCGGCTGACACCCTGGATTTCACTGGCGAAGCGACGCACAAGGGCTCAAAAATGATCCTCGATGCCACCGCCGGGCCCTCTGGCGAAGGTGCCTCGAATGCCGTAGCGCTCCCGGCAAATATTGGAAAAATTGCCCCCGGCATCGTGAAGCACAGGCTTGTCGGCAAGACCATGCTGGTCGTTCAAACAGCAGGTGAGGGCAGGGGGGTTGTCCGGAAAATGGTCGACAACCCGTTGCTTGGCAGTGTCAAGATCGTGGCCGCGGTATCGGCGGATGTCGATATCGACGACGACGAGAGCCTTCTATGGGGGATTTTCACGAGGTTTGACGCCGTGCGGGACGTTGTGTTCTCCCGGTCGGAATTTCGAGGCCTGGCACCGGTCTACTCGGGTGTGATGGGTATTGATGCGACATGGAAGCAGGGCTATCAGCCAACTCTGGTGATGGACCCTGAAATAGTGAAGAAAGTGGATTCGAAATGGTCCCGTTACTGGAAGTAGCCGACCCGGATATCCAGGTCAAGATCAATCTTTCGGACAGGCGTCTTTTCCCGATCTGGGACAGGGTCCAGGCCGGGGAGCGGCTTTCAAGCGCAGAAGGGGTGACGCTGCTCGACTCTGACGACCTTTCGGGCGTTGGGCGCATGGCCGATTTCGCAAAGAAACGAGTTACCGGGGATAAGGTCTTCTTCGTCCTGAACCGCCACGTGAACCCGACGAATATCTGCGTGCTCAGCTGCAAGTTCTGCGATTTCGCAAAGAAGCCGGGCGACGAAGACGCCTACGAGATGACGATTGAAGAGATTCTCGATCACGTCGATGACGATATCAACGAGATTCACATTGTCGGCGGCCACCACCCGACCTGGCCGTTCGAGTACTACGTCGAGATGATCAGGGCGATCCACGAGAAGAATCCAAAACTCCAGATCAAGGCATTTACAGCATCCGAGATCGACTACTTCGATCGCCGCTGGAAGGTCACTCCCGAAGAATCCCTGGCGATCTTGAAAGAGGCCGGCCTCCAGTCGATGCCAGGTGGAGGCGCCGAGGTATTTTCGACACGTGTTCACAGGATTCTGCTTCCCGGCAAGGCGAATGCCGATAGGTGGGGGGATATCCACAAGATCGCACACAGGATGGGCATTCCCACGAACTGCACGCTGTTGTACGGACACATCGAGACGTTCGAAGAGCGCGCCGAGCACCTTGTCCGGCTGCGCAATATCCAGGACGAGACGGGTGGTTTCCTGGCGTTTATCCCCCTCGAGTACCAGGTTGGAACGACCAGGCTCCGTCCCCGCCATACTCCTGCGATGGACGATCTCAAGATGATCGCGACGGCCAGGTTGATGCTCGACAACATCAAGTACATCAAGAGCTACTGGGTGATGCTCGGCGAGGCGACGGCGAGCATTGGCTTGAACTTTGGCGCAAACGACCTCGACGGCACAATCGGAAAAGAGCGGATCGCGCACGCAGCACTGGCCGACTCCCCCGCTGGAAGGGCCAGGGAGCGCATGGTGTCATCGATCAGGGACGCACGGCGAATCCCGGTTGAACGCGACGCCCTGTACAACGAGATCAAGGTTTATCAATGACCATTGAGCAACCTGCGCGGCCGGCCTGGACCGGCGAGACCGGACTGAGGGTCGGGCACATGACCTATGTCAATTCCGAGGTTTTCTATCGATATCTGCCAGAGGATTCGTGCGAACTGGCCGCGATGCCGCCCCTGGCGATGGCCCTGGCAGTAGAGCGCGGAGATCTGGCGGCGGGACCGTTGCCGGTCGCCGAGGTATTCAGACTCGGCGACACTGTGCGTTCCCTCGGAAATCTCGGGGTCGCCTCCTATGGCTCGGCGAAGAGCGTCTTATTGTTTTCTCATGTGCCAGTTGCCCAACTCAGCGGCAAGAGAATTGCGGTAACTTCTCACACCGCTACTTCGATTCAACTGCTGAGAATACTTTTCGCAGATCGCTGGAATGTGTCGGGGCACGAATTTGTCTCAACCGGTGAAGATCACGACGCAGCGCTCTGGATTGGCGACCCGGCCCTGGAGCGCCGTTCGTCCGGCCTGTACGCATACCAGTACGACCTGGGCAAAGCCTGGAAAGACCTGACGGGTCTCCCATTCGTTTTCGCCGAGTGGGTTATTCGAACGGATGTACCTCGCGATCAGGCCGATCAACTGGAACGGCGGCTGGTGAACGCGACCCGCGAAGGAGTGAATTCGTTCGGCGAGATCAGCCGTGCGCGGGCAAGCCAGGGCATGCCAGAATCCGATGTGGCCGAATACGTCCGCAATTTCACATATTTCCTCGGTCCAGGAGAACGAAGGGGCCAACAGGAATTCAAACGGAGGCTCAACAAACTGCCAGAATGGCGACCGCCTGCCCCGAAAATCAAGCCGCACGAACCAAACGAACCGGCGATACAGGAGGTCATCCAGACGTCGTAGCTGGCGCCCTGGTGTGCCCCGCGGAGCTCGCGCGGTCGCCCAAGTGGGCCTCGCACGCCCGGCGTGAACGGAGTAAAGAAAACATGCTTCAGCAAATTACCGATAAAGTCTTCTCCGGCGAGCGGATCACGGGCGAAGAAGGCCTGTGGCTAATGACGGAGGCCGAGTTGCTCGACCTGGCCCCGCTTGCTGAATACTGGCGCCAGCGTCACAACCCGAACCATAGCGTTTCGTACGTGGTCGACACCAACCTCAACTACACGAACCTCTGTGACGCCTACTGTTCGTTCTGTGCGTTCTACCGGACTGACCCGAACGACCCGTCGGCCTATACCTACACTGTCGATCAGATCATGGACAAGATCGAGCGTGCGCGGAAAAGCGGCGTGCGCACTGTCTTGATGCAGGGTGGACTGAACTCCGAACTGCAATTCGACTACTACGTAAAAATGGTTTCCGAAACGAAGAGACGATTTCCCGATGTGACCCCGCACTACTGGTCGGCGCCCGAGATCGTGCGCATGACCGAAGTGGCCGAAATGACCTACGAGCAGGTGTTTGTGGCACTGTGGGAAGCGGGGCAGCGGTCGATGCCCGGGGGTGGTTCCGAAATCCTCTCCAACGAAGTGAAGGCCGTCGTTTCGAGGTTCAAGCCGAAGGACACCGTCGATCAGTGGACCGAGGTCCATGAAGCGGCTCACAGAGTGGGGTTCATGACCACCGCGACGATGATGTACGGCCACGTCGAAAAGGACCACCACATAATCGAATCGCTGGAACATATCCGCCGGGTTCAGGACCTCGCCCTGGCCAACGGGGACGCCAATGGAAACAAAGGCGGGTTCACCGCGTTTATCCCGTGGTCATACAAGAGGGACAACACCGCGCTGGCGAAGCACGTCGACGATGAGGCAGGACCCAACCAGTACCTACGGATCATCGCAATTTCACGCATCATGCTCGACAACGTCCCGCACATCCAGGCTTCATGGTTCTCGGAGGGCAAGAAGACCGGGCAGATCGCGCTTCGGTTCGGTGCCGACGACTTTGGAGGGACCCTGTTCGACGAAAACGTGATGCTGGCGGCCGGCTTTTACAACCGGACGACCGAGGATGAAGTCCGGGAAATGATCACCGAGGCCGGGTTCTTGCCGGTCCAGCGGTTGACCAGCTATGAAATCGTCGAAGACGCGAACCCGAACCCGACGCACGCACTCTCGAAGTAGATATTGGAAACGGGTTCAGAACGACTGGTCGCAGAGTTCGCGAGTGGGTTGCCTTTGTCCGGGGCTGGTAAGCATGTGACTGCCCGTGAGATCCCTCCACAGGGGTCGGGAAATCTGGTGTGGTGTACGGAACAGAACGGGTCGACAAACAGATGACGATCAGAGACAACACGATCATATTCGGTCATAGCCCCGACGCTGATGACGCGTTCATGTTCTACGCGATGGAAAAGAAAATCGTGGGCATTCCCGGCTACACGGTCGGGCACCACATGGAAGACATTGAATCGCTCAACCTGCTGGCGGCGACCGGAAAGTTGCCCGTAACGGCTATTTCTGCGGCGCGGTATCCGGAAGTTGCTGAGCACTACCGGATCATGTCTTGCGGGTCTTCCGTCGGCCGCAACTACGGCCCCATGGTCGTTTCCCTGGCGCAGATGTCCGAAACGGAGCTCGAGGGCAAGCGCGTGGCTGTGCCCGGACAGTTCACAACATCGTGGCTGCTGTTCCAGATATTCGGGCCTACCCGCTGCGAGCCACTGTTCGTCGACTTCGATGATGCCGGTCCAGCGGTGAAGGACGGTCGGGCTGACATTGGAATACTGCTCCACGAAGGACAGATTCTGTACGAAAAGCAGGGTTTCCACGGAGTTATGAACCTGGGTGAAAAATGGTTCGAAGCTACCGGGCTCCCGATCCCGCTCGGCGTCGACCTTGTCAGCCGGCACATCGGCGACGAACTGGCCCAGCAAATAGCGAATGCATCGCTGGCGAGTATCAACTACGCCAGGGAACACGAGGACGAGGCACTCGAATACGCCTTGAGTTTCGGGCGTGGCATCGACCCTGACGACGGTAAAAAGTTCGTTCGTATGTACGTCAACGACGACACCGTCGATATGGGCCAGGAGGGCAGGGACGCTCTCGAAAAGCTATTTTCGATGGCGGTGGAACGCGGCATTCTATCGGATCTGCCCGAACTCGATATTCTTCAGGCGATGTAGTGGAGTGCCAGGGAGATTTACCGGCGGCTGATTTGATGGTGAAGTTGATTGGCTTTGCCGACATCGCTGAAGTGCGTTTCGTTGTTGTGATGTGACGTAGTCGTTGTCATTCTGAACTGGCCTGCCCTGAGCCAAGCCGAATGGGATTCAGAATCTCCCTCGGATGCGCGTGAACCGAGGTCGAATTGAGAACTCGCGTCGCTGCGTACATGAACTGTTGTAGCTCGCCATGAAAGATTCTGAATCCAGTTCAGAATGAAAGTGCAAAAGCGAACTTTAATCACGTGACGTCTGCAGAGCCAACGGGATTCAGAATCTATCGCGTCTGACTGGCTTGGTAGCTTCGCGACTGCGGGATGAGGCGAGGATAAGGGAGATTCTGAATCCGGTTCAGAATGACAATAGTGAGGGAATTTCCTGGGGATCCCACCGCTATTCCTAATGCATCGTGCGGAATGGGGATGGGCGTAGGCCGGACCGTCGGCCCTGTTTTACGAAAGGGCTTTTTCCAGATCTGCCAGGGTGAACGGCTTGGGCATGAACGCGTCGGCCCCCAGCGCGATCAAGCCGTTGAGTTCGGTAGGCAGGGCGTGGGCGCTCATCACGATCACTCGGTCTGGGCGTTCGTGAGTTCCATTGCGCAGTGCACGAAGGACCTCGTAACCGTCAACTCTTGGCAACATCAGGTCGAGAAGGAGTGTCCTGAACTTACGATGTCTAAGTGCTTCAAGCGCCTTTTCCCCGTCGTTCGCCGTTTCAACGTCGGTGATGCCCAGTTCCTCAAGCAATGCGACCACAGCATCGCGGGTCTCAGCATCATCTTCGACTACCAGCACTAACATTGCCCCAACTCTCGGACCGCTGATGAATTACTGTTTCTTTTGCCTGTTGAAAGTTTTTCCAACGCTTCCATATTCTTGATTTGACTATGAGCCAACTGGTAGGGATTTTGTCCCATATTTGTGTGTGTGTGCTACACCAGTCGGCACCCTGAACAACCAATCTCCATCAGTCGAATAGAGCATTTTTCAATTGCTCAAGTTTGAACGGCTTGCTCAGGATCCGGTCGATTCCAAAATCGTTGTAGTGTCGACCCGGTATCGGGTCAGAATGGCCGGTCATCAGGACGACCCGCGAGGGTCTATTGATCCCCGGGTCATTACGAATTGCGTCAATAACTTCCATTCCACTGGCACGGGGCAGCACCAGGTCGACCAGGAGAAGATCTGGGGACAGTTTTTTCAGCTCTTCAATTCCCGCGATACCGTCTTTAGCGAAATGCACGTCGAAATCGCCGAGGAACTCAAGTCCGGCATCCACGGCGTACCTGATCGATTCTTCATCGTCGATCACAAGGATTCGTGTTTTCGCCGGTTCGTTCAAATTACTAAAGCTGTAATGTGATTAGGTGGCGGCCTGGTTGCCGCATCTGGCACTCAAGCGCCCTGATCGCAATCGGGACACGCCGTTGCCTGACGAAAGCGTTGGGTTGTCACTCCAGAATTAGTTGATGAGTATACGTTCGCAGGAACCCGCCGGCCCACTGGAAAGACTCCAGCATACCGAACCATCACGGCATCCCCTTCCACGCTGCCGATATCGGCCCCGTCACGCTCAAGAGGTCCCGGTAAATTGAGACACTACGCCAGTCAACGTCAACCGCTCGCGGCGAGTATAAGCGGCGCTCCCGCCACCGGCATTTTTGTCGCGATCAACGTCCTGTTCTTCATTGGCGTCATGATCACGGGGGGTACCGATGGGCGGGCGGGGATTCAGAACCTGATCGACTGGGGTGCCAAGTACGGCCCATTCATTGCTGAAGGCGAGTACTGGCGCCTTGCGCTGCCGATGTTTCTGCACATCGGCTTTTTCCATCTGCTGACGAACCTGTTTGGTCTCGTCATTTTCGGCTCTATGGTCGAACGCATATTCGGGACCCGCAACTTCGTTGCCATTTACCTGGCAGCAGGGGTCATGGGCAACGTTGCCAGCTTCGTGGCTGGCCCCCATCTCAGTGTCGGCGCGAGTGGGGCGGTATTCGGAATATTCGGTGCGTTTGGGATGTACCTGCTGCTCAACCGGCGGCTTCTTGGCCAGGTGGGCAGACAGCAGTTGACATCGATTGGCGTGATAGTCGGGATAAACATTGTTTTCGGTTTGTCCGTCAGCGGGGTTGACAACGCTGCTCATATTGGCGGGCTCATTGCCGGAGCGCTGGTCGCCTTTTTGGTCGCACCCAGAGAGCGGTTGGTTGCCAGTACAAGTCCGCTCAGCTTCGTCGGGACGCCCCGTATGACACTTCAAACCGGTCAGCAACCGGTGTCGAGACTTGTTGGCGCAGTAGTCGTGATTGCGGTTATTGGGACGGTGCTGATATTACTGGAGACCGTTCGGACTTACTGACGGATACCGTTGGCGACAAGGTCCGGGGCAAGCCGAAAACGTCCCCCGGAAATATTGGGAACGAACTGCTCTGGCGTGCCCCGCGGAGCTGTGCCTGGCATCTAGTTGCGAATGCACGCCCGGTGGCTGATGTATACTGCCTTAATCTCCCAGTTATTGATACCGGGTATCAGTTTCAGAAGGTCAAACTATGGCGGCCTCTGCGTTGTCGAAAGTTGAATCGGTCGGGGTTAACCTGAGCAATGCCCTGGAAGACCGCGGCCTGCGACGGACTGCGACCAGGATGACTGTAACTGGCCGCATTGAGCAACTCAACGGCGCCTTCACGGCAGAGCAACTGTGCCGGGACCTGCCCGGCGTTGGCAGGGCTACCGTTTACAGAACAATCCGTCACCTGGTAGATGCAGGCGCACTTTGCAAACTGCCGATCCTCGATGGCGCCCCGATGTACAGCATCGCCCGTATTGAACACCACCACCACACGATCTGTTCCAGTTGCGGTGCCGTTGGAGAGTTCAGGCACTCGACCGTCGAGCGTGTAATGCGTTCGCTGGCAAAAGAGATAGACGGCGATATCGTCGGCCATCGCATGGAAATCTTCATCACGTGCAATTCCTGCCTGGCCGAATCAGCAACGGGCAAGTTCAGTGTCCATGTCTGAGCACGAGCGCACCGCAGATTCTGTGCACGTAGATGAGACTGAGTCTCAAAACGTCGACGTGGATTCTTCAAAAACTCTCGCACCGGATCAAATCCCGATTCGTTTCGACGAGACGTGGTTTAGCTACAACTCCGAGCCGGTGGTCCGCGACATAAATTTTTCGATCACACCGGGCGAATTTGCAGCAATACTGGGCCCGAACGGTTCTGGAAAGACCACCCTGATGAAGCTGGCCCTGGGCCTGCTGAAACCGACCTCGGGCCGGGTGTTGCTTTTTGGCGTGCCGGCGGACCGGTTCACCGACTGGCACCGCGTCGGGTATGTGCCACAGCGAACGCAGGCGACAGAATCCAGGTTTCCAGCTTCGGTGAGGGAAGTGGTCAATTTCGGAACCTATTCGGGGTTCGACCCGCTTGCGATATTCAAGCGCCGACGGTCGGACCGGGTCGACGAGGCGATGGAAATGGCGGGTGTTCAGACACTTGCAGACCGGCGTGTTTCGGACCTGTCGGTCGGCCAGCAGCAGAGAATGCTGATCGCAAGATCGCTTGTCAGTCGCCCCGACTTGCTTGTCATGGACGAACCGGTGGCAGGCATCGACGCCGCGGGAGAAGAACAGTTCCACTCCATGATTCGCCGTTTTAACCGGGACCTGGGAATCACGATCGTCATGGTCTCGCACGATATCGGCGCCGTCATGCGCGAGGCGACGACAGTTGCATGTATCAACCGGGACATCGTCTTCCATGGACCGGTGCACCGGCTCGACGCACAGGCGCTTTCAGACCTGTACGGCTTCCCGGTAGACGTGCTGATGCACGACCCCGAACACACGCACAGATAAGCCGATGCCAGAGATATTCCAGTATGAATTCATGATCCGGGCGATTCTCGCTTCGGTGCTCGTAGGTGCGACGGCTCCGGCATTCGGCGTGTTCCTCGTGCTCCGCAGGCTGTCGCTAATGGCCGACACCCTTTCTCACGTGGCCCTGGCGGGCGTGGCGGTCGCTCTGCTGACAAAGACCTTCGCACCTGCCGTTGCGCTGGTGGCGACGACGGGGGCGGCTGTTTCTATAGAAGAACTGAGGATGCGCAGGCTCCTTCCCGGCGACGCCGCACTGGCGGTTTTCCTGTACGGGGCGCTGGCTGTGGCGGTGGTTCTGATCAGCATTGCCGAAGGGTTCAACAGCACGCTTTTCTCGTATTTGTTCGGGAGCGTTCTGACCGTTTCGACGACTGACCTTTGGTGGATGGCGACGCTTGCGGTTGTGATCGCTGTGTTTATGGCGCTGTTCAGTTCGGAACTGGCGCAGGTGACGTTCGATACCGACCTCGCAAGGATCAACGGGGTCCGGGTGCACCTGCTGAATCTCGGGCTGGCCGTTCTCACCGGGGCGACAATTACGGTTTCGATGCGTGTGGTTGGCCTGCTGCTTGTCGGCGCGTTGATCGTTATACCCGTGATTATCAGCCTGAGAATTACCGGCGGCCTGGCCCGGACCGTGTTTGCCTCGTCGGCCATCGGTGTTTTCGTGGCCGTAACGGGAATGGTGATCGCCTTTTACGCCGATATCGCTCCCGGCGGCAGCGTTGTGCTGACCGCTATCTGCCTGCTGGTGATCGTCGAAGCGGTTGCGTTTACGAGGCGGTTGAGCAGTCGGTCGATACACCTGCAGATCGCCGAGATGCAGCAGCACGCTCACGCCCACGAATCGCACGCCCACGGCGCTAATGACGATGCTGGTGACAATTTGAGTGCTGGAACTCGTTCGCACCGGTAGTCGGCCAAACCATTGGTCAGACGGTTGGATGCCAGAATCGGGAATTGATGCATCCGCCGGAATCCTCGCCGTCATGAAGCTTGCGCGGTTTTCGGGGTGGGGGGTCAACTCCGAGGACCTGCCGGTTCTTCTCAGGCGGCGGAATTGTCTCCTTGCTCCGGGGCCATGATTCCCGTTAGTTCCACCGCTGAGAAGACGATCCGCTGGCGTGTCTACGCTTGCCCGGCGCTTTGCCAATCTTTTGCCAAACCACTGGCAGGGGACCGGACCGGAACTCAACGATGGAATGCGGAACCAGCCAGGATGGATCCGTACTGGGAGGGACCGATCGGGGCGGTTGTCGCGCACCTCCTGGCGTGCACCTCTTAGTGTTCCGATGATTCATCGAACGGCCTCTGAGCCCCTCAGGCCTACTAACACGGAGCAACCTCTGAATACCACTGGCCGTCCACTTTCTCGAACGTCCGGGTCACGGGTTCACCTTCTGTGACGCTCCAGTTCATCGACGCTGCCCCCATGTGTCTGTCATAGTCATATACATCGAACCTGGCTTGCGCAAACGGCGCGCGGAGCAGCGTCACCTCTATGTTCCTGACGTTGTATCCCTGCGGAGAGAAATTGATCAAGCCGAACTGATCAGTCACGCCCCGGTTGTCTTCAAACAGGTACTTCAAATAGGAGATCGTCGGGAGCTTTTTCGCGGTGGGAGTGCAGGTTTTTTGAAAGGCCACAAAGTCTGCGGCGTTGACCACGCCTACCTGCTTTTCAAGTACCGCCATAATCTGCCCTTCATCAGAACCGGGTTCTGGTGGTGTCGCAGGAGTCATTGGAGCGGCAGGCGGTTCGGGCGTGGCAGTGGGTACAGAGGTACTCGTGGCCACGGGAGCCGGTGTCGCCGTCTTTACTTCAAAAAGTTCTAGTGATGGAATGGTCGGGAAGGGCTCATCTGAGTCTGTGGCACAAGCAATTATTGCGAGTAATAGCAGTACCAGAAGTGAAAACCGAATCGAACCGAGCCCACACATGCACTCCTCCGTTTACTGACTGACCAGATCAAGCAAATGGATGCAAACTGTCCGCAACTTCGATGACCTCATAAGCGTCGAAAACCAGAGCATAACTTAACGTTGTCTGCCGGACGGAATGCCCGGCATAAGTTGTGCCGAACTCAGGGGCAAAAGGGCTCTGGCGGCCCCCGCCAGGCGTCCTTACGCCTTCACATGTCGGTGACGGTGGGGACGAGGGCTAATCGACAATGATGTGCTCCAGGTCACGGCTGCGGCCAGTTGCAGGGTGGCCATGAAGTAGAGGCTTCTCCGGTCATAGCGAGTCGCGACCCTGCGCCAGTTCTTGAGTTTGTTGAAGGCCCGCTCGATCAGGTTCTTCCGCTTGTACACCTCCCTGTCGTACGTCCGAATGACTCTCCGGTTGGACCTGGGCGGTATGACGGCGGTCGCTCCCTGCCCTTCGACAAAGATCAGGATCCCGTCGCTGTCATATCCCCTGCCAGCGATCGCTTGGGTGGCCGTGATCCCGCTCAGGAGGGGTATGCCCTGCGGGAAGTCCGCAGCCTGACCTCCGGTGAGGATGAAGCGCATGGGCTGGCCCGTGGCGTCAGTCACCATATGGATCTTGGTGCTCAGTCCTCCTCTCGAACGCCCCACAGCCTGGTCTTGGCCCCCCCTTTTCCGCACACCGCCTGCTGGTGGGCCCGGACAACGGTCGAGTCGATCATGACGTATGTGTTATCGGGGTCTGCCAGCAGCGTCAGAAAGATCCGCTCCCAGACCCCGGCCCTGGCCCAGCGCGTGAACCGCTTGTGTGCGCTCTTTTTGCTTATACCAGTCGACTGGCACTTTCCGTACTCGGCCGGCAGGTCTTTCCAGTGAGCCCTACTATGCAGCACCCACAGAACGCCGCTCACGAAGT
The DNA here is from genome assembly GCA_022564545.1 of Chloroflexota bacterium. Lineage (GTDB taxonomy): Bacteria > Chloroflexota > Dehalococcoidia > Lucifugimonadales > Lucifugimonadaceae > Lucifugimonas. The sequence continues at coordinate 3,106 of JADFLG010000006.1, read as the reverse complement.
TGCGGTTGTCCTTTGGGTCACCCCGACCGTTCCCGACCGCCCCGGCAGGAACTCTTCGATCCTGCTCCACTGGGAAGTGCTCAACTCATACCGTTGCATGTAAGCCTCTGTTCGCTGATATGGCTTACACGAAAACGGTATCCGGATCGCACTCCATGCTGCCATCTGGTACCGGTTTCGTTCAATTGTCGATTAGCCCTGGTCAATACCTCACGAAAACTTATTTGTCGGTCGGGGCGTGGCGCAGTGGTAGTGCGCCCGCTTTGGGAGCGGGGGGTCGTGAGTTCGAATCTCGCCTCCCCGACCAAACTGATTCCATACATGTGCCCAGCCGCGTGCTGGGTCTAAGTTTAGTTGGATGAAGATCCACCCGATGGAAAAAAGTCTGAGACATCGTTGACAGGGTCTATCCTGTGATTCTGGTGGAGACCGAGGAGAGTCGGTCTCGTTGGTGAACACCGGTGCGAGATGCCCCTCCCCGAATCAGCCACAATCTTGCCCACGGCAAAAATGGCACGCCACCCGCAGAAAAAAAGCCTGTGGCACCTGGCGGCACCCGTATCCACCTGTGCATCGCCAAACGGATACTTGCGCCGCACCGGCTCGCACCTTGACGCTGCCGGACGCTATCTGATACTGGTTCACGCTATTATCGGTCTCGACGCCAGTCGTTCACCGTCGATCACATGGGAATCTCAACGCGCCTGAAGCCAGAAGCCAGAAAAAGGGTAAAAATTTGCAACACTGGAACTGGGAGTTGCTGCGGACCGCTGTGCAGCGTGTCATCGATCAAGGTGGCATTGGTCGTCCGGCAGCATTGAGATTGACTGTTCACACGCGGGGCTCCGAATCCGACGCCCGGCGGTGCCTGCAGGGAGCCGAGGGCTTGGCGTCAGCATGGTTCGGCGGTCGACCGGATTCAACCTACTCGGTTGGCGGTCCGGACATGCCCACTGTCACCGCGCTGAAGTGGGCGACCGGGCAGAGCGCCATCCTCAGTGTCAGCGCCGGCACGCACGGTCCGGTGGGCGGCAACATGATGTTGATGGGGTCACGCGGGACTGTGTACCACGAGATTGGCGACTCAGAAAGCCGGTCGGACTAAGTGGCTAAGTTTGGAGTTGTCGCTGTCGGCGGGAATCGGACTCACCTTGAGGGCTATGCCCGGTCTTTCGTCGCCGACCCCCGCTGTGAGTTGATCGCAGTTGCGGATGAGCCGGGACTTCCAGAGTACCGGGAGGGTCTGAACCGCCTGCTGGCGAGCGAGTTGGGTGTGCCTTACCTGCAGCTCGAAGAAGTTCTCGCACGTGACGAAGTCCACATCATGTGCATTTGCGCCGACATCGAGCGACGCGGGCGAGTTGCCCGGTTGTGTGCCGGGGCGGGCAAGCATATTTACCTGGACAAACCGCTTGCGGGCTCTGTTGAGGACGCCCGGACGATAGCCGATGCTGCCGATGCCGCTGGCGTGGTGAACCAGATGTTCACACAGGTCACGACCGTTTGGGCGAGCGCAGCCAGGCAGGCGCTCGACAGTGGCGAGATGGGCGATTTGCTGGCGATCCACTGCGACATGCTCATGGCAAAAGGCAGACCCGGCACCGTCCCGGACGGCACCGTCCGGCAGGAGAGACCTTCCGACGGCAGGTTTACTTTTGTGGAGGCCAAGCGAGAGCTCTTCGACATGGGCGTTTACCCGATCTCGCTGATTACCTGGCTGACCGGGCAGCGGGTCAGAACGGTCTATGGCATTACGGGCAACTACTTCTTCAAAGAGCACGCGGCGCTGGGCGTTGAGGATTTCGGAGCGCTGGTCCTCACGATGGAAGACGGGCTGGTGGCGAGCATCACCGCCGGGCGTATCGGTGCGACCTCCCATCCGCGCAGCGGGCAGCAGCGGATCACGATGATCGGCTCGTCAGGCATCGCCACATTCAGCGAAGGGGAGCCTCACATCGAGGTCTTCAACGATGACCCACCCTTCGACACTCCCACCGTGCACCCGTTCGACCCGATGTCGATGTGGTCGTCGACAACTCGTGATGTCCAGCCGCGGGCCAAAAACCGCTGGCTACCGTTGAACGACACGCCCGAAAATTCCGACATCCAGGCCTTCATCGATTGTGTCGATTCGGGGACCGTTCCGCAGGTGACCGCGCGCGACGCGGTCCATCACATCGAAGTGATCATGGCCGGCTACGAGTCGGCGGCCAGTGGCGAACCAGTAGACCTGTAGCAATTAAATTACAGTTCAAATACCAAGCTCGTGTCGCCTCCACCCGGCGGCAAGAGGTTTTGAGATGTCGGAGTCCCCGTTCGATCTTAAAGGCAAAACCGCTCTCGTCACGGGTGGTTCCCGCAACATGGGCCGGGCGTACACGCTTGCACTGGCACGCGCCGGGTCCGCCAGGAGTGCCCGAACGAGAATTGGTTTCCGTCGATTGCCGATGCCCGGCAAAAGGTTGAAAACCGGCGGCAGGAGTACAACAATGAACGTCCGCACAGCGCACTGGGCCAGATGGCTCCGGCCCGGTTCGCCAGGATTAAATTTATCGGAGCTGAAGCTGCCGGATGAACCCGGAAATCTAACCCTCCAGGTGGCGCGGGAACGGGGGCAAGGTCAGAACCCGGATTTCTAACCCTCCAGATGGCGCGGAAACGGGGTCAGGGTCAACGGAGGTGTCGCATCCCGGTGTTATGTCTGTTCGGAGTTCCTTTGACGTGTCAAATGCATGATTAAGCTATTGTTTGACAAGCTTTTGGGTTCTGTTAGTGTGTGGGCCGTTGCTCGGCGGAGCGAACGGAGCAAGGCATCATCAGACAGAACAAGTCTGCAATATTGCCGATCGACCCCCTCTGACGCTGCGAATTCCTGCATGCTCTCTCAAGGAGACAAACGATGTTTACGGGAAAACTCAAATCTAGATTGTTGTTAGGTTTCAGCCTGCTATTTGCCATGATGTTTGTGGCTGTCGCGTGTGCATCCGACGATGGTCTCACCAAGGAAGATCTGGCAGATGCGCTGGCCGCTCAGCAGCCAGCCGCTGCTCCGGCTGGGCCTAGCGCAGCCGAGATCAGCGCACTGGTGTCGGCGGCAGTTGCTGCC
>JADFLG010000091.1 GCA_022564545.1 Chloroflexota bacterium | reverse complement strand
GCAGTGTCGATACCACCAAGGTCGTAATCAAGGTCAATGTCGATAACGATAACGTCCGGACGCAGCAGAACCGACCGCTCTACAGCGGTGTCCCGGTCCTGCGCACCACCGATGGTCGCAGTGCGGGGATCCGTGTTGACCGCGCCCTCAAGCATCTCAATGAATCGAGCAGACCGCGCAGCGATCATGACTCTGGTCGATGCCTTCGCGATGCGGTTGCTGCTGGCAGCGGTCCGCTCTGTTCGGTACTGTCGTCGCCGGAACGTGATTTTCATATCTGTCACTCAAAACGCTCTAAAGTTGCGTAACGGTCGCACCAACGTGTGCTGAAGGTGTGCCGTGCACACACACAATGCGTGTTTCTACCCGGTGAGAGGAGCCCCGCGGGCTCACCGTGGTGAGCCAAACGGACCGTTCAGGCGCAGTTTGAGTTGTGAGCCGATCGGCTCCGCCAAACTCAGAACGCAAAGGTACGGCGATCCGGAGGTTGCGTTCAGGTTGGCAAAAGATGTGATTCCGGTTGGGCTGATTTTGGCGAAACACGCTGCTGGTGAAACGTGACCTCGTCGAAGTGCCCTGGTGTGCCACGGGGAAATTCCTGGCGCCGCCCGCGCCCTGGTCGTGCCCCGCGGAGTTTACGGCGGGCATCCAGGTGCGCCTCGGCACGCCCGGTGCCAAACGCCAAGTAACTATCCCAAAAACACATTAACAGGCGAAGTGAAATTCCGTCTCCCCGGGGAGACGGGTGCCCACTTGTGGGCGCGGTCGAGGGGAATGTTTTCGACCGCGGTGTAGATGCTTTCGAACGGTATTTTCTACAGAACAGCTTTCCCCTCACCCGCGCCCCGATTGCATCGGGGCACCTGTCTCCCAGAGGAGAGGGGGGTTTGAGATAGTTTCTAAATACTGACGTGGACCTTGATCGAACCGGTGGTCTTATCCCACGCGGCGTCGAACCCGGTCTGGATGTCTTCCAATCCAACCTCGTGAGTAACGATCTCACGGTAAGGAATATCACCTGTGGCGAGCAGGTCGATCGCGACGTCGTAGTCGTGCCGCCCGTCGATAACGCTGTAGCACACGGCCGATTGAATCCGTATTTCACGGAGGATGGGATCGAACAGGTCGAACTCCATCGGGACCTTCACGCCGCCGAGATAAAGCATCGTTCCCTGGCTGCGGGTGGCCTGTATTGCCTGTTGGAACGAAGTGGACTGGAAACCACCGACTGATTCCACTACGAAATCGGCTCCGATCCCGTTCGAAGCCTCCAGGCATGCGTCCTCGAACTCGCCCGGCTCCGAACCCACTACGACATCGGCACCCATCTTCTTCGCCGCTTCGGCCTGCTGCGAGTATCGTGCGGAAGCGACCACCGTCCGGGCGCCAAACGCTCTGGCGGCAGCAATGGCGGAAAGACCGATCGTGGCCGAACCGACCACACCAACGACATCGCCAGGTTGCATCCGACCGTAACGGAGCGCGTGCACACTCACCGCCATTGGCTCGACCAGCGCACCATCGACCCAGTCAAGAGAGTCAGGCAGCTTGAAGAGCCCGGCAGGACGGCGCGTCATGTACTGCGCGAAGCCGCCCCCGGTGTCGGGCGCAGGGTTCAGGCAATGCTTCCACTGACCGTAACTGCAGAAGCGACAGGTCAGGCAGGCCCTCCCTGCCCCGACCATCTCGATTGCCACGCGGTCACCGGCCGAAAGTCCGTGATCGCCGTCGGGTATCTCAACAATTTCACCGGCCACCTCGTGACCCGAGGGGAGATTCTGGGCTTCGGTACGACTCGTTGTCATGTGGAGGTCAGAACCGCAGATCCCTGTCTGTCGGATCTTGATCATCGCAGCACCCTCAAACATGTCCGGCATTGGAACGTCCTGCACCACGTACTGTCCTGTGCCGTCATCAAGAGCCGCGCGCATCATGTCTGACATCAGAATCTCTTTTCTACCCGTTTAACTACAAGCGTCCCGAAAACCTGGACTCGGTCGCGTATGCAGCCCCGCTGGGCCCGCGCTGGCGGCCAGGTGCGCCTCGCACGCCCGGCACCAAACGTCGGCGCCCGACGACCCCGTGCTCTGGCGTGCCCCGCGGAGCTTGCAGCGCGTGGCCCAAGTTCTACGCCCGGCCACCAACGCGCATCTTATCTCACTTCACCGGGTGTATTCTCATCGCCTCGCAATTTCAGATTCACCACGACGGGCGATCTACCAGATGACCAGCAATTCCCAGTTCCGCGGCGTGTACGCGATTCCAGTCACCCCGTTCAACGAAGACCTCTCGGTCGACTGGGAGTCCCTGCGAAAATGCATAGCGTTCAGCCTTGAAGCTGGCGCACACGGAATCGTTGTACCGGTGAACGCCTCCGAGGGGCCATACCTCACAGACGATGAACGCAAGCAGGTGCTGAAAGTCGCCGTCGAAGTAGTCGATGGCGCCGTGCCTGTCGTGGGCGGTGTGAGCGGCACTTCGACCGCGCAATCCGTTGCTCTCACGGAGGTCGCGGCCGACCTCGGCGTCGATTCAATCATGGCAATGCCGCCCAACGGCGCAACGTCGTCAATCATGTGGGGCCACTATGTTGCCATCGCAGAAGCCGGGCAATTGCCCGTCTGGATTCAGAACAACAAGCCGCCTGCTGGCCCCGTCGTCCCGACCGAAATGATGGTCCGGATGCTCAACGAAGTCGAATATGTCGACTACGTGAAAGAAGAAAGCAACCTGCCCGGCCAGGTTATGACCGAGCTATTCGAGAAAGCTGGCGGCGCGGTCAGGGGCATCATGGGTGGCATGGGTGGACGATATCTGGTCGACGAATACCGGCGTGGCTCTTGCGGAACGATGCCCGCAGGTCACATCACCGATGCCCATGTCAAGCTGTGGGACGCCCTGGAAGCGGGCGGCATGGACGACGATGGCCTGCAGGTCGTTACCGACGAGGCGCGAAATATCTGGGAGCACATGATCCCATCGCTGAACTTCGAATTCATGTTCGGTGCAAATGCCTACAAGGCCGCCTACTGGCGACGGGGGATCATCAAGACGCCCCTGACTCGAAACCCTGCGAACAAGGCGCTCGACAAGTTCGACTACGAGGAACTCGACCGCATCCTCGACCGAATGTCCGACCTGCTCACGTGGAAGGCGTCGTAGCGATATCGGACACTAACGTGAGTCACGCCATGCAACAGGGCAAACAATCAACAGAAGACCCGCTAAAGCCAAGGTGGCCGTGGGAAGTCGTCAGGGCCAGGCAGCGTAATTTCGATCCGGCGAACCCGCTTCGGTACTCGCACAATTTGCGGCTCGCCACATCGGTTCTTATTCTGGCAGTCTTATTGACTCTCTTCGTAAACCCCGCCCGCACAGTGGAGACGGATATGCTCGCCGATGTCGAGGCGGCAAAAGTTTCGGGATTCCCGCAGCTTCCTCCGCCATATGCCTCACCTGAACGGATCGCCGAGTTCGTCGACGAATGGAATTTAGACGCGTCCGGCTCTCCATCGCGGCAGCAGATCGAATCGCTGTCGGTCCGAATCGGTGAATACGGCGATGATTCCGCACTGCTCAACCTGGGAATTTCCGCCAGCCTGATCGGAATTCTCTTCATATCGGCAGTAGCCTTCAGCCGTGCGTCGAACAACCTGTATGCGCTCGGCTATCCGCAGCCGAAAATCTCGACAACATGGGCGGCCGTCTCATGGTTCGTCCCCCTGCTTAGTTTTGTGCTGCCGTGGATGGTCGTTTCCGAGATTTTCCGCACTCTCTGGACAAGCCCCGATGACGTTGAACGGTCGCCGCGATTTCGCCTGTCGTCAATCGCGGCCGGCCTCTGGGGATTGTCGTTCATCGGACTGTGGCTGCTGAATCCATTCACAGTGCATATGTTTTTGCCTTCGAACAACATCGATGATTGGCTCAGCAAAATAGTGTGGATTGAACGGATGTTAATTTGGTTGCCAGTATGGGCACTCATTACGGTACTGTCAGAACTCAGAGCTCGACCTCGAACTTTGGCATTGAGTCGGCGAGAAACGTCGACTCGTTGAGTATGAAATCGAACATCAGATCGACTCGATCGGGCAACAAATTGCGCCAGAGCTCTGAGTTCTGACAGATCCCTCATTACAGCCGTCGTGCTCATGGTGGTATCGGTCGGGCAGCACAGGCGCTATCGACTGCTCGACGCCAGGGCGGCGACCGGTCAGTAAATCCAACGACATGCTTATGTGAAACGCAACTCAGTCACCATAATGGGCGCTGTGTGCCCCGCGGAGCATCCTGCCGTCGCCCAAGTGTCCCGATGTGATCGGGACACGCCCGGTGTGACTAACGCAAACCACGCCGTCTGCGCAGCGCAACGACCATCACGACGATCGGGAACAGGACTATCAAAGTGCCGAGGATCAGGACCATCACGCCGGGCGAGAGGCCCAGCACATGGTCGATCTTCGCGCTCAGCCACTCCCATAGAGTCGGGTCGATCGGCTCCGAGTGATGCAGTAGTGGGCCGAGCGGCGTTCCGAAGGGTGTTCCGAACGGGCTGGCCATCTCAATCGCCGTCCTGTTTCAGTAACTTAGCTCCTGGAGCGCCTCCAACCGGCACCTGCACGTACCGGACCGAGTGCTTCTTCTCTCGAATCGACAACGACACAATCCCCGCTGCAACCAGGGTCACAGCTCCGATGGCAAACGGGATGTCGTACGATCCCCACGCGGTGAACGCCCAGCCGAACAGCAAGACCGCAGCAGCTCCACCCAGTTGGTGGGCCATGTTCGCAAATCCGAACAGTGTTCCAAGATTACGGACCCCGTATACATCAGCCGTAAGAGAAGCGGTCAACGGCACAGTCGCCAACCACGACATTCCCCCGACAACCGCAAACGCCCAGATCGCCGACGGCCCCGGCAGCACGATCAGCGAAATGAACGCAACCGCTCGGATCAGGTAAACCGCTCCCAGCAGGTTTTTCCTCTGCCACCGGTCCGAAAGCAGCCCGATAACCAGCACCCCGGCAGCATTGATACCACTCAGCACACCAAACGCCAGCGCCGCGGTACCTATCGAAATGTCCTCGCTGATGGCCCACCTGACGAAGTGAACGGAGATCGATGCGGTGGTGATTCCGCATACCCAGTAAGCAAACGAAAGCTGCCAGATAGGCATCGAACTGAACGAGTCACGCCACTTTTCGACATATTTTGGACCGACCGGGCGAACGGTAATTTCGGCATCTCCAGAATCATGAGATTCGTCGCCGTCGGGTTTCATCCCCATTTCTTCGGGTTTGCTGCGAACGATGAAAAACAACATCGGAACGCCCAGTCCGAAAGCCAGAACTCCGACAATTATCCAGGCGGTCCGCCAGCCGAACTCGACCAACGCGAAACTCATAAATGGCACGAGGACCAACCCGCCAACGGAACCACCAGCGACCAGCACAGCCATTGCCATGCCGCGATTACGCTCGAACCAACGAGCGACTATCACCCCTGTAATCGCTGGGGAGACGCCACCCGAAGCGAATGAGATCACAAATCCGTAGAGCGCAATCAGGCCGTAGATGTTCGAAACCGTCGCAATTCCGACAGTCGCCACGCTCATCACCAACAGCGACAGAATTACGACGCGTCGGCCCCCGTAAACGTCGGTCATGCGACCAAATATCGGCTGAGCTATCCCGTTTACCAGCCAACCTACCGCCGCTGCGACCGAGACGGTGGCGGTAGTAACACCCCAGTCCAGTTCCCAGGTCTTGACGAAAACACCAAATCCCGACCGCGATCCCATGGCCAGGAACGTAGCAAAAAACAGAGCGGCGACGATGTACCAGCCGTAGTACAAACCCTGATGGCGCGCCTTTTCAGGTTCTCTGGAGTCGGCAGCTTTGCCCGAGCCCGATTGGTCAGCACTCATTTATTCGTCCAGTTCGCGGATTTTCGTCGACCATTCTTTCCGCTCGTCAAGTCTTCCGGCCTCGTAACCCGATCGTCGTCCCAACCGGTAAGTCAGAAACAGAATTACGATCGCTGTCAACAGGCCAATCAGATATGGCATACCACTGTTTAGCCCTCCGCCGGACTTCGGCTGAACCTGCGCTGCACTCCAAGGTTAATCGACCCCGAGGATTTCTACTGAATCCCTGTTGATGATGCCTTCGATCGCATCCTCTGGAATCGACGGAAGGTGGTGGTCCTTCGCAAATTTTGACAGGCCGCGCAGGTGATCGATGTTGTCCTGCGGCTTCGTCACTGGCCAATCTGATGCGAACAGAATCTTGTCAGTCACACCCCACTCGTGAAAAAGCTGCATACCCTGCCAGAACGACCAGGGCCGGTAGAACTGCGCCGAAACGTCGGCCCACACGTTTGGGTGCTTCCGAACAACTGTCATGCAGTCGTTCTGCCACGGGTGAGCCAGGTGCGCCAGCACCATCGTCAGCTTCGGAAAGGCCAGCGCGACCTTCTCGGTCGTAAGCGGATGTGCGTAAATCAGGGGCGCCTCGGTCATGGGTGAGGTGCCCTGGTGGAATACGATCGGAATGTTGTCGGCTTCAAGACGTGCGAACAGGCGAAACGCCTCCGGGCCCGTCGGGTCGAAATCCTGGTAGTTCGGCCCCAGCTTGATCCCCTTGCATCCCAGATCGCCCACACACCGGTCGTACTCGTCCTCCCAGTTCGGGTCGAGCGGGTGAAGCGACATAAACGGAATGACCTTGCCGGGAGCACGCCTGGCGGTCCCGGCAGCAACATCGTTGTGGTTAAGTTCATCCGGCCAACCTGAAGTTCCCAGCACTCGGTCGTCCGGACGCCAGGGCCGGGGAGCGATCCCGAAGATGAACGTCTTGTCGACCGGCCCCATGTCATGCAGGTAGTCATCTATTGAGTTCGTCAGCTGGACACTCTCGCCCGACCTCATGGTCGTTTCGGTAACCATCTCATCTGGCGGGACCGCGTCCATGTGAGTCGGAAGGTGGGTATGGACGTCAACGATCATTTCGGTTCAAGCTCCGGTCGGCTGCATACTGGCTGTGGAAGGGAACCCCTGATAATGCTGGGGTGGGTGCGAATACTACGCCCCAACCCACCAACCGGAACAGCTTGCCTGTGCCCCAGTCATTCCGACCGCAGCGGAGGAATCTGAACCGGCTCCACCGCCAACGTCCTCCGAATCTCAATTACCCGTCCTCAATCAAACGTCGCACGCGACTCTCGCAGCACCCGGAACCCAATCTCCGCACCCAGGCTCTTCTTCATCGACAATCTGATCATCAGCAGGGCCAGCGGCTCGAGGAGTCGCGATGACACAAGCGCCCCCGCATCGACCACGTCGAACCCGAGGTCGTAAATTAGCTTCGAGGCGACCTGTTTCGCGTCGGCATCGTCGCCGGCGATTGGAATAGATATTTGCCGGCCGTCCAATAGGTGGCCGTCCAGCAGCCGCGCATCGACGACATTCAGGGCCTTGACCACCCTCGCCCCCGACGCCAGTTCAGCCACCTGCTCGCCGCCGGACCACGTGTGGCCCAGAGCCAGGTCCAATCCCCGGACAAACGGATTCGTGGCGTCGATAATAACCCGCCCTGAAACATCGCCAAGACTCGATATCGACTCCTCAACCGCGCTCCACGGGACCGCCAGCACGATCACATCGGCTCCCGCCACCGAATCCGGCGGCGTAGCAGCTTCAACCCCGTTGCCAATCTCGGCAACCAGCGCAGTCACCCGTTCAGACTCGGGCGACCTTGAACCGATCACGACCGAGTGTCCCGCTGCCGACCATCCCCTGGCCAGGCCCGAGCCGACACTGCCGCTGCCGATAACGGCGATCCGCATCACGGTTCGATCTCGAGATGGGACTGGGGCTTCCAGCCAAGCAAACGCCGCGCCTTCGAAAGGTTGTGCTCCTTCTCGTCCTCGTCGCCCGCGATAAACACCGGGTCGAACCGCCCGTGCCCGGTCTCGACGCTTTCCAGGGCAGCAAGATACGCCCGTGCAAGGTCGGCTTCGTCCGTAACAAATAGCGGCTTCGATCCGTCAGGCCGGTCGGCTATTGGCCTCCGCCGCTCCTCGATGTAGTCCTCACGGGTCCGAGGGCCGGTGATGCGCAGCGCAATGATGTTCATGTCGAACCACGAGGCGAAATACCTGCAGATTCCCTCGCCGAAACCCTTGCTCAGCCCGTAGGCACTCGGGGTGTCAAGCGGAATTTCCTCTTCGGCCCCGTAATAGTCGCGCCCGCGGTAGTGAACGCTCATGGTGCTCGTGTACACACCCCGCGACAGTCCCGCGCCCTGCGCCATCCAGAGAAACATGTGCAGACCGAGGCAGTTGACTTCGTAGTTCTCGCGAATGACCTTCAAATCCTGATCGGTCACCGATCCGCCCTGCGGACTCATCATTACCAGCCAGATGAAAGCATCTACGCCCTCAACCGCCTCTTCGATCGCGTTCGGGTCGGTGACCGACCCCTTCACGAACTCGACGTCGTCGTGGCGCGGCTCGGCGACGTCGAACACCCGCAAATCGTGGTGCTCTTTCAGATAAGGCGTGATGAACGAGCCGACCATCCCGGCACCGCCAACAAGCAATATTTTCAATTAAAAATCTCCTTCTGCAGGTGACGGTCGGGAATCGCCAATTTCCCCCCCGGCAAAGAGGGGAGTTGGAAGGTGGGTTGAACGTGGCATCGCCGACACATTATCTGGTGGCAGGCTTCACCCACACCCTCGCGCCGAGAGGGCACCCGCCTCCCTCCCAGGGAGAAGGGACCGTTATTCGTCACCAACATCCTCGGGCGCACCGTCCAGCACCGCACGCATTCCGCTTGAAACCGCGTTGAGGCTGGCAATCGCTTCATCGGGGAGTGTAAGTTCCAGCGCGCCCGAGACGTCGGCGATCTGATCGACAGTGTCGGCCCCCGAAATGGCGACCGTAATTTCGGGATGCGACATTACCCATGCCATCGCCACCTGCGGCATCGTGGCACCGACTTCGTTCGCTACCTTCTCGACCTCCGCGATAACTTTCGCCGCCCGCCCACGCATGTACGTTGCGATCTCACCACGCCGTTTCGAGCCCCATAGCGTGCTATCGTCCGGCACTTCGCCGGGCCGGTACGTGCCACTCAGCAAACCGACGCCCAGCGGACTGTATGCCATCACTCCCACGCCAGTCTCCCGGACCATCGGGAACAGCTCGTCCTCCTGGGTCCGGTTCATCAGCGAGTACGGATTTTGCACAAGGATCAGTGGCTGAGCGTTGAGGCGTTCCTGCACACGGAGGGCCTGAATCACCTGCCACGCCTGGTAATTGCTTACGCCTACGTAGCGGATCTTGCCCTGTTGTACCAGCGTCTCCATCGCACGGAACTGCTCCTCGAACGAGTTGGTCTCGTCGATTCCGTGGATGATGTATACGTCGATGCGGTCCGTCTGCAACCGGCCGAGCGACCGTTCGACCTCGCGCATGATGTGATAGCGAGACGTTCCCTCATCGTTGGGACCCGGGCCAATCGGACTGTGCACCTTCGAAGTGATCACCACGTCGTCGCGTCGGCCTTTGAGTGCACGGCCCAGCACCTGCTCAGAACTCCCGATATTTGCACGGTCGTCCATGAAGCCATACACGTTCGCGCAATCGATCAGGTTGATCCCGGCGTCGAACGCACGAAGAATGACTCTTTCAGCTTCATCGCGATCGAACTGCCCCCTGAACCCGAGTCCCAGGGCCATGGGGGACACCTTTACTCCAGCTGTCCCGAAATTTACATATTCAACCGTCAAAATAACTTCCCTTTTGATTCCTGGGTTCCGGATCCAATTCGAACAAAATCCGGTGAGGTCGTTTGCTATTTGGCCGAACGCAGATTCTAACCTGTCGGGGTCGTCTTTCGGACAAAAGGCCACGCCGCCCGTACCATTCACACGTTTTCCCGGACAGTAACGCGAGGCACGCCCATCCCCCCGAATTCGGTCCACACGGCAGTTGACCCCGTAATCGTCGCGAAAGAGCTGCGCAAGATGTACGAGGATATCAACGCCGCCGATGGAGTCTCGTTCCAGTCCCCTCTCCCTGCTATGGAGAGGGTCAGGGTGGGTAGGCCGGGGGTGTGGTACCCGGGGCACCGTTGCCCACTGCTCAGATAACCTTCACAGACACTCTTAACAAGCAAGAAAGCGAGCCATCAGTCCGGTGCACGGTTCCAGACTGATGAGCTCGCTCCCTGCTAATTGTTACGCCCTCGCGTATATGGCGGATTTCTCAGTTCCAATCCAGTTCCCATGACCAGACCATCTGCGCAGCACAGAGCCGAGCCCGGCATTTCCGTTGGAGAACTGTCCCGACGCACTGGCATTACGACGGCGACCATCAACTACTACGTTCGAATTGGTGTGCTGCCGCCCCCGAGAAAAACAAGCAGGACTCGCGCCCTTTACCCGGCACACTTCGAAAACCTGATTTCCAGGATCAAGCAGTTGCAGGCCGCGGGCCTCAATCTCACGGGCATCAAGCAGGTGGTAAACGGCGATCCTGGATCGCCACTGGCGGCGGCAATGCCATCGGACCAAACAGCTGCCGCTTCTCAACCGGCTCAACCGGGGCCCGGTCCGATTTCCGTTGCGGATTTCCTTGAACAGAGTGGTTTAGACAAAGATCTTTACGACAACCTGATCGTCGCAGGCCTCATAAGGCGTCCACGGGCTGGACCCGACGGAGCGCCCGCTCACGACCGTCGCGATCTTTCGGCTGCCCGTGCATACGCCAGGCTGACATCTGCCGGAATCGGGTACCCATTGCTGGAACGCCACGCCGAGTACGAACAGCTGTCGAAAGCCGAAGCGCTGTTCCTGGCCGAGCACCTGAGTTCAGCATCGAGGCAGTCTCCGGCAACCCAACCCGTGAATCTTGTCGCTGCGTTCGACGCCATCAGGCGCTACCTGCGGAGTATGCAACTGGACGAGGCCTATCCCGACTGGCGGACTCCAAAGTCCTGAGACTGCCAGGTCCCCTCTCCCTGGGACGGAGAGGGCGTGGGTGTGGGTGAGATCTGCCGACGGATTTAGGTCGTGGCGGCGTGAACTTTCACCCACCCACTTCGACGGGCTCAGCACATGCTCTAACTCCCTCCCTCGCAGGGAGGGAGGACCTGGTCTAGCCTGGCAACAGATGCTGAGTGGTTTCTGCGGTTGTCGCTATCTCATCCCAGTCCCAGAGCTGCGGGATGGTCTCGACCTTCGCCCACATCTCCTGCTGGTCTGAAAAATGCGGACTGCCGGGGTGTCCCGAAGAACCGAGCGGGACGATCCACCGGCCGTTGCTCCAGTTCGATGGATCGTGAATGTACCGGTTGACCGGACCCGATTTGACCAGGAAATCGCCGAAAGCCGAATGTCCGCTTGCCCACGGTACATCGCCATCCCCGTCGGTTTCTACCCGCGGGGGGTTGAGCATATTGCCGTTACCCCGGAACGCATTTTCAAGCGGGTGCACGTGATCCGTCCTGTGCCGGTCGCCCCATCGCCAGTTCGTGGGATCAATCCCGAACTGCATCACCAGTTCATCGACCCCGCCCTTGAACGCCTTTTTTACGAATTCATCCACCTGGAAACCGTAGTTCGCCTCGTCCAGCGTCCCATCGCCAAGTCTCTGGATAAAATCTGGCCTGAGCTGCCTGCGAAAATGGTCTTCCGCCCCGACATTATCTCCCTCATCTATCACCCCTTTCACCGCGCCTCTGTAAGCGGCCATCATCAAAAATATGTTGAGGAAGCGGTTCGAAGCGCTGTATATCGCCGCTTCCATCGAGTCTTTCTTCAGGTCGAAGTCCCAGCGGGCCAACAGGTCAGCGGCAATTCCGTGAATCCCGTCCCATCCGCCTGCGGCCACAACGGCCCGAGTGAACACACCGGCCGGAATCGAAATGGCGTCGGCATGGATCGACGACATATCGGCCACACCGATTTTCTGGTCTGCAAGCCCGGCAATCCGCTCACGGATTCGCCGCGCACGGTAGTCGGTGCCGTACATGTGCGTCAGGTAGTACTTGTAGTCGTGACCGACCACCCGCTGGTTGCACGACACCACCCAGCCCGAGTCCGGGTTCTTCGAGCGGGGCAATTCGGAGTTCGGGATGTAGCCGTTCCACTCGTGCTCGCCGGTCCAGCCCGGGACCGGGCCCCAGCCGTTCGAGGCAGGCCGAATCGGAACACGCCCTTTGAACAGGTAGCCAAAGTTGCCGTGAACATCGGCATACGGGTAGTTGTTCACGCGGTCGGTCCAGTTATCGAACGCACTGTCGAGTTCATCGGCAGAACGGGACTTCATCGCGTCGTAGGCGGCGTCGACCCACTTCGTGCCGTCCCTCGAGCCCGGGTCTGAGATCGCTATGCCCCAGCCCGAATCGACACTACCCGCGATGATCGGCCCGTGATGGGTTTCGATTATCTCGACCTGTGCGGTACTCGGTGGTGAATTTCCTCCGCGCACCGATATCGCCTCCGACGACACGCTGGCCTCCAGCCAGTCGCCCTTGAACAGGTACTCGACCTTCCACGAGGAACGCCGGAGCTGCTCGACAAACAGGTCCTGGGTATCTGCCCCGCCGTGCGTCATGCCCCACCCGACGTATTCGTTGTGGGCGAAATGCATCGCCATCGGAACGCCTGGAATCGAATGGCCCAGCACCTGGAAACCGGGGCCTTTCAGGTGCACCTGGTAGTAGACATTCGGCACTTCAAGCCCGCGGTGGGAGTCCCCGGCAACAAGCGGCAGACCTGACACCGTACGATCGCCGGAAACCGCCCAGCCGTTCGATCCTCCATCGGTTTCTCGGAGCGACGCAGTTGCGTTTACGACATTTGTCAGTTCTTCGATCGCGTTCAGTGCCGGACCCGAGTATTCAGCACCCGGCGGCACGGTCAGCAGTGCGCCCGGCTGGCTGCCTGGCGAAATTGCCGCGACACGTTCAGGCCCGACCTCGGCGGCAAGTTTCGCAAGCCAGAGTTTGGCCT
>JADFLG010000005.1 GCA_022564545.1 Chloroflexota bacterium | reverse complement strand
GACGGCCCGACTGAACGACCGTTTCGGCACGGTCCATATCGCGAATGTTTCTGGCGGGATCTCCACCGAAAGCCGCCATGTCGGCCACCAGCCCCGCCTTCAAGCTGCCGACTTTTTCAGCCAGCCCAAGCGCTTCCGATGTCCCAGCCGTGGCGGCATGTATGGCCTTCCAGTTCGGCCAGCCGAGCGTCTCGACGAATGACCAGGCGCTGGCCGCCGACCGGTCGTGGGTGCCGTAGGCCATGCCCATGTCCAGCCCGGACGTGAACCTTACTCCCGCATCATGCATCTTCATTAGCGTTTCAACATGCTCAGACTCGTCCACAAATTTATATGCGACGGACCAGTGTGGTGCCATTGGGCCAATTTCACCCCTTGTCTTCGCCTCCCGGCCGAGCAAGTGGTGCCCGATCGTGGGGTCCAACCACTGGCCCTGATCGACCATCTTCTTCACGGTGTCAGGGTCGTAGTCCAGGCCTTTGTCGGGGTCGGCGTCGTACCAGCGTGCGTGAATCAGGTGGTCTACCCCCGCTTCTACCACGTTCCGGACTCCCTGCGCCGACAGGGTGTGGGTGACGATGGGAACGTTCATCCGGTGGGCTTCTTCGACCGCCGCTTTCAGATGTTCTACCGAGTACTGCGGCTTTCGCGGGTTCGCCGTGGGAGTGAACATCCCGCCGGTCGCCATCATCTTGATGACGTTTGCGCCCTGCTTCACCTGTGTCCTGATCGCGGTGCGGACCTGATCGACCGTATCGGCTTCCGTTCCGAAGAACCAGCAGTGTCCCGCGGTAATGGTGATCGGTGTACCGGCGAGCAGCAGGCGCGGCCCGGGCACATGTCCATCGTCGATCATCTGCCTTACCACAAAGGCGACTTCGTTGCGGGAACCCAGGTCGCGAATGGTCGTGGTGCCGGCGAGCACCGCCTTCCGCATGTTGTTGGTGGCACGGATGGTGAGCTGCTGGTCGTTTTCCGACATGGCCAGTGATTGCGCGTCGTGCGTCGCGCTGCAGTGCATGTGGCAGTGGGCGTCGACCAGTCCCGGCAGCAACGAAACGTCGCCAAGGTCGAACACTTCGTACGTGCCGCCGTCTGTGCTGGCAGGAACATTCGCCGATGGCTCGACCGCAGTGATGATTCCGTCTTCGACCACAACCGCATGATCGTTGAGCCAACCCGAAGCGCTCTCATTGGCCACACGCTTTGCTTTGAAAATGCTCTTTTTCGCCATTAACCCTCTGCTCTGAAGTCCGGGAATTAACCGGAACGATTTGATCGGCTACTCGTCGCTTCTGAAAAAAATATATCGCATTCGCCATCGGCGATGAAGGTTCCGGTCATGTCGCCTGGGTCGGGAGCCCCGTGCTCCATTATTTCGCCCCGCGGGAACCATACCCACGTTCCGGGCCCGTTTGTGCACTGTTGGGTCCGAAGTTTGCCTTCCAGGACGAAGATCCCGTGCCCAACGCCCTGGCGTGCCTCGCGGACCGCGCTCGTGCGCCCGGGTGCGAATGCACGCCCGGCGCTACCGGCGCTAAATGCTCGTGCCCGGGGTTCACAATGCCCTTCGGGTAGCGAATCATCCTGATTTCGGCGCCGTTTTTCGAGTCTTTGCGGAGCATCAGCCGCCCGAGTTCGACGCCAGGTTTCGGGTTGAAGTTCTTGTCCCACTCGACGAGGGTCGTATCGATTGCCGTGCACTGCTCGGGAATGGGCTTCGGGTTTGAGTTTGACCTGCTCTTTGGCACCGGTGTCGTTGCCTTTGCTTTCTGATGAGGTGATTTCCTTCTACTCGGGGACAAGGTCGGGTTGAGGGGAAAGTTTTCGATATTGATGTGGGTGCCATCGAAAGCGTGCTGTCTGCTGAGTAACTATCCCCTCACCCGCGCCCCGATCACATTGGGGCACCCGTCTCCCGGAGGAGAGGGGGTTATTGAGATATTTCTAGAGCGCCTTCCAGTAGCGGCGGCCTTCCCACCGCACGATCGAACCCCATCCCGGATAGCTGAGGTGACTGCCGATGACGATGGCTTTCTCCCGCTCGGCCCGATCGAGAATGTCCCGGCGCGCTGCAATGCCCATCGGGCCGTCCCAATCCGGGGTGTAACGAAAATCGGTTTCAGTTGCCTGCATTGGCGAGCCGAGTATGTCACCGACCAGTAACGCCCGTTCGTTGTTCGAGGCAATGAGCAGGCTCATGTGTCCCGGCGTGTGACCGGGAGTTGGAAACGCGGTGATGCCGGGAGCAAGATCCGTTTCGCCGACCATTAATTCAAGCACACCAAGCTCTTCGAGCGGCAAGACGCTCCGACGCGTGTGCTCGCCGCGGTACAGGTCGGCGAGTAGCTCGTCGGTGGTGAAGTGTTCCCAATCTGCCTCGTGAACCCGATATCGTGCGTTCGGGAAGCTCAACGGCCGATTCGGCAGATCCTCTCTCAAGTTCCAGTCGACATGATCCCCGTGCAGGTGGGTGAGAAATACCGTCGTGATCGAATCCAGCCCCATCCCGTTTCGCTCGAAGTCGGCAATGAGTTCGCCGGGCGCGGGATACCCGAGCATCTCTCCATGCGGTCCAAACCCCGTGTCGGCGAGTATCCGCTGATCACCAGACGTAAAAACGAACGAGCCCAGGTTGTTGCGAAAAAACTGGCCTTTGAAATACTCGGGAAACCTGTCCTAAAACGGTGCCCAGGCTTCGATCGGTGTGTCTGGAAACAGGACCCTCGGGTCGAACGCGATGCTGCCGTCAGTGAGGGCGGTAATGTGCACATCTCCGACCTGGAGAGTGTTGTTTGAAGTTCTGGTCATGTCTGTTCGATTGGCCGTTCAAGACCGGTGGCTGTTTACTGGACCGCTGATTTCTACACTGCCCTGGCGCTTACCGCAACACGTTGCATGCGTCGCGGAAGGCTCTCCGATCCTCGGCGGCTGCCTTTCGAGTGCCGAATTTAATGATCTGCATCTCTTTTCTATAACCAGCATCTGAATGACTGTGATACCGTGAATGACTGATCGTCAGTCAGGATATTTTTACACGCGAATATGTAGTCATGCCTGTAGCACAGCGAACACAATCAGAAGCGCAGCGACGCCAGCAAATCCTGGCGGCGGCCCGTTCTGTGTTCGATGAAAAAGGATATGAAAGCGCCACGATTTCAGACATCGTGGGAAAGGCCGGAGTCGCACAGGGCACGTTCTATCTCTACTTCGACTCGAAGAAGGGCCTGGTTGTTGAGCTTGCGCGCCAGCCAATGGCAGATATGGCAGTTCGACTTCAGAGCATCCTCGATGGCACCGAGTCATTTACAGAGGTCCTCCGAAAATTTGTGCACCTCGGTTTCAGGGTTGGCGAGGAAAACCCCGACCTGTGCCGGTTGATGCACATGAGCTCGGAAAGCGCCGGTGCCGTCGATGATGTCGAACTGCATAGCGAACTCAACCAGATGGCTACAGGCATGTTTCAGCGATTCATGGACTCGGGAGAGATGGTCACTATGAATCCGGCGGTAGCTGCGGACATGTTTCGAATAATCATGTCGGGATCGATGCAACTTGCATTTGCAACCGATCCACGGCCTGCGCCGGTGGATGAGATCGAGAAAGCGACCGAAAAAGTTGTGCTGGGAGCGTTTGTAGCGCGGCCGACCTAGTTTTATTTGCTTTAAATCATGCTGACTGATCGTCAGTCATTCCAATCCGCACGCAACGAAGTTTCAAGGAGAAAGTCATGAGTATCTGTCCGGGTCTCTGCATTTTTGAGAGACGAATCTCACTTCTTTTACCCAATTGTGACTGATCGTCAGTCAACCAGCTGGCAACAGCAAGGAAAATTTCGTTATGAATACTGCAACTACGACCGGCGAGGCCCAAATCCGTGACAGCGCCGGGTACGCCAAAAGGAAATGGACCCTCGGGATCCTCTCAATCGCGCTGATAATCATCGGGCTGGATATCACGGTCTTGAACGTCGCCATCCCGACACTGCAGAATTCCCTGAATGCCTCGGCATCGGGACTCCAGTGGATCATCAATGCGTACATACTGGTGTTCGCCGGAGTGCTGCTCACCATGGGATCGCTTGGCGACCGTTTTGGCCGCAGGCTTGCGTTCCAGACCGGACTGGTGATATTCGGGCTGGCAAGCGTTGGCGCTGCATTCTCGGAATCCACCACCCAGCTAATCATTGCCCGGGCAGGCCAGGGCATCGGTGGCGCACTGATCATGCCGTCGACGCTCTCAGTGATCGTCGACGTGTTCCCCCGTGAGGAGCGTGCAAAGGCGATCGGCATCTGGGCCGGGGTTGCCGCGATTGGCATTCCGGGAGGAATGATTGCCGGTGGCTGGCTGCTGGAAAACTTTTTCTGGGGATCGGTATTCCTGCTGAACGTGCCGGTCGTGCTGGTTGCCCTTGTGGGTTCGATCTTTCTCGTGCCGGAGAGCCGTGACAAGAATGCCAAAACCACCGACATCGTAGGCGCGCTGATCTCGATGGCGGCACTTTCTTTGCTGATATACACCATCATCGAAGCTCCAGCGCAGGGATGGCTTGCGGCGGTGACCCTCGGGGGATTCGCAGCGTCTCTCGCTTTTGGCGCCCTGTTCGTCTGGTACGAGCTAAGCCGCGAGCACCCGATGGTCGACCTACACCTGTTCCTCAATGCACGCCTGTCGGCAAGCGTCGGTGCGATCGGCATTGCGTTTATGGCAATGCTGGGCATGATGTTCATGCTGACCCAGTTCCTGCAGTTCGTCCAGGGCTACTCGCCGCTCGACACTGGCATCCGGCTGGTGCCGATGGCACTGGGCTTCATGGTGGGCGCTCCGACAAGTGCGATTCTCGTTGCGAGACTGAATGCCCGCACGGTAATGACCGGGGGACTGTTCGTGGTCGCCGTGTCCGTGGCCGGGATGGCCATTCTCGATATCGAGACTGCTTACTGGATAACGGGATCGCTCATCTTTGCGATGGGTCTCGGGATGTCTAACGTGATGGCGCCCGCAACCGATGCCGTTATGGCGGCGGTTCCCGAGGCGCAAGCCGGTGTTGGTTCCGCATTGAACGACACTATTCGGCAAATTGGCGGCGCGCTGGGTGTCGGCATCTTCGGGTCAATCCTGAGCTCGGTCTACTCCTCGAGCATGTCGGATGCGATATCCGGCCTGGGCGAGGGCGCTGCCGCGGCGGCGAGCAACTCGATCGGTGCGGCGCTTCAGGTGGCCGACTCCCTTACTGGCGGTACAGCAGGCGAAGAGCTTGCCCTGGCGTCAAGGCAGTCGTTTATCGACGGAACTTCGATTGTGTACGTGGTTGCAGGTGTCGTGGCCCTGGTAGGAACAGTTCTGGTCTGGAGGTTCATGCCCAAGCATGACCTGGTCGCTGCGCCAGCTTCCGGGCCAGCTCCGGCAACAGATGCGCCAACGATCGAGTTGGATGTGCCTGGTTCTGCAGTAGGTCCTGCCACTGGCGAACCTGCGGCAGCTACTGTAAGAATCGACCAGTAGCCCAACTTCCCTCCTCCTTCGCGTCTCCTGCGCCTGGGGACGCGATAAGGCCCCGGACTTTCATCCGGGGCCTTTCTTTTTTCGTCTTGTGGCGATCCCGATCAGATTTGAACTGAACCGCTAAGTTTTATATGCGTCACGCCTGTCGGCGACTCTAATAATGTGAACGACCTGGCCCGCGATTGCGTATTCCATCCTATGATTTTGGTCTATTCGAACCGCCCAACGCCCATTTGCTAACTTTTTAGGCTGGTATCTTCGACCGCTCTCTGGCGAAATGTATGGATTATCGCCTAGAACGCCAATAGTTTCGCGTAGCTTTCGCTTGAATGCGCCAGGCTGGGTTTTTATCAATTCGCGTACTTGTTTTGACGCTTTGTTCCCGATCTTGACCTCATATTTAGAGGACATCTGCCAACGCGCTCAACGGCTGAGATTCCTTGAGGTCGTAGTTGGCGGGCCGGGTGCCGAGGAGCGAAACTTCGGCGTCATCCATCAAATCGTCGAGTGCATCGATCAAGTGCATAAGCGAATCGGTTGGCCACCCGGGATCATCATCATTGACCATTGAACTGACTGCAACTAAGCCGAGCAACGCACGCAGGTATTTCGAAGCGGCTTCGTCATTTGCGATCGACTTGGATCCAGACGCCACATGATCGAATTCCCGTACATTTTCGATTTGAGTATTTACCCATTCCGACATTGCTTCCATGCTGTGAACGACCGAGACGATCTGATCGTGCTTTTCCGACCCTGCCATCTCTTCAATCGCAGAGAATTTTTTAACGAGAGCCTTGTAGATGAGATTACCCCTCGCCTCTTTTAGTTCGCGAGGCGTTATTAGGCCTGCAAGCTCCGCAAGAGCGGCGACGAACTCACTCTCAACCAATTCAAGATATCTCAGGATGTCTTCTATGTCGGTCATGCCGACCAATGGGCGTGACAAATTCTCCGCACGCTCAATTGCGCGCGCTTTTTGCTGAGCCCGGCTAATTTTTTTGGGATTATCGGAGAGATCGACGGGGATTTGACGTAGTAAGCCAAGACCGGCGATAGAGAACGTCGCGGTGGTCATTTGATGCTCCGGCGGCTTGCGGCACAAATATTCATCAGATGCGTTCGCTTGTCAACTAATCGTACGGGATTCATATTGCGGGTAGATTGTGTGTTGGCAACCAGTTGTTGTCATGCAGAATGTGTCAGGACAATATTCTCGGCTACGGTGGATTTCAATGGCTGGATTGCAGTTTTCGATTGATCGTGCGAGCCGACTACATGTCTAAGAAGCCTATTACGCTAATCGAGTCTAGATTTCATTAATCACCAACCCCCGGCAAAAAAACCGGGGGTTGATTGAATCTTGCGCTTTCTGGCGATCCCGATCAGATTTGAACTGACGATCTCCTCCTTGACAGGGAGGCGTGTTAGACCACTACACCACGGGACCGCATGGCGGCGTTAACCGCTGCTATTGAGAGTACGGCTGCTATGTCTTGCCAGTCAACACTGCAATAACGGCAACCGGCCACCGGCCATGTTGTGCCGGTCCGATCGCGAATCGCACGATACACAAGCGATCATTCGGAAGTATCAGGCCTAGCCGCGCCACCCGCAGCAAGAGTCTTCGACTTAGCCAGCCCCTATCAATCTTTCAGAAAACGTGCCACTGGCACCTAGTTGTAGTTGCAGCCGATCCCCTTATAACCGATTTCGACTTCGCCACTGGCGGTGACCATAACGGGCGTGATCCTGTCGCCCCCGGACAGCCGTTCGACCTCGGTCCACCGACCGGGCTCTTTTGAAACGTCTATTTCCCGAAATGGAATACCGTCTTTTGTCAGGTCTTCCTTCAGTAGATCGCAGTACCCGCAGGTCGGGTGGGTGTAGACGATTGCGACGCCGTCGGCTGGTGGTTGTTCAGTTCTGGGCATTCGTATTCCTGTTTTACTTCGCGCTTGTCTGGTCACCGCTTAATCGGGGCTCAAACTTCCTCAACTAGATTGATTGTTTGATGAGACGCGGTTGGCAATGCTTGGGATGCAAAAAAACCTGCTCGGGCGACTACATCTCGACGGATTTTTTGCCTGAGAGGTATCCCTCTGGGTCCTTCTCGAACGCAACTTTGCAGCCGGGTCCGCAGAAGTAGTAAACCTCTCCGTTGTGCGTGGAAGCCCCGCCCCCCGGATTGGAGGTGTCGACGCTCATGCCGCACACAGGATCGGTGGCTGTTTCGGACTTTCCACTGAGAAACGGGATTTTCATCGTACTTTTCCTTTCGGCTTTCTTGGATTTCTGGCCTTTTTGTCTCTGGCGAACTTGCCAGTCATCTCAGACTGCCTGGTTAGTTGCCCGTGCCGGAACGCCAATTTCCGGTGTCGTCGGCGGCCGGGTCGGACGGCGCTTCCGGGCACCCCCGCCCAGCCTCAGGGAGTTTGTGACTACGGTCACCGAACTTATCGCCATCGCGGCCGCAGCGACGATCGGGTTCAAAAAGCCGAACTGACCGATTATCGGCTGCAGGAAACCTGGAACGGTCCCGTCACTGAATATCGGATACAGGACCCCGGCGGCGATCGGGATCAACATGACGTTGTAGAAGAACGCCCAGAACAGGTTTTGCTTGATCGTACGCATGGTGCTGCGACTGAGATCGATAAGCTCGGCGACCATGCCCGGGTCGCCAGAAGTGATCGTCACATCCGCGGCTTCGATGGCGATATCAGTACCGCTGCCGATTGCGATTCCTACATCAGCTGTAGCAAGTGCCGGAGCATCGTTAATCCCATCGCCGACCATGGCTACTGTGCCGCCATCGTTACGAAGTCTGGAGATTTCGGCCGATTTGCCATCGGGCAGTACTTCAGCAATGACCTCATCGATACCGATTTCAGCTGCGACTTTCTCTGCGGTCCTGCGGTTGTCGCCGGTCAGCATCACGGTTCGGATCCCGCGAGCCTTCAGGGTGGCGATAGCGCTGCTGGCTTCGGACCTGACCCGGTCAGACACGCCGAACAAGCCGACCGGTTTGCCGTCCTTCGCGACCGCCAGAACCGTTTCACCCCCTTCGGCCAGCCTGAACCCCGCTTCGGTGAACTCGTAGGAGGCGTCGGTTTTTTCACTTATGAAGGATGGGCTGCCCACCAGGATTGTCGAGCCTTCGACGGACGCCGAGATGCCGCGCCCCGGTGTCGCCATGACGTCCGACGCTTCTGGAATTTCAACATCGCGGGCCTTTGCTTCAGCCAGTACGGCTGCCGCGAGCGGGTGCTCGGATCCCGACTCGGCTGCAGCTGCGAGTCGAATCAACTCGGTTTCGGTCACGTCAAACGCTCTGACACTCGTGATCGCCGGTTTTCCCTCGGTGAGCGTGCCGGTCTTGTCGAACACGACAGTGTCGACCCTGTGAGCGCGTTCGAGCGCATCGGCATTTCTAATGAGTACGCCGTTCGTCGCTCCCCGGCCCATTCCGACCATGATGGCGGTCGGCGTTGCAAGGCCGAGTGCGCACGGGCATGCGATAACGAGCACTGCAACGGTCATCAGCAGCGCGTTTATCATTGCCGGCTCGGGAGCCAGGAACGACCACACGGTGAAGACGACCACCGCAGTGATCAGGACTGCAGGCACGAAACGCGCGGTCACTTTGTCTACCAGGTGCTCAATCGGTGCGCGGGACGACTGTGCCTGCTGGACCATCCTCACGATTCCGGCCAGTACCGTCTCTCGTCCAACTGCCGAAGCTACGAACCGGACCGCGCCTGTGCCGTTCACGGTCCCGGTGAACAGTTCATCGCCGGGCTGTTTTTCAACCGGGACCGGTTCTCCGGTAAGCATCGATTCGTCGATAGCAGTGGTGCCTTCCGAAATTTGACCGTCTACCGGCACACGTTCGCCGGGGCGAAGAACTATTACGTCTCCGGTCTCAACTTCGGCGATATCGACCTCGACTGGCGAGCCGTTTTTGATGACCACCGCCCTTGATGGCTGGAGGCCAATCAACTTCTTTATGGCGTCGGAGGTCCTCCCGCGGGCCCTGGCCTCGAGCCAGCGACCCAGCAGGATCAGCCCGATAATCGCGGCGGAAACATCAAAATACGTGCCAGTGGCGTGACTACCACCTACCGCGACATCAGAGAATGTGAGCGACCCTTCGAACGTCGGCCGGAGTAGCGTGACCGCCACGCTGTAAAAATACGCAGTGGAAGTGCCGATAGCCACCAGTGTGTTCATATTGGAAGTACGAAGCCGTGCGGCGCTCCAGGCCGAGTGATAGAAACGCGAACCTGCCCAGAACTGCACCGGGGTCGCCAGCGCCAGGAAAATAACGTTGGCCGCAGTAGGAGAAATTCCCGAAAGAGCCTCGATCGACGCATAGTTCATGGCGACCATCACGAAAGCGGCGACAACCAGGCTGAACGCCATCAGGTTGCGCGTGTTCTTTAGCTCGGCCTCGCGGACGGCCCTGTCGCCATCGGAGAAGATCGAAGCGTCTTCGTCTGCAAAGCCGCGAATCGAGTAACCGGCTCCCGACACGGCATCCCTGAGCGCCGATTTGGTCACGGCGCCAGATGTGGGGGCGAACTCGACAGTTGCGGTCTCAGTGCCGATACTCACGTTTGCATCGATCACGCCCGGCAACTCGCGCAGTGCGCTACCCACGTGGTAAACACAGGCTGCGCAGGTCATACCCCCGACGCTGAATGTCAGGGTCGAAAGCTCCTGTTTTACCGATTCTCCTGTTGCTTCGGGGACGTTAGCGGTCGGCAATTTCGTAAAGCTCCACCAGTTCACTGAGGATCTGTTCTTCGCGTCCGTCTTTTACACCCTCGACCACGCAGGTGCGGAGGTGCCCGTCAATGAGTTGCGATTCCAGTTTCTGAATTGCGCGCCGCACGGCGAACGTTTGACGGAGGATGTCGACGCAGTAGCGGCCGTCGTCGACCATCTTCTTTACACCGGCCAGGTGTCCCTCAATGTAGCTGAGTCGTTTGATCGCATCGGCCCTGGTTTTGGATTTGGCGGCGTCGTGATCGTGATGCCCGTGTGCCTTGTTCATATAGTTAGTATTTTCCACCAAGAGTTTTCAGATCGCTTCGGTGCGAATAATTCGTGTCTGACACTATTGTATACCCCCACCGGGGGGGTGAGGGTTTATGCGTCAGATACAGTATGGACGGAATCGATATATTGGACTCTATGAGACTAAAAAAGCGTCTGGTCGCGGCATCGCTGTTGTTTGTTGTCGCCGTGCTGGGCGCGTGCGGTGATGCCAATGATGCAAATATCGACGGCGCCGCCAGTATTGACGCCGCTGGTTCGGGGAAGTTCCCAATCGAGCTAACCAGCAGTCGAATAGAATCGGGCAACCTCATTTATTCGCAGAACTGCGCTTCATGCCATGGTCCGGTGCAGGGTCCTGCCGCGATCGATCCGGCACCGGTTCATGGTGATGCTGGCCACACCTGGCACCACCCGGACAGGCTCCTTTACCAGTGGACACTGGACCGCCCACCGCTTGCCACTATCATGCCGGCGTTTCGGGGCGCTCTTTCGGATGAAGAGGTGCTCGCAGTGCTCGCGTACATAAAAAGCTCCTGGCCGCCTGAAATCCAGGAACGCCAGAACCTGGGCTCAGCGCAGTACGAGGCCCAGGTCATCGAATTCGGGACGGATTAACGGCGAAAAACCGGTCGACGCAGGAACGGATGCAGCAATGTTGGCCCGTTCGGGTCGGACTGTGTATCCGCTTCACATGGTCGACCCCGAGGGAAACTGCCCGCACAGGTCCGGCAGTTCAAACTGGCTCAAACGTTCTTGCCAGATTGAATCCATCTCTCGTTGTGGCACAACTTGTGTCGTTCACCGCTCGATATTGCTCTCGTACGGCATCCGCTGCCGGGCGATGCAGATGACTACCGGGAAAAGGAGCGATCCCGTCAGTGCATCAAGAATGCAGTGGTTGGACATCGCGACAATTGCCACAATCGTCGGTAGCGGGAAATGAAGTTTGCTGATCGGTCGACTACGGGCACTCTTTGCAATTTGGGCGTATCCGTCAGGTTAAACAGGGTGCGAACGCTGATCCGGACTTTGTAATAACTTCGCATGGGGCTAGGTCGCCACGGTGATAAACCGAGGGGTTACCGTCCGAATCGCCGAAAATACGTTCCGGCCTGTGAAAATACATCTAAAAACCGGTTGACAGCGTATTCAGGTTAGAACTAAACTTTTAGGCTGTCAGAGAATCGTCCATCTCTTTGCGTCTCGCCCTGGTTCATTTTTTTCATTCCCCAACCACCCCGGAAGCACGCGCGTCTCGTCCGCCCGCGTTCTTGCGGTTTTCACGCGTTTAAATTCGGCTCAAACGCGTGTTGCCCGTCCCTAGCACTCTAGGAGTGTGAGTATGGTCGTTGCTGATCGTAGACTAGCCCCATCCGAGCGGTCCGATTACAAGACGTTTAGCAGCATTCGGAACACCGTAGATGTTCCCAACCTGGTGCAAGTCCAGATGAATTCCTTCGAATGGCTCAAGACAGACGGACTGAAAGAGCTGTTTGATGAGATATCCCCGATTGAGGACTTTTCGGGCGGCCGGTTCGATCTGCGCTTTTTGGGCCACGAGATTCGAAAGCCAAAACACACCGAACGAGAATGTCGGAAGCGAGAGATTACCTTCTCCGCGCCGCTATACGTGACGGTCCAGCTCGTTATCAAGGAAACCGGCGAAGTCAAGGAACAGGTGTTGTTCTTTGGCGATGTGCCGATGATGACCCGAAACGGCACCTTCGTAATCAACGGCGCCGAACGTGTTGTCGTATCTCAGCTCGTCCGGTCGCCAGGCGCATATTTCACCACCAAGACAGATCCCACGACTGGTCGGGAACTCTGCAGTGCGAAGTTGATTCCCTATCGCGGCGCATGGGTCGAGCTCGAAACCAGCAACAAGGACCTGCTCTCGGTAAAGGTCGACCGCAAGCGCAAGGCGCCGATCTCTACGCTGCTGCGCGCACTCGGATTTGCCACCGACAAAGAAATCCTGGGACTGGTGGCCGACGTGGACGACGACCCGGTGCACCGCTACATGGAAGCCACTCTTGCAAAAGACACCGCCGCAACCACCGAGGAAGAAGCTCTGCTTGAGTTTTACCGGCGGTTGCGACCAGGTGAACCGCCCAGTGTAGAAAACGCCCGCGATCTGATCCAAAACCTGTTCTTTAACGACCGCAAGTACGATCTTGGCCGCGTTGGCCGTTACAAGCTGAACCGCAGGCTCGGAATTAATGAAACGACCCGAACTCTCACGAAGCGCGATTTCGTCGAGCTCGTCCGTCGCATGATAACGATCAACAACGGTCGCGCATCGAACGATGACATCGACCACCTCGGCAACCGCCGTGTGCGTGCCGTTGGCGAACTGATTCAGAACCAGTTGCGGGTTGGCCTTCTGCGAATGGAACGCGTTGTGAAAGAACGCATGACCACGCAGATGGACCCGACGACCACTACGCCGGCTGCACTGATCAACATCAGGCCGGTGGTTGCCGCAGTGCGTGAATTCTTCGGCGGGTCACAGTTGTCGCAGTTCATGGACCAGACCAACCCTCTGGCAGAGCTGACACACAAGCGACGACTGTCGGCGCTTGGCCCTGGCGGGCTGTCACGTGAGCGTGCCGGGTTCGACGTCCGTGACGTACACGCCTCGCACTACGGGCGTATCTGCCCGATCGAGACTCCAGAAGGGCCCAACATCGGTCTGCTCGGTTCGCTCGCGACCTACGCACGGCTCAACGACTACGGGTTTATCGAGACCCCGTACCGGAGAATTTTGCGGTCGATGTCGAGCGACAACCCGGATATCCAGGGCCGCACGCCGCTTGAAGACATCACCGACAGCAAGGGCAAAGTAATTGCCGAGAGCGGCAAGCCGATCACGATTCCAATTGCCGAGCAGGTGAGCCAGCTCAAACCGCGCGATGTGAAAGTTCTGCCTTATGTCACTACCGACGAGGCCGACCGAGACCATCTATCGGCCGATGACGAAGAGGAAAACACTATTGGCCAGGCGACCACTCCAATGGACGCCAAGGGGCAGATTACTACCGACCTGGTTGAAGTTCGAGTGGGTGGTAGTGAGGCGTACACGTACGTTCACCCGGACGAGGTCCAGTATCTGGACGTTTCACCGATGCAGATCGTCAGTGTTTCGACCGCTCTGATTCCTTTCCTCGAGCACGACGACGCTAACCGTGCCCTGATGGGTTCGAACATGCAACGCCAGGCTGTCCCATTGATCCGCCCGCAGGCCCCGCTCGTGGGAACCGGTATGGAAGCGCGGGTTGCGACCGATTCAGGGCAGGTCGTGATTTCAGAAACCAGTGGCATCGTTTCGGAATCGACCAGCGACCATGTGAAGGTGCTTGGTGAAAATGGCGAGCAGACCGAATACCCGTTGACGAAGTTTGTGCGGTCCAACCAGGGCACATCGATCAACCAGCACCCTATCGTCTACAAGGGCGACAGAGTCGATGCAGGGTCGCCGCTTGCCGACAGTTCATCGACGGAAAACGGCGAGCTTGCACTGGGCCAGAACCTTCTCGTTGGTTTCATGATGTTCGACGGGTACAACTTCGAAGACGCGATCATCCTCAGCGAAGACCTCGTAAAGGACGACCGGTACACATCGATCCACATCGAAAAGCACGAGGTCGAAGCACGCGAGACCAAACTCGGACCGGAGGAAATCACCCGGGACATTCCGAACGTTGGTGAAGAGAGCCTGCGCGACCTCGACGAAGAAGGAATAGTCAGGATTGGCGCATGGGTGACCCCCGGCGACATCCTGGTCGGAAAGATCACCCCGAAGGGCGAAACGGAACTGACTGCCGAAGAGAAACTCTTGCGAGCGATTTTCGGCGAGAAGGCACGCGACGTAAAAGACACCAGCTTGCGCGTTCCCCACGGACAGCACGGCAAGATTATCGACGTCCGCATCCTGATGAAGGAAAACGGCGACGACATGTCGCCAGGCGTCACCAAGACCGTCAGGGTCTGGGTCGCCCACACTCGGAAGATCACCCCGGGCGACAAGATGGCCGGGCGACACGGAAACAAGGGAGTTGTCGCCAAGATTCTGCCCCGCGAGGACATGCCGTTCCTGCCGGACGGTACTCCGCTCGACATTTTGTTGAACCCAATCGGGGTGCCTTCCCGCATGAACCTTGGCCAACTGCTTGAAACCCACCTGGGTTGGGCCGCAAACACTCTCGGTTTTCACGCACGGACCCCGGTGTTCGATGGCGCGACGGACGTCGTAGTTGAAGACCAGTTGGGACGCGCCTGGTTTGTCAGTGAATCGAATTCAAAAAACCATCGCGACCTCGATTCCAACAATATTGACTGGGCCAAAGTCGATGCATACCTCGAAGAACGAGGGTTCGAGCGTGACCGGCTCTGGAGCGATGCGCCCTCTAACCGTGGCGTTGCAAGGGAAGCCTGCATGCGCATATGGCTGAAGGAGTATGCCGGCGTCGATACGACCAACCTCAAGCCTTCTGAGCTGATGCAGGAATCGCTGAAACTTGCAAGGGAAAAGAACCTTTCCGCACCGATCTTTGGCAAGCAGACTGTTTACGATGGCCGGACCGGTCTCACGTTCGACCAACCGATCACCGTCGGCAACGTCTACATGCTGAAGCTCATCCACCTTGTGGAAGACAAGATCCACGCCCGGTCGACCGGCCCCTACTCGCTCATTACCCAGCAGCCGCTCGGTGGCAAAGCGCAGTTTGGTGGTCAGCGGTTCGGTGAAATGGAGGTCTGGGCGCTCGAAGCGTATTCAGCGGCCTACACGTTGCAAGAAATGCTGACCATCAAGTCTGACGACGTGATCGGACGCGTGAAGACGTACGAAGCGATCGTCAAGGGTGAAGAGGTCATCCAGCCGGGCGTTCCGGAATCGTTCCACGTTCTGCTCAAAGAATTACAGGGCCTCGGGCTTTCAGTCGAGCTCCTGAACGAAGACATTGAACGGTTCACGCGGGCCAAGAGCCAGGCACAGGAGATGTCGGCGACCCTCGGGGCACCGTTGAACTGGGACGACCTGAGCGACGAGCCCCTTGACGCCCTTGATATCGAGGAGTTGCCGGGTGGCGAAGCGCCGATTGCTTTTTCCGATGACCCGGAAGACGCAGAGGACGAGGACGATCCTGATTCTGAGAAATCAGATGTCGAGGACGACGAAATGAACGGGCCCTCGGAAGACACCCTTCAGACCCTTGCCTCGGAGGAATCTGGTGACGCCGCGGACGATGTCCCGGGCGTCGAAGACGAAGAGAACTAGGTAAATAACGTGCCGGGCGAGATCCGTCCGGTGCATCTGACATTGCTGGCAGTGCCAGCGCAACCAGGTGGGCTAGCTGCCCACAGGGGCAAGACCCCGGAAGGCGAAGGAAACGGCAACTCATGGGACAGTCTGGCGCCGATTTCAACGCAATCAGAATCTCACTGGCCTCGCCAGAGCAGATTAGAGCATGGTCATACGGAGAAGTGACCAAACCCGAAACCATTAACTACCGCACGCTGCGGCCGGAAAAAGACGGCCTGTTTTGCGAACGTATTTTCGGTCCCACCAAGGACTGGGAGTGCTACTGCGGCAAGTACAAGAAAATCCGCTACAAGGGCGTTATTTGCGACCGCTGTGGCGTTGAAGTAGCGCGATCGAAAGTACGCCGAGAACGGATGGGCCATGTGAAACTGGCCGCGCCAGTCGCGCACATCTGGTTCTCGAAGGGAACGCCATCACGGCTGGGCCTCCTCCTGGACCTCTCGCCGCGCAACCTTGAGCGGATCCTGTACTTCGCACAGTACGTCGTCACCGCAGTTGACGGCGACGCGCGACAGAACGCAATCGAGCAACTCGGGGCATATCGGGATGCCGAGATGAACCGGTTCGACGAAGAGTTGAAAGAGGCTATCGCCGAGAACAATGTCGAAGCGACGCTCGCGGTGACAATGCAGGCAATGTTCAACGCCAGGGCCGAGGCAGAACGTCTGGCCACCGAGGCTGCTGAAGCCGACAAGCCCAAGAAGAAGATTACTAAGGCACAGCTGACAAAACTGGAAAAAGAAGCCGACGCAAGAACGAAGGCCGAACAAACCGAAATCGCAGGAATCAAGGGCGCAGACGCTGTTTCCAGGCTTGCCGAGCTCACCGAAGAGCTGAAGGCAGGTGTCGAATCGGACGTCCAGGACAAGATCGATGACCTGGAAGCGATTCGAGTGATGGACCTGCTCACAGAGGCCCGTTTCCGTGAGCTCCGTGACAAGTTCGGAGAAGTGTTCAAAGCATCCATGGGTGCCGAGTCCGTTCTCGAAATTCTTCAGAACACGAGTCTCGACGATCTTCGGGCCGACCTGCAGGACCAGGTCCGCAACACCTCGGGCCAACGCCGGAAGAAGGCGATCAAACGGCTGCGCGTTGTCGAGGCCTTCCGAAAGAGTGGCAACAAGGCCGAATGGATGGTATTGACCGTCCTGCCGATATTGCCGCCAGAGTTGCACCCGATGGTCCAGCTCGATGGCGGACGGTTTGCCACCAGTGACCTTAACGACCTGTACAGGAGGGTGATCAACCGAAACAACCGGTTGAAGCACCTTATCGACCTGCAGGCCCCGGAAATCATCATCCGCAACGAGAAGCGGATGCTCCAGGAAGCTGTCGATGCGCTCATCGACAACGGCCGACGCGGTCGCGCCATCCAGGGCAGCCACAATCACAAGCTGAAGTCACTGACCGATTTGCTGCGCGGCAAGCAGGGCCGGTTCCGCCAGAACCTCCTCGGCAAGCGCGTCGATTACAGCGGACGCTCGGTCATCATTTCCGGTCCGCAACTCAAGATGTATGAGTGCGGCCTGCCGAAAAGGATGGCTCTCGAACTCTTCAAGCCGTTCGTGATGAACGCGCTGGTTGTGAAGGGATATGCCCATAACATCAAGAGCGCAAAACGGATGACGGAGCGCGCACGGCCCGAGATCTGGGACCTTCTCGAAGAAGTCATTCAGGACCACCCGGTATTGCTGAACCGTGCCCCGACTCTCCACCGTCTCGGTATCCAGGCGTTCCAACCAGTACTGGTCGATGGGTCTGCCATTCAGATTCACCCGCTTGTGTGTACTGCGTTCAACGCCGACTTCGATGGCGACCAGATGGCCGTTCACGTGCCGCTCTCCAGAGAGGCAGTGGTGGAAGCCCAACGCCTGATGCTTTCGACCAACAACATGCTGGCGCCCAGCTCGGGCTTCCCGATCGTTTCACCGACGCTGGACATGGTCCTTGGCATGTACTACCTCACCGGAATCGACAGTGAACAGTTGACGCCGGTCGAAAAGGACGAGGACGGCAACCCGAAGTACAAGATGTTTGCCAACTTCGATGATGTACAACTTGCATACGACACAGAGCGAATCAAGTTGCGCGAGATGATCAAGGTCCGGGACGAAGCGGGTGAGTGGATCGATACGACCGTCGGACGAATCATCTTCAATCGTACATTGCCCGAGGAAATGGGATTCCGCAACCACCTGTTTACGCGGAGTGAAATCGAGGCCCTTGTGGGCGAGTCCGTCAACGACCTGGGCAACGAAATCACAGCAGTGATGCTCGACAAACTGAAGGATGTGGGGTTCAAATACGCGACACAGTCGGGTACTACCATCGCCATGAAAGATATCGTGGTGCCGCCGCAGAAGCAGTCGTTGCTTTCAGCCGCCGACACCAAGATATCTCGACTTGACGAGCAGTACCTCGAAGGTCTGATCACCGAGTCCGAACGGTACAAGGCAGCCATCGCAATCTGGACCGACGTTTCCGACAAAATGACCAAGGCTGTGGAAGATAACCTGCCAAGCTATGGCGGTATCTTCGCGATGGCCGATTCAGGAGCGAAAGGCAACATCGCCCAGATCAAGCAGATGGCCGGCATGCGTGGTCTGATGTCAGACCCGAAGGGCCGAATTATCGAGATGCCGATCCGCTCAAGCTTTGCCGAGGGACTCTCGGTCCTTGAGTACTTCATCTCGACTCACGGCGCTCGCAAGGGCCTGGCCGACACTGCCCTGCGAACTGCCGACTCGGGTTACCTGACCCGGCGGCTTGCCGACGTTGCCCAGGATGTGATCATCACGACGGAGGACGATCCTGGTGCGCAGGGAATCCTGATTACCGACGAGGGTCAGAGCGGCATACAGGCACCGCTTGTCGACCGAATTGTGACCCGGTACCTGTCCGAGCCGATTGTGCACCCGGAGACGGGCGAGGTCATCGCCGACCGGGATGAACTGATTACACGAGAACTGGCAAAGGAGATTGCCGAAGCAAAAGTGAAGCAGGCGTGGGTATTTTCGCCGCTTTCGAGCACTACCCAGCGTGGCATTTCCCAGAAGTGCTACGGGGCTTCACTTGCGACGGGTTCGCCAGCGCTATTGGGCGAGGCGGTCGGGATTATCGCTGCCCAGTCGATCGGTGAGCCTGGCACGCAGTTGACGATGAGGACGTTCCACACGGGTGGTGTCGCAGGCAAGGACATCACGTCGGGACTGCCGCGCGTCGTCGAGCTGTTCGAAGCCCGGCAACCTAAGGGCATGGCCGTTCTTTCCGAAATCGGCGGCAAGGTCGAACTCGCACAACTGCCGGAAGGCCGTGTCGTGCGGGTAATTTCGAGTGAAGAATTCTCTGAGGAGATGGACATTCCGGCGACACACCGGCAAATGGTAAAGACAGGCGACTGGGTCGACGCAGGCGAGCCGGTCCTGTCGATCAAGAAAACTGCAAAGGCCGCCGCGGTCAAGGCAGGCACCTACGACGAACTGCAGGACGAAATTACTGCGACAGTCGCCGGCACAGTGCAGGTAACGAAAACCGCCGTGCGCATTACCTGGAACGAAATCGACGAACGCGAATACGTTATTCCGGCAGCATCGGAAATACTCGTCGCCGACGGAGATACTGTTGAACCCGGCCACGCTTTGACTGATGGCCCGAAAAATCCGCAGGACATCTTGCGAATCGAGGGTCAGGCCGCCGTGCAGCGCTACCTGGTCGACGAAGTTCAAGCCGTGTACCGGTCGCAGGGTGTGCAGCTGCACGACAAGCACATCGAGGTGATCGTTCGGCAAATGATGCGCAAGGTCAGGGTCGACAACCCCGGTGACAGCGACCTGCTGCCGGGCGAATTGGTCGACCGGCACGACTACGAGTACACGAATAACAACATGCTGGCAGAGGGTGGTGAACCCGCTACCGCGAGCCCCGTGCTCCTCGGTGTTACGAGGGCATCCCTCAACACACAGAGCTTCCTGGCCGCAGCGTCGTTCCAGGAAACCGCCCGAGTGCTGACGGAGGCTGCTGTAAACGGTTCTGTCGACCGGTTGAACGGTTTGAAGGAGAACGTGATCATCGGAAGACTGATTCCGGCCCGGCTGGACCTGTCAGAAGAAGGTCGCAAAAGGCTGGGGATCAAGGAAGGCGACCGCAAGGCAGGTCTGCTTACCGGATTCACGAAAGCCCCGGCCACTTTCGAAGAGGCACTGGCAGCAATTGGTGGGACAGAACTGATTGGCGTCGGTGCCGAGGTCGGCCCCGGCCGGGGCTCCGATACGGTTGCCGCGGCGGCAAGCGCGGCCAAGCTGTCATCGGGTGACGACGATGGTCTTCGCGCTGCCGTATCGGCATTGTCCGACGCGGCGTCAAGCCGTGAATCATCGGCCGGTTCCGGCGAGGATGACGCTGCACGCGCAGCCGAAGCGCTCCGTGCTTCGACATCGACAGCCGAAGAGAACCCCGAACCTGCTCCGCAGTTCGTAGATGAAGGCGCAGGTGAAAACGGAAGCCCCGAAAGCTCGGGTGACTCGAAGAACGGTGAAAGCGAAAATACTGGCGAATAACGCCGAGTTGAAATAGACGGCGTCAGCTGGCGCCGACTGGCAATTGTCGCCAGCTGGCAGTAATTCACGTTTGCTCGCGTTTGTGTTTTGTGGCCCCGGCTGTTCGGTCGGGGCCACCGAATTTAAGGACTTTGTTTTCGAAGCGCATTTAATATCCGATCGCCCCGCAATACCATTCAAAGGCAAGTTCTCATATAAACTTGTCGTTCCGTTTGCGGGCGGTTAGCTCAGTTGGCTAGAGCGCGTCGTTGACATCGACGAGGTCACAGGTTCAAGTCCTGTACCGCCCACCAGAATCGGATATATTTGGCAACCATGTGCAGAAAGTCGCAAATACTCGCCCGGTTCATGTCGGCAGATTACGTGCCGTCAGGTTGCGCGCCGCCAGATTGCGCGCAGAACGTTGGCACGCGGGCATATCGCGACATGTCTGCCCCGCGGAGCTTCCTGTGCGCCCAGGTGACGCCCTGGTATGCCCCGCGGTGCCCGCGCGGGCACCCAGGTGCGCCTCGCACGCCCGGCGCCAAACGGAGTGCAGCCCGTCGGACGGGCGCCACACGTTGACTATCTAGGCGCGCTGCCTTCCACTAAGGCGACGCGCCCCCGAATTCCGTCAATTGTTTATTTTGGCACGCTGATTTTTTCGCGTGTCTTATTTGCACAACGAGATGGTTCACGTCTCGTGCGTCCGGAGCCAATCACCATGGCAATCAAATTCAAAGACCTATCGCCAGAAGAACAACAGGATTACCGCGACCGAATGCGCCACTCCGCGGCGCATGTCCTTGCCGAGGCCGTGACCAAACTATTTCCCGAATCTCAACTCACCATTGGCCCGCCGATCAAGGACGGTTTTTACTACGACTTTGCCGTTCCCGAGCCTTTCACTCCCGACGATCTGAAGAAAATCGAACTCGAAATGCGAGAGTCGATCAGGGCAAACACCGAGTTCGTAGAGCGCAAGGTGAGTCGCGATGAAGCACTTGAACTCGTCAAAGACAACCCTTACAAAATCGAGATACTCGAAGGCATTCCCGCCGACGAGCAGGTGACGTTCTGCAGTCACGCCAACGGTACGTTTGAAGACCTGTGTCGCGGCGGCCATATGGAGCGTACCGGCGACATCAAGGCCTACAAGCTGCTGTCGGCTGCGGGCGCCTACTGGCGTGGCGACGAGAAGAACGCCATGCTGCAGCGTATCTACGGCACCGCCTGGGAGTCGAGAGATGCCCAGAAGGAATACCTGAAGCTCCGGGAAGAGGCTGAAAAGCGCGACCACCGCAAGCTTGGCCGTGCGCTTGGTCTGTACTTCTTCGACCCGATCGCTCCGGCGAGCCCGTTTTTCCTGCCCAAGGGCACCGTCGTCCTGAACCAGATGATCGACTATGTGAAAGAGCTCTATGTGAAGTACGGCTACGACGAAGTGATGACACCGCAGATCTTCAACACCGAGCTTTGGAAACGTTCGGGTCACTACGACAACTACCGGGAGAGCATGTACTTCATAGATGTCGACGACCGCGAATTCGGTGTGAAGCCGATGAACTGTCCGGCCGCGGCGATGGTTTACCTGGCAGAATCGCACAGTTATCGCGACCTTCCGATGCGCCTGGCCGACTTTGGCAGGTTGCACCGAAACGAACGATCGGGCGTGACCCAGGGCCTGTTCCGTGTCCGGTCGATGGTGCAGGACGACGCGCATATTTTCTGCACCTTCGACCAGATCGGCACGGAGATCGATTCGTTCCTGCAAATGCTGAGCGAATCCAGCCAGGTCTTTGGCTTCGACAATTATCGTTTCGAACTGTCGCTCCGCCCGGAGAAACGCGTTGGCACCGACGAGATGTGGGACCGGGCTGAAGCGGTCCTGACCGAAGTCATGGACGGCACCGGCCGCGAGTACACGGTTGCATCAGGGGAGGGCGCGTTCTACGGTCCGAAGATCGATCAATTTGTGCCTGACGCGCTTGGCCGGGAATGGCAGCTTGGCACGGTCCAGCTCGACTTTTCGCTGCCCGAGCGTTTCGACCTGGAATATACCGCCGAAGATGGCACACGCCAGCGACCTGTGGTGATCCACCGTGCCATGTACGGCTCGCTCGAGCGTTTCCTGGGTGTGTTGGTCGAGCACCTTTCCGGTGCGTTCCCGCTGTGGCTGGCCCCTGTGCAAGCTGTAGTCGTGCCAATCGCCGACCGCCACAACGATTTCTGTCATGAAGTCGGAACCGGGCTGAAGGAAGCGGGCTTGCGTGTCGAGGTAAACGACTCGAACGACCGGATGAACGCCAAGATCAGGCAGGCCCAGCTACAGAAAGTGCCGTACATGCTCGTGGTCGGCGACAGGGAGGTCGATGCTGGTTCGGTGGCAGTCCGGACCCGTGCTGGCAAGGACCTCGGCGCGAAGCCCGTTGGCGATGTTGTCGACATGCTCCTAAAGCAGGTTGCAGACAGGTCCTGAGACGTTAGCTCGTGTCAGGGATTGCACCGGGTTTTGCGCAGTGGATCAAGCCGGAGTCTGCGCTGAAAACTGCACCACAAAAACTCACGAAAATCAATAGGCCGTCAATTTGACGGCCTATTGCGCGCAGTGTAGCCTCGAACCGCCTTATTACGGTTCGCACAATGTCCAATTAAGGCGTTGCCGGACCTGCACCTGTACATGCCATAGCGCGCCAGAATTCCGATGGCCAAAAGCTACATCGATCTCAGGCACGACGGATTTGTAACCCTAAATGACCACTGACGACATCACGCTGCATCGAGGACTTGCGGGCGTTTACTTTGACCGGAGCGCCACCACGTTCATCGATGGCAAAGAGGGTGTCCTCGAGTACCGGGGTTACAACATCGACGAACTGGCCGAGCTCTCGACGTTCGAGGAAA
The DNA here is from genome assembly GCA_022564545.1 of Chloroflexota bacterium. GTDB lineage: Bacteria > Chloroflexota > Dehalococcoidia > Lucifugimonadales > Lucifugimonadaceae > Lucifugimonas. The sequence continues at coordinate 22,334 of JADFLG010000005.1, read as the reverse complement.
CGGCTTACCTGCTGATCCATGGCGAGCTTCCAACACAGACCCAGCTAGACAACTATGACGCCGACTTAAAGGGCGCTCGCGAGCTTCCTGAGCAGATCTTCGACATACTCGCCCTGATCAAAGACTCTCATCCGATGGACGCTCTCCGCACTGCAGTTTCAGCGCTCGCCGGGTTTGACCCCGACCGGAACGACAACTCCGCTGAGGCGACAATCCGCAAAGGCCTGCGGCTTACGTCGCAGGTGCCGTCGATAGTGATGGCCCATCACAACATCCGTGCCGGTAAAGATCCGATCAAGCCCAGCACCACTCTGAACCATGCCGGCAATTTCCTTTACATGATGGATGGCAAGGAGCCGAGCGCACAGGCGATGAACCTGATGGACAAAGACTTTGTCCTGCACGCCGATCACGGTTCGAACGCATCGGCCTTCACCGCCCGTGTCGTGGCAGGGACAGCTGCCGACCTTCACGGAGCTATTACCGCCGGTATTGCTGCGCTATCGGGTCCTTCCCACGGAGGAGCCGCTGAGAACGTGATGCAGATGGCACGTGAAATCGGAAAGGCCGAGAACGCCGCTGACTACGTACAGGACCTGTTGTCGAACCGGAAGCGGGTGATGGGGTTTGGCCACCGCGTCTACAAGGCTGAAGACCCGAGGGCCGGTCATTTGCGCGAAGGGGTGAAGGACCTCAGCGAGGAAATGGGCCAGCCCGAGTGGTACCGGATACTTGAGGCCGTTGTGGATGCCATGAAGCCGTACACACGACGCGGAATCCACGTTAATGTCGATTTCTTCGCCGGGGTCATCTACTACCTGAACGGGATACCGCAGGACCTGTTTGTGCCGATCTTTGCGGTGGGGCGAATTCCTGGCTGGACGATCCAGGTCATCGAACAGTTCGAACACAATATTCTGATCCGTCCACTGCTCCAGTACACGGGCAAACGCAATCGGAAGTACGTCCCGATCGCAGAACGCGGCTAGCTTCGTTCTGATTCCCTCCCCCCGGGGAGACGGTAGACGAGCATGTGTGGTCAGTTCCTTCTCCTTGGGGAGAAGGTTAGGTTGAGGGGGAATGCTTCGACGGCAGGGTAATACCTTTAGAAAGCGGACTGCCTGTCCAGCAACATTCCCCTCACCCCAACCCTCTCCCCGTGGAGAGGGGGCTTTGAAACAACGATCAAATGACGACGCCCACGGCTCCTAACGAACTCGAAGAACGGTTGATCGACCATATCGGCCGGTATGGTCCAATTACGTTCGAAGCGTTCATGGAAGCCGCACTGTACGACGAGCATCTTGGCTACTACCCGAGCCGACGGCGTCAACCGGGTTCGGCGCCTGTGGGCACAGACGGTGACTATTTCACGAGCCCCGTCACTCATCCGGCGTTCGGCGCGTTGCTGGCGCTGCAGTTGCGAGAAATGTGGCAACGGCTCGGATCACCCGGTGAATTCGTCGTTGTAGAGATGGGTGCCGGCGATGGCGTGCTCAGAACGGATATCACCGAGTACACAGAGCGAGAACTGCCCGATTTCGCGAAGGCTATGCAGTACGTGGCTACCGATCTGGTACCGCCTGCAGGTTCTGAATCGGTGGCTGGAACTGACGAGCTGCCGACTGGCATTACTGGTTGTGTCGTTTCCAACGAGTTGCTCGACGCCCATCCGGTAAATCGGTTCATCATCCAGGCCGGGTCCGTCAGGGAGATTTTCGTCGACTACAGGGATGGCACGTTCGTGGAAGTTGTCCAGGATGTCGTTGAGCCGGAGGTCGAGGCCAGGGTCCTGCCTTTCGTTCGCTCGCTTCCGGATTCGTACCGGGGCGAGGTCAATCTGCGGCTCGGTTACTGGTCAGATTCTGTATCGGCGACGCTGGACAGCGGCTATGTGATCACGGTCGACTACGGTTTCGACCGACCCGATCTTTACGCGCCCACACGGCTTTTGGGCTCACTACGTTGCTACTACCAGCACACGCTCGGCCAGGACCCGCTGCGCAGAATCGGAAAGCAAGACATTACAGCGCACGTCGACTTTACCGCGGTCGATCACACGCTTGCAGTCAACGGATTTACCCGGGTTGCAAATACCACTCAATCGGAATTTCTGATGAATCTTGGGATCGAAGATTTTTTGAGCGACGTTGGCGAGCGTCCCGTGCGAAAAGAGCTTTCGAGGCTGGAGTTCGAAGAAGAGACGGCCGGCATTGGCGCACTGATCGACCCGGAAGGTCTCGGCCGCTTCCGTGTCGCAGTGCACTCCAGGGGCGCTGCCAGCGGTCTCGAAATAAAACGAGAGCAAGTTGCAGGGCACACAGGTTTGTCGGGCCTGGACGGCGGCCCTTCGCTTGCCGCCGGTCATGCGGCGCCGCTATTGCAAACCGCCACTGCCGATCACGCCAGACTGCTGCGGGCAGGCAATCCGTTTTCTCAGTCGCGGCCGCAAATCGAAAATATGCCGACCTGGGAACAGCTGTTCAGCGACGAGCCGTAACGGCCCTGGCCTCAATCTCTATAACGACTTCAGGCCGTCCCAGAACCGGCACTCCAACGACGGTGCAAGCAACGCCAACGGTGTGTGCAGCGTCCCTGGGACCAACGCCTGGCAACGATTTTTCCAGAGCCGCGATAGCCTCGGCGATTTCGTCGTCACCTCCCACGACGTATGTGCGGGTCTGTGCGAGGTCGTCCCACTTCATTCCCAGTTCAGAAATGGCCCACCGGATGATTTCGAGCGTATCTTCAACCTGGAGGCCGACCCTGTTCGGGTGCTGAACGATTTCACCGGGAATTACTGATGTCGTGCCGGCCACGTAGATCACATCTCCCCCGCCAACTCGGACCGCGCGGCAGTAGTTGTGTTCGACCTCGAACGTGCGTCCAGTGTGCAGGTTGGTCCGCATGTCCGACGCACCGGCTACGGCTTCCACTTCGAACGTGAAGACGTGATCGCGTGTCCCGACTCCCGTGACCGCGATTCCAGCAGAGGTGGGTATCGACGGTTCTTTGAACGCCAGCCACTCAGGCGGATCGGTTTCGAACTGGACGTCATATCGCATGAAATGGCGAGTCGACACGATGTCGCCGACCCCAATGCCCGCCTGCTTCATCAGCCCGGAGGCGTTTGCGACGGCCTGTCTCACCTGGGTGTCTCTATCGGTGGCAGGATCGCCCCTGAGCCCCGATGTCCAGAACTCTTTGCCCACCTGCACCGCCAGCGAACTCGACGATTCGATGTCAGATTCGAACCATTTTGCAATAACGCCGCTGCCGGCAATCGCTTCCAGTTCTACCGTTACCGCGGCACCTCCCGGCAGGCGTTCCACCCGGACGATGGTCAGGGTTGGACCCGGATGGTTGAACACCACACCGTGGACCGACCGCAGCAGCTTTTCGGCAGCGGAACCGTCTTCGCCCGTGTGCCAGATGCGAGTTCTCACAACGTCGGTCGTGGACAACCCACCGTCTCTGAGCAGTTCTGCGAGCAACTGGAAAACACGATGAGATTCGGATTCGAGGCCGCCCGAACGATCGGAAACGATTCCCGATGTGAAAAACCTTTTGCCGACCTGGACCGCGGCTGGCGCACCGGCAGGAATGGGAGTTGCCGTAGAGTATGTTTTGCGAACGGTCATGGGCGTTATTTTAAGTCGAATCGAGTTACGATTTTATGCACAGTGCGAAATCGCACCACTCCCGCCCCAACGTCCTGTGTGACCGGAGCAGCCGTTGAACCACAATGCGTTGAAGAAAACCGTACTGCACGAAACCCATGTCGGGGCGGGTGCGAAAATGGTGCCGTTCGGTGGCTGGGACATGCCAGTTCAGTACGCTGACGGGATCATCGCCGAAGTTAGAGCGGTCCGCAGCTCGGCTGGAATCTTCGATGTGTCCCACATGGGACGGCTTGAATTCGACGGGCCGGCTGCCGGGTTGTTCCTCGGGACCGTACTTTCGGCGAACATGCCGGCGATCAGAGTCGGTCGGTCGAAGTACAACTTCATCTGCAACGAAGACGGTGGAATCATCGACGACGTGATGGTCTACCACACCGGTGACGACCGGTTCCTCCTGGTGGTCAACGCCGGTAATACCGATGTCGATTTGGAGTGGATCAACCCCAGGGTATCTGCCGCGAAAAAAATATCAGATGCCGGGCTTTCCGATGCCAATCAGGCCGATTTCACGATGACAGTAATCACTGACGAAACCGCAATGGTCGCTATCCAGGGACCGGACGCGGTCGAAATTGTCGATGGGTTGACTGACGGTGAAGCATCGAATATCCGCCGATTCCGAATTGGAAAAGCTATTGTGGCCGGGATCGCCGCGACCATAGCCCGGACCGGGTACACCGGAGAAGACGGTTTTGAAATCATTGTCGCGACGGCCGACGGGGTACGGTTATGGTTGACCCTTGCGGATGCCGGTGCGGTCGAATGTGGCCTCGGTGCCCGTGATGTGCTCAGGCTCGAGGCCGGGTTGCCTCTGCATGGCAACGACCTGTCGACCGACACAAACCCGTTCGAGGCCGGTTTCGGCAGATTCGCATATTTCGGGTCTCCCGGATACGTCGCAGCCGATGCACTGAGACGCATTTCTCAAGCGGAGCCACGACGCAAACTGATCGGCTTCAAGATGACTGGTCGGGGTATCCCGCGGTCCGGGCTTAAGGTCCTGTCTGGGGGCGACAGACCGAACGTGATTGGCGTTGTCACGTCGGGCACCCATTCGCCAACTGTTGACGGTGGTATTGGCATGGGCTACGTTGAGCAAAAGTACGCCGAGACAGGTAGCCAGATAGTGATCGACGTTCGCGGGCGACTGGTCGAGGCCGAAATTGTTGACATGCCATTTTACAAGCGCGGTTAGACGATACACCTGACCGTTTTTTTTGCCGGCGGCCAGCGGTGGGCCAGCTTGCGGCCAACGTAAGGCCAAGATGAGGAACGTGGATGTATCCGGACGATCTGAAATACTCAACAGAACACGAGTGGGTGCGCATGGACGGCAACATAGCCGAGATCGGTGTGACGGTTTTCGCACAGGATTCGCTGGGCGACGTGGTATTCATCGATCTCCCAGATGTCGGGACCGAAATCGGGCAATTCGACAAGTTCGGTGAGATCGAGTCGGTAAAAGCAGTGAGCGACCTTTTTTCACCTGTCGGTGGGAAAATCGTCGCGACCAACCCCGGGGCAATCGAAAATCCCGAGACCGTCAACACCGATCCGTATGGTTCGGGATGGCTGATCAAGATCGAGGTGTCCGACCCCGCTCAACTTGACGCGTTGATGGACTCCGAAACCTACGAATCCACGTTGGAGTAGTCGTCACTTCAAGATGGCGTCATCGGCGAACAATTCAATTTCAGGTTCTGGAAACCACCCGTACATCCCGTCAACCGATTCAGAGCGAGCAGAAATGCTCGATGCCATTGGCGTTGGCTCGCTCGACGACCTGATCGGTGACATTCCTCCCGAACACCGGCACCCCCGTCTGAACCTCGCTCCCGGTCTCTCGGAACAGGAACTCGCGGCCGAGTTCGCGGCGATCGCAGCCGAAAACGCCTCACCGGCACGCGGGTACATATCGTTTCTTGGAGCCGGGGCCTACCGGCACTACATACCTTCGACAGTGCGTTCGATACTGCAGCGCGGCGAGTTTGTAACCGCATACACGCCGTATCAACCCGAGGCAGCGCAGGGGACGCTGCAGGTCGGGTTCGAGTTCCAGACCATCATTTGCCAGCTGACCGGAATGGAAGTGGCCAACGCCGGGATGTACGACGGCCCTACCGCGTTCGCCGAGGCTTGCCTGATGGCAGCCCGCATCACACGGCGAACCAGAATTGGCGTGCTATCGACCGCCGACGCACGCCTGCCCGGAACATTGATGGCCTACTCGAAGTACCAGGACATCGAACTTGTAGATATTGACCCCGATGCGACGGAAATCCCGGACGACCTCGCATGCATAAGCATTCAGAGTCCAAACTTTTTCGGCGAGATCGAGGATGTCGAACACCTCACAAAACTGGCACATGAAAAAGGCGCACTCTCGGTCGTCCACGTAAACCCGACTGCGCTGGGCATGTTCCGGCCGCCCGGTGATTTCGATGCAGACATCGTCACGGCTGAAGGGCAGCCGCTGGGAGTCCCCCTGGCGTTCGGCGGGCCCTACGTTGGGCTCTTCGCCTGCAAAAGGGCACATATCCGGCAGATGCCCGGCCGGATCATTGGCAAGACCACCGATACGCGTGGCCGGGTCGGCTACGTGCTGACGCTGCAAACCCGTGAGCAGCACATACGGCGGGAGCGCGCCACGTCGAACATCTGCACGAGTACTCAGCTGATCGGGCTGATGGTCACCGTCTTCGTTGCCACGCTCGGCAAGCAGGGCATGAAGGACCTGGCGCAGCTCTGCTACCAGAAGGCCCACTACGCGGCGGCGGAAATCGGGCGGCTCGCTGGTTTTGAAGTCGAATCGGCAAGTTCTGGCGGGTCGTCTGGTTCCGGAAGTTCTGGAAAAGCGTATTTCCACGAGTTTGTCGTCCGGTGTCCCGGACCCCCCGCGGCGATAAACGCCGCGCTGCTCAAGCGGAAGATCATCGGGGGTCTCGATATCTCGGACCGTTCTGACAATGGCATGCTGGTTTGCGTCACAGAGACCAGTTCGAAGGCCGATATCGACAGGTTCGTCGCTGCTCTCGGCGTGATCGGAGCGGCGCGATGACCATTGGCCCAGACATCGAACGTGCAGGCGATATCGACCGCCGACTGCTCATGGACCGCTCGGTCGCCGGGCGCAGGGCTTTCACGCTTCCGGAATCGGACGTGCCGGTGCAGGAACTGCCCGATCCGAGCCTGCTGCGCGACGATATCGAGTTGCCTGAGGTCTCGCAGCTCGAAGTCATTCGCTACTTTTCGCTGCTGAGCCAGTTGAACTTCTCGATCGACACGAATTTCTATCCTCTCGGTTCGTGCACGATGAAGTACAACCCGAAGATCAACGACGAACTCGCGAACCTTCCGGGCCTTGCCGACATTCACCCCCTGCAGCCAGCCGAAACCGTGCAGGGCGCCATCCGCCTGCTCAAGGAACTCCAGGACGACCTTGGCGAGATCACCGGCCTGCCGGGGGTCTCGCTCGCCCCGCTGGCCGGGGCGCAGGGTGAATACGCAGGACTGCTGATCGCCCGCGCTTATCATCAAGCACGCCATGACGCGGAACGCACGGTCGCGATCATCCCGGATTCCGCTCACGGCACCAACCCGGCCTCGGCCTCCATGGCCGGTCTTGAAGTTGTGACTGTCCGCTCCGACGACCAGGGCAATGTCGATGTCGAAAACCTGCGCGAGCTGGCCGACTCGCGTACCGCCGCGTTCATGCTCACGATTCCGAGCACGCTGGGCCTGTTCGAACCGAACATTCTCGAAATTACGAAGATCATCCACGACGCGGGTGGTCTTGTCTACGCCGACGGGGCGAACCTGAACGCATTGCTCGGACTGGTGAAGCTCGGCGATCTGGGCGTCGACATATGTCATTCGAACCTGCACAAGACGTTCTCGACCCCACACGGCGGTGGGGGCCCGGGTTCCGGGCCGGTCCTGGTGAGGGCCGATCTTGCCAGGTACCTCCCGGAACCGGTGGCCGAAAAGACCGGCGATGGCCCGGACTCTACTTACCGGCTTGCCGCTCCCGCCGATTCGATCGGTCCACTCAACGGGTTCCACGGGTCGTTCTCGATCGCGGCACGGGCGTATGCGTACATCAGGGCCCTTGGCATCGAAGGCTTGCGGTCGGTTTCCGAAAACGCAATCATCGGCGCCAACTACATCCAGGCCGGACTCAAGGACCGGTACGACCTTGCCGCCGACCGGTACTGCATGCACGAAACCGTGCTTTCCGCAACTCGCCAGAAGAAGCGCGGGGTGTCGGGGCTTGACATTGCCAAGCGCCTGCTCGATTTCGGAATCCACGCGCCGACCATGTATTTCCCGCTGATCGTCGAAGAGGCGCTCATGATCGAGCCGACAGAGTCGGAATCGAAGGAAACCCTCGACCATTTCATAGCTGTCATGCGGCAAATAGACGACGAAGTCGACTCGGCCCCGGAGCTAATCCATGACGCTCCCCACGACCTGCCGGTAACAAGGCTCGACGAAGCTACGGCAGCCCGAAGGCCAGTACTCCGCTGGAGTGCCGAGTAGTTCGCTCGATGCGCTTATTCCGTCAGCACCAGAGCGTGAATCCCGAAGGGGAAGAATGACGCTCTGAGCAGGGAGTGCTCAAGAGTGTTGCCAAACTTCTCGGCAGATGCTCTCAATATCAGCGCTCTGCCTTGAACGGTTATCTCGTAGTCGAGTAGGTGGTCGCTCCAGGATTGGGCAGACATGTCTGGTTCGTCAGCCTCCGTTCCGAACGGAAAAAGATACTCGTCTAGTTCGATTCTTGAGCGCAGACGGTCGGCATTTTCCTGGGCATCTCGCTCATCTTCGTGAACCAGAACAACATAGGTTTGAGGCAATGTTGATTCCGATGTCGGAAATGCGGTACCAACAGCAGCAACCTTGAACGGCAAGAGCAGGTGCGTGGCCTCCAGTTGTTGCCGAAGCTCATCCGCAGTTATTTCCCGGCGGAATCCGTTCGCCCACGCTTCCTCCATAAGCTCAATTGCGGAGTCGGGAGTGTGTTGTGCAGAAGTAATTCGGGCGTCAACAGTCTCGCGTTCCGCAAGCAACGATATTGCGAGCGCGTAATCCGGGTCGTCGGCAAGACTTGGTGCGACGTCCCTGACCGCATCTATGATCTGGTGCATGTGCTCATGTGAGAGCGTCCTGGCTACTAACCCATCGTCAATAAAGATCCGCCCGCCGCGCCCCAGGAAGTCGTATCCAGGAGGGGCGAAACGCAGCTTGGTGCTGCTTGCGAAATCATCTCCCCATGCGTAGTAGTTGACACCGGCGTATTCCAACACATCGTGAGGCAAACAGTCGCTGCACGAATCAAGGCTTTCGAGTGTCGCAGAGGGGGAGTAAGTGCCAAGAATCACTTCGCGAAACATCGGTTCTCGGATTCCGAACATGGCAATCTGTTCCACATTGCGCGCATCGAATCCGAGCGAGTCATATGTGGTCTCTTCGAATTCTCCGACGTAACTGTTGAAGCCAGAGAGCCACGAGTTCTCGTGGACTGGAAAAATACCCACTGACCTTGATGACTGAACGATAATCTGTTTCTGGTATTCGATAACTTCGGCGGTGGTGGCCTCCCCGCTCGGCGCCGAGATTCCGAGTTCTTGCGCAAGTCGGGCTATGTCAAGGACGTAAACGGTTTCCCGAGTTTCGGCAATGTCGGGTATGTATTCGAAGATCTTTTCGAATCCAGTTTTCGATTTCGATAGGTCAGGTCCTGTCCCATGAGCGGATTGTTCTGGGGCGCGAGATTCAGAACCAACGTCACTTCCGCACGCCGATAAGGCGACGGCGATGCCGAATAGCATCGTGTACACGATTACGCGTCCAAGTCTTGCGAATACCAGGTTGGGTACCCCATTCGATTTCATACCGTCAATTTATCGACTTCAAATTCGGTGCGTAATGAGGATTCAATGACTGGTTAGATCGATTTCCGTCGATTACTTCCCGAATTTTAGTTTGGCCGGGTTACACTCTCGACGTTCGGGACAAAACTGAATTCAGCATGAGGAGCCCTGCACCCACATGATTGTCGATACCCACGTGCATATCTGGGAGATGCCGCCGATCGCGCCGATAGGGCCGACCGCCCCGAACTGGACCTCTGAGCCGACCGAGTCGGGCAATGCCGAGCTTTTGATCGATGATATGGACGCCAACGGTGTCGATAAGACAGTTCTTGTCCAGACGTCGTGGTCGACATGGGACAACGGCTACGTCGCAGATTCTGCCATCAACTATCCCGGCCGGTTTGCTTCGATGGGCCTGGTCGACCCGCTGGCAAACGACAACGCCGAAAAAGCCGTCTACTGGATGGACGAACGCGGAATGGCCGGCTTCAGGTTTCACCCCGACTACTACCCGGATGTGGAGATATTAAAACGTCCTGAGAACGCCGAGATGTTCAGGCAAATCGAAAAGCGTTCAGGAATCGTCCAGGTCCACAATCGAACGGGCAACGCCCACCAGCTCGACTACGCAGCAGCGAAATATCCGGGGATCACCTGGCTGATCGACCACATGATGTACCCGATGCCGGAAATGGCACCGGGCTGGGACGAATACAGGCCCGTGCTGGCACTGGCAGGTCACGAGAACGTCCACATCAAGATATCCGACGTCCACAGCCGGTCGGATGGGGTATTCCCGTTCGCCGACATGCACGATGTCGTCAAGATGGCGGTCGACGCGTTCGGTATCGAACGCTGTTTGTGGGGCACGGGCTATCCGGGCCATCACAGGGTCGACCACGGTTGGCTGTCGCTTGAAGATGAGCTCCGCCTGGTACGGGAGGGCTTTAACTGGCTGACTCCAGATGAGCAGGCAAAACTGCTCGGAGACAACGCGATGCGCATCTGGGACTGGGACGACGAGTAATATCGTTGATGGCCGATTCAAATCACACACGGAGCACTCACTTCATATGGCACTTCAACCCGGCACTCCGGCCCCCGATTTCACGCTGAACAGCCACTCGGGCAGCGTCACGCTTTCCGATTTTCGCGGGAAGATCGTGGTTATCGGGTTCCACCCGGCCAGCTTCACTGGCGGGTGAACTAACCAGGTGCGCGGGTTCCGCGCAAATTACGAGAAGTTCCAGGCGGCGGGTGCTGAGATTATCGAGATCAGTTGCGATTCGCTGGCTGTCCAGAAGGCATGGACGGCGAGCATGAACGACGACGACCTGCCCGACGGCGTTCCATTCCCGGTGGCAAGTGATTTCTGGCCGCATGGTGAAGTGTCCCGTGCCTACGACGTATTCAACGACGAACGAGGAAACTCCCGCCGGTCGGTCTTCATCATCGACGCGGAGGGAATAATTCGCTGGTCGAACGTCTATACAGACTCGATCCCAGCATCAGGCGAGATACTCCACGAAATCGAGCAGCTGTAGGTGCCGGCGAGGGGTCTCGCTCGGACCCCCTCTCCTCGGGAGAGGGCTGGGGTGAGGGGAGAGTTGCCGAACCCGTCATCTCGACCGCAGGAGCCTGTCTCATAAGTCGGACACCCCACCGAAATACATAATGGAAGTCAAATGTCAGTGATACTCCGTAATCGTATACATCATTGCCGCCTGATTCCGTTGTGGTATTCCGAGAATCGTCGCCGGGATGGCTTTATGAGACGGTCTCGCAGCGGAGAGATCTAACGTCAACCTGCTCGGAATCACATCACAAATGAGCAGACCTTAGATTCCTCCGCTGCGATCGGAATGACGGTGTTTCGCGGTAACTCGTCCGCGGTGTGCGCTGTATTGTTCAGCAACCGGCTTCCAGGCCCGCAGGAAACGCCCCGCTGGGACTTTAGTAAAACGTCCCGCCGCTTTCTGCGCCCTCGGCCACCAGCTCTCCGGCCAGACCGGCCTCCATCGCGGCCAGCTGACCGTCGATCCCCATCTTCAGGAGTCGGGCGTCCGACCCGATCGGGAACCACTGCATTCCCTGCTTGATACGCCGGGCGGCCTCTTCGCCTGATCCGGTATGGATCCCGGTCGCTACGCCGTTTCGCTTGCCCGCATCGACGACCTTCTGGACGGCCTCGATGTGCTCCGGGGCCTGATTGTCCATCCCGGTCGGCAGGTCCATCATGTTCGCAAGGTCGTTCGGCCCGATGAAGCAGACATCCACACCCGGCACCTGCATGATGTCGTCGATGCAGTCGACGGCCACCGGATCCTCGATCATCACGACAACCAGCGTCATGTCGTTGGCCTTCGCGTAGTAGTCGGGCCCGTAGATCAGCTGTCCCCGCGACGAACCTATTCCTCGGAAACCGCGTGGCCGGTACTTTGCCGCCTGGACTGCCGCCTCGGCTTCTTCCGGGGTCTTCACATCGGGAACGACGATCCCCATGAAGCCAATGTCGAGCACCCGCTTGATCCAGACCTTGTCGTTCCACGGAATGCGCGCGAACAATGGCGTGTTGGTGTCCTGCGCCGCCCGCAGGCAGTTGACCGCGGTCGAAACATCGATCGGATTATGCTCGAAGTCGATATTTATCCAGTCGAGGCCCGTCTGGTGCGACATAACCTCGATTGCGGCCGGGTCACCAGTTGTCGACCATGTGCCGATCGATGGCTCTCCACGTTTCAGCTTTTCTTTGACTGGATTACTTTCCATAGCGGTTTTTTCCGTTGTGCTGGCAAATTCGACGCGAATGGCGCGATGTATATACATATATACAGGCTCCGGTCAAGCAGATTCCCACCTTCCCGGGGCCAAGAGGTTACTACCGATCAGCGTTGGTCGCCGGGCGTGCCGAGGCCGCATCCCGATTCAATCGGGACTCCCCAGGGCACGCCAGGGCCTGAATGCACTGACAGTGATGCACCTGACGGGAGAATTACATTGTGACGGTTCGGCGAACACCCGATCCGTGGATAAACTGTTGTTCGACCATTTCTTGTCGAAAACGCTAAGGAGACCCCGATTTGGCCAGGTACACCAGGCTTCAGGCACTGAACGCCGTTCACGAAATCGGCGTCGTGCCGGTTTTTTACAACGGCGATATTGCGACTGTCCAGAACATAGCGAAGGCCTGCGTGAACGGCGGAATCAGGGTGCTGGAGTTCACGAACCGCGGCGACCACGCATGGGAGGTCTTCTCAGCGCTCGACAGGTTCTGCGCAGCCGAACTGCCAGAGGCAATCCTCGGCGCAGGCTCAGTGTTAGACGCCGGAACGGCCTCGATGTACATTTCGGCCGGTGCCAGCTTCATCGTTGGACCCGTCACCAATCCCGACGTGGCGAAGGTATGCAACCGCCGGAAGGTCGGGTACATTCCCGGTTGCGGGACGGCATCGGAAATCTCTGCAGCCGAGGAACTCGGCGTCGAAATCGTCAAGATCTTTCCGGGAAGCGCGGTCGGCGGGCCGGGGTTCGTGAAAGACGTTCTGGCCCCGATGCCGTGGTCGTCGATCATGCCGACCGGAGGTGTGGACATCACCGAGGAGTCGCTCAGGCCGTGGTTCGAGGCTGGCGTGTTCGCCGTCGGCATGGGCTCGAAGCTGGTATCGAGCGACATCCTCGAGAGCGGCGACTGGGACAAACTCGAACAACGCAGCAGGGATGTCGTGGCACTCATCAAGTCGATCCGCCTGTGGCGGCGGTAAGTGGTAATGCCACTTTATTTTGAGCGGGGCCGAGTGATCTCGCGATCGTTCGCCAGCTATACATACATACATATATCTGGATGTAGGACTGGGCAATATGGATATTGTTCACCACCCGGGCATCCATCTTCACCCACAAGTTCGGCAATAACGGAGATTCCCTGCAAATGACCAGCGTCGTAACTTTCGGAGAGGTAATGCTCCGCCTGGCGACAATGCGGCGCGAGCGATTCACCCAGGCGCGCGAATTCGAGGTGAGCTATGGCGGGGGTGAGTGCAATGTTGCCGTTTCGCTTGCTCACTTCGGTGTCGATTCGACTTTCGTGACGGCAGTTCCCGACAACGATATCGGGCAAGCCTGCATCAACTACATCCGCCAGTTCGGGGTCGATACCTCGGAGATCCTCCGGCAGGGGGGGCGACTCGGCACCTACTATCTCGAATCGGGCGCGGCAATGCGTGCGTCTAAGGTCATTTACGACCGGGCAGCATCATCGATCGCCGAGATAAAGCCCGGTGAGGTCGATTGGGAACAGGTCTTTGCCGGCAAAGACTGGTTCCACTTCACTGGCATCACTCCTGCAATTTCGAAAAGCGCGGCAGCGGCGTGTGAAGAAGCAGCGAAGGCCGCCAGGCAGCTTGGCCTGACCGTCAGCGCCGACATGAACTACCGCGGCAACCTCTGGTCGCCAGAAGAGGCGCAGGCCACGATGATCCCGATGATGAAGTACGTCGATATTTCGATAGGCAACGAAGAGGACGCCGAGAAGTGCCTGGGCGTCGCTGCCGAGGGTGTGGACGTGACCACGGGCGAGATCGACGCCGAGGCGTATCGTCCGGTCGTAAAGGAGCTTGTCGATAAGTTCGGCTTCAAAAAAGTCGCGATCACACTGCGTGAGAGTGAATCGGCAGACGATAACAACTGGAGTGCGATCTACTTCGACGGCGACGAGATCCTGATGGGCAACAAGTATGCGGTCCGCATTGTCGACCGTGTCGGCGGCGGTGACGCGTTCTGCGCGGGCATGATCTACGGTTTGACCCGCGACGGCTGGGACTCACGCCAGGTCCTCGACTTTGCCGTTGCTGCATCGGCAATGGCCCACACGTTCCACGGCGACTTCAACCTGGTCTCAATAAAGGAAGTCATGGCCGTGGCAGGCGGCGACGTAACAGGCCGGGTCCAGCGGTGAGTGGCGCGTCCTCCCTCCCGGTGCAGGGAGGGAGTTAGAGCGTGTGCTGAGCCCGTCGAAGCGGGTGGGTCGGTTCTCGGGCGGGAGACGGCGTGCGAACCGGTGCGTCGCTGGGGCATGCGACTGTTCGCGGGTTTCACCCACATGCTGACCCTCTCCCTCCGAGGGAGACCGGACTGACCGGTTCTCCCTCCCAGTAAGGAGGGAGTTAGAGGGTGGGTGATACCTTGCATCGTCGCCACTTGCGTCCAACGACGAGTCTCACCCACACCCTAACCCTCTCCCTCGCAGGGAGAGGGGATCCCGCCTCAACCATCGCTCGCTTCCGTCTTCATCACTACTTCGAATTCGAGTAACGCCGAGCCGTGAGCTACGGTATCTTTGCCGCCCTCTTTCCTCGCCTGCCGGTGTCCGGCCTTGAAGGCGTCGCTGTTTACCCATGCCTGGAACGCCTCTTCGGATTCCCACCTTGTGTAGACGAAGTAGCGTGTTTCACCCTCGACAGGCCGCAGCAACTCAAAGCCCTCGAAACCGGGCATCTTTTCCACCTCGCCAGCCCGGGCGGCAAATCTCTTCTCAAGTTCTTCACCACGACCCGGCTCTACCGCGATAGCGTTGATCTTTACGACGCTCACTTGTTATCTCCTGGTATCAGCACAAATTAACTGGCAGTCTCGATCGAACAACATAGCCGGGATCTACCGGACCTGTCACCGGCCCGACCCTATTCGGACGCGCCTGCACCCGTATTGCAGGCCCACTTAGAAATGCCATTGGCACTCACTCCAGTTCGCCATCGGGGTTGTGGCCTTTGAGCAGCTCGAGATATCCCGGCAGTACATGATCCACGTAGGCCTTTTCGAGAAGTTCGACGAGCGTTACCGGGTCAGGATGACCGATCACCCTGGCGCCGGTCTCCTTGTTGATGACCTTGAGCAGTTCGTCGATATGGTCGGCTATTCCGCCCGTGCCTTCGAGCACTCCAATCAGCTTCGCTTCGTCGTATGCGATCGCAAATTCGCCCAGCGTGCCCGAACGGCCTCCAATGATTACGACCGCGTCACAGCTTCGAATGTTTTCAACCTCGCGGCCCATAAGACCGCTGCCTGTGTAAACGATGATGTCGTAGCCGCGGGTTGGCGATGAGTAACGCTCCACGTGCTCGGTGAAATTTTGCGCAGGCGAAATGCCCATGACAAGGCCTCCCTGAGACTTCGCCCCGAGCACCGAGTCGTGCGGCAATCCGGGTGCTACACCCGTGACCAGCGTATAGCCGCGTCGCCCGATCTCCGCGCCGAGCGCATATGTCTTATCGCGGGCCGACTTGGGAACGTCGCCCCCGGCCGAGCCCATCACGCCAAACACCATGCGCGGGAACTCGGTCAGCTCGCCGTGTCTTGCTCGGACATCGTTTGAGTCTTTTGAGTCAGTCATTTGTCGTTCTGCTACTGAAAATGCGCCAGCACGCCTCGGAACACAGTGCCATCTATTCTCCCACCACGAGCCAAAAGAATACGGCCGGGTTGAGAGAGAAGATTACTCAGTGCCGCACAAATCTGCGGTGGACTCTTTCCGATTCAGGCAGCAGATTCCAGCCTTGCAGAAAACGTGCCATCGGCACTAGAAACCCAGCGCAATGCCGTCACGCCTGGGGTCGGCCCCGCCCAGCATCGTGCCGTGTTCAGTGAACTGAATCCCCTGGCCGCCGCCGACACCGTTGTGCCAATCGGGCGCTACCGCAACGAGGTGCCCGCGCCGCACGAGGTCATCCCGCATGCGCTTCGGAAACCTGTTCTCCAACATCAACGTCCCATCGTCGTAGAAGCGGAATCGCGGGGCCTCTATCGCCTCCTGAACGTTCATCCCGACATCGATGTGGTGGTACATCATCTGGACGGTCGTATGGAGAATCCCGTAGCTGCCGGGCGTCGAAATCGACATACGAATTTTCTGACCGCTGCCTGAATCCTTCGCCCCGCCGCGACTGTTACCGCTGGCACCTTCGAAAATCTGACCCGGCGCTATGCAGAAATCCTGCTGCTTACCGGGTCCGATCAGGTTCGGGCTCCCGAGATCGGCATCGACATCAAACCACTTGCACATATTGTTCATGAAAACGCCGGTGTCGCCCGCAACGACAGCCGAACCAAACGCACCGCCGAGGGTTTGTGTGACCGTTACCACGTTGCCGTCGGAGTCGGCAGTTGCGAAGTGCGTCGTCAGACCGCTGGCGTACTCGGGCTTCACGCCCTCTGGCGGATGGTCGATGCGTGAGCGGTTCCAGCGCTCGGGCGGTGGGCCCGAGGTCTCAAGGATGTTGATACCCGCAGCTTTCTCGGCTGCATACTCCTCCGATAGCAGGCGTTCCAGCGGAATTTCGACCTCCCGGGGGTCGCCGGCATACTTCGCACGGTCGTCTGCAGCGATGTAAACCGCTTCTACAAGACGGTGGAGAGTGTCGCTTGATCCGTATGGGAGTTGGTTGAACTGGTTGAGGATATTTAATGTTTCGAGGACCTGGAACCCGGATGAATTCGGTGGTGACACGCGTATCTCGAACCCGCGGTAGTTCGTGGTCAATGGCTCTTGCCAGAAGGCCCTGTACGCCGCGAGTTCCTCTCGGTTGATGATCCCGCCGGCAGCCTCGAGACCCGCCTGCACACGATCGCCGAGTTTACCTTCGTAGAACTCTTTTTGACCGCCCTCCGAGATAGCGGCGAGCGTCTCCGAAAGTTGCGGCTGCCGAAACACCGACCCGGTGCCCATGCCGGCCCGTTCGAGGACTATCGCTTTCTGTGACGTCTCGAACCGGTCGATACGTTCCAGGTTTTCCTCGATCAACTGTGCGCTCCAGGGCGTCAGCGCCACCCCTTCGTCCGAATACCGAATCGCGTCCCTGAAGAGCCGTGTCAGCGGCAACGAGCCGTACTCTTCGTGCATCGTCATCCAGCCGGACACGTTGCCCGGCACCAGCGGCGCGAGTGGACCCGTCTCGATGTTGAATTCGTCGTAGATCTCGGGCCTGGCAGCCTGCGGGGCGTGTCCGGAGAAATTCAACGCCCGCGTGCGACCCTCTCTGGCAACGTATACAAGTGCCAGACCGATTCCCCCAACGCCCGACATGTACGGCTCGGCGACATTCAGGGTCGAGGCGACTGCAACTGCCGCGTCGATTGCGTTGCCACCGTCCCGCAGCACGTCGAGCCCGGCACGGGTCGCATACGGATGGGCCGACGCGACCATGCCGTTCTGGCCGGTGGCTGGCGCGCGGGTCGAACGGCCATGAGTGGTCGCGCCTTGTGGGAACAGCGCATCTGGATCGATCGTTTCAACCCGGTTCACGGCTTCTCCAATCGTTAGTCTTTGGCATTTTTGGGGGATTTGCCGGCTGATAAGACACCAGGCGACTTATCAGGAATTATCGTGTCTTTTAGCCCTGCGCGACCAGCGTACACAGATAGTCTCTGGATTCGATTCGCTGTTCGTCTGAACCATACGCCATCGAGTAGTGGCCCCTGTAACCGGCGTTTTCGAGGCGGGTGAACAGGTTTGCGAAATCGAGAGTGCCCTCACCGGGTATGAGGTGGACCTCGTAGTCGCCGGTATTGTCGGCCAGCCTGACCTCGCCGATGCGCTCGATACCGAAAGCATCGATGAAGCCGTCAACCCCCCCGGGCACCAGGTGCGAATGGTTGGCCGTGAATGCCCAACCCAGTTGCTCGGGCGGAATCGAATCGAAATACGTACGGATTTCCTCGACCGTGTGGGCCAGGTAGTGAATTTCGGCCCTGTCGGGTTCAAAGTTGAGGTTTTCGAGAAGGATTTGCTGTCCGGTATCGGCACCGTATTTGCAGATCCGGACCAGCCGGTCGAGCGAGGCTTTTTTCCGTTCGGCAACATCGCCAGAAAAGTGATACCCGGCATGTACGACCGTCCACGAGCAGCCCAACTGGTTGGCAAGGTCGACACTGGCGCGCATATACCCGTCGACGCCCCGTGATACGTGTGGCGAGAACTCTGCGACGTTTACCGCCGAGAGCGTGTGCAGCCCGATCGAAATGCCATTCGATTCGCACATGTTTCTGATCTCGCGGGCCCGGTCTTCGCTCCAGGTGTCCATGTGGTTTGGACCGGCGTCCGCGTTGAAGTCGAGGAAGAAAAACTCGTTGTCGATCGCCCACTGCACAGCGTCTTCCAACCGTGTTTTTCCGGCATCAAAACCTATTCGGTCCCTGAGCGACATTTTCCTTTTCCAGCTTCCTGCAGGTCGGGGTGGAGTTCCCTTCTTCGGAACTGCCTCAACATGCGTTGACGATGTGAATAATTCCTTCTCCTCGGGGAGAAGGTTAGGTTGAGGGGAAGGTTTTCGACGAGTGCATCGGTACTTTCGAACGGGTGTTGCCTACTCAACGACTCTCCCCTCACCCGCGCCCACCAGTGGGCACCTGTCTCCCCGAGGAGAGGGGGTTTTGAGACAGTCTTGCTACGTCATTTCCAGTTTTCGTATAGGCGGCTGTTTTCTAGATTCATCACCTCGAACGGCAGCCCGCTCGATTCGGCGGCGGCGCGTCCCTCCTCAAGGACCAGCCACGTGCCGCCCCTGCCAACGGCCCGTCCTTTGAACATGATCAACTCTCCTGCAACGAGCGACATCGAAGCCCTGCCCGTCGCGGGATTCACCACGGTGATGTCGCCATCTGCGCCCTCGGCGAAATGGCCCTTGTTGAGCAGTCCGAGCATGCGTGACGGTGTGTAGCTCAACTTGATCACCGCTTCGCCCATGCTCAGTGCACCGAACGCAACGAGTGCCATTGTCCGTTCGATCGCAACGTTTCGAGGCAGCGACCCCCCGTCCGTCGAAATCGCATCCACGCGGAACGTCCCATCGTCGTATTTTGCTGTTGCAAGGGTGAACGCACTTGTCGGAGGGTTGACCGGGAAGCTGAGCGATGCGTCGGTAGAAGCCGCCTCCCAGACGTCGACCGCTTCCTGTCCTGTGACCAGCACTACCCGCCCGCCACGCTCGACAAGCGCTGAACCATATCCATCGAGCAGAGCAGCGCGAATGCCCTCGTCGGTTGTGGGATAACCGCGTGCTTTCAGGCAGTTCTGGGCCACGTTGTAAACCAGGTTGCCAGCCTCGTCACACAGACCGTTGGTGCCGTTCGCCTGGGCCAGGTACGCCTCGGTGACCCACTGCAATCGCATCCGCTCGATCATGCCGAGCGCTTCCCGTACTTCCTCGTGCGGTTCATCGACCATTCCGCGCGTGTACGAGTTGATGTGAGCGACGTGCAGGCGACCATTGCCGGTAATACCCGGAACCTCTCTGAGTCCGGTCATATCGCTGCCTGAGTCTTTGGTGCCGACGTGGAACGCAACCCAGGCAAGCTGGTCGTTAGCCTCTTTCACTACGTTGGCGGAAACCTCAGGCGTGAACGGGTGGTACCCGCCGAGCATCTTGACGCCGATGCCGCCACGTTTTTTCACGTCGGCGATAACGTCGCGCAGGACACTTGACTTCGGATCGTCTTCTGTGATCGTCGAATGGGGCACCAAACCCATCAGGGACGCTACGTTAAGCCCTGCTCCCCGGCGCAGCATCCCCTCCGCCATTGCGGTTGGATCGCCGGCCAGGTCGAGCGCCGTCGTGGTGCCCGACTCGACGAGCATTGCATGGCCGTATGCCCGATCGACGTTGCGGTGGAACGGGCTCGACAGGTGGGCATGGGTATCGATGTGTCCCGGCATCACGACCTGATCGGTCACATCGATTATGTCGTCAGCGAAATCAGGCGCGATGTTCTCAGCGACCATCGCGATTTTTCCGTGTTTGATCCCCAGGTCGAGCTGACCATCGATGTTGTTGGCGGGATCGACCACGCGGCCATTCTTTAGAACAAGGTCGAACTGCTGTGGAGTTACCAATGTCCAGTAAACCTGTGCAGAGAAGGGTATGAATAGGTGCCCGCAGGTACGTAATGCGATTCTACAGAGCCGTAACTCCCGGGTAACGGCGAATCACGGACGATATACCTAATCGACGGCGTGCCGACGAGGTTCACTGAAAACTAGAATGGTTGCCTGCCGCAAGTTGCGAATGAACCTCCCGGCACGTTTTCGCGTCAGATATTCACATCGATTGAGAAGCATTTGAAATTGAACAAACAATTATTGTCGTTGGCCTTGCTAGGTCTGGCCGCGATGGCGCTTGTTGCGTGCAGTGGCGGCGGCGACGAAGAGGCTTCACCGATAGCAATATCTACACAGCCTGCGCCAGTCTCGACCGCCACTGCGATTGCGAAGCCGACTAACGCAGACAGCTCTTCTGGCACCGGTACTCTCGAAGTACGTGTTACCGATGCGCCTGACCCCTCGATCACAGCTGTGTACGTGACGACCGCCAATATCGAGGTCTCAGTTGCCGAGCTGGGATGGCTGTCTGTTATCGACGAAGAGATCACGTTCGAACTGCTGGCCCTCGAAGGCGTCGAAGCGGTCCTTGGTACTGCGGAGCTTCCGGTCGGGAACTACACGCAGGTCCGCCTCTCGGTTACCGAAGTGCAGATCGAGAAAGACGGCGAACTCGTAACGGCAGAAGTTCCGAGCGGCAAGATCAGGCTGGTCGGGAATTTTGAACTCGTTGCCGACGAAAAGACGTTCATAAGTCTCGACTTCGAAGTAGACAAATCGCTGGTGGACCGACGACGGCAGGGTTTCCTGTTCAAGCCGGTTATCAAGCTCGCGGTTGGCGAACCGGGCGAAAAGGGTCCTGCAACTGTTGCGCTAACTGGCGGACCGGAACCCGCCACGGTTCCTGCGGCGACAAGGGTTTCTCCGCCAGCACGGCCAACCACTCCTTCAGTGCCGCCAACTGCAACTGCAACCTCAATCCCACCCACGCCCACTCCGGCCCCACCCACGGAAACACCTGACGCCGTGGGAGCATTCTTCCTGGACATTCTGGAGCCGGTCGACGGCGAAGCTGTCGTAACGACCACCACATTTGAGGTCACAGGCCGAACGTCGATCGACGCACTGGTGAGCGTGAACGACACGTTCGTCGACGTTGCGGTAGACGGCACATTTAGGGCGACCGTAACACTCGAGGAAGGTCCCAACATTATCGAAGTTGTAGCCAGCACTGCTGAAGGGGACGAATCCAGCATTGTGCTGGTAATTATTTACGAGACGGGCGCTTAGGGAAAAACGTAATGCAAGCTCTCTACAAACCCATCGCTCTGCTTTCAATCGTTTCGCTGATCCTGGCATCGACGCTGACAGCGGCGCCGGTGTCGGCCGACTCACACGACTCCAGCCATATCCCGCGGGGACAGCTTACCCGCCGCGGTCTAACGGGAACCGTTGTTGGCCTGGGCGGCAGCAGTTTCGTGCTCGAAACGAAGTTCGGCAACGTAACCATCAGCGTGGACGGTGACACCATCGTCAAGTCAAGAGGCGAAAATGTCGGATTCGGCGCGGTGAGCGTTGGCGACCGCGTTGGTGTGCTACTTGACAAGCCGCCCGATGCGCCCGCGACGACCTCTACCGCGAAGACCTCTGATGATGACGACGATGAGCCGGACGTGACGCCGCCCGCAAATGGCGACGACACCGGTACGGAGCCTGACGTGACTCCGACCCCGACCGCGACTCCTGAGCTGACGCCGCCCGCAAATGGCGACGACACCGGTACGGAGCCTGACCAGAATGTAGACCTCACGGTTCAGATCACAAGTGACGATACAGGTACGGAGCCTGACGAGTCTCCAACTCCGACTCCGACCGCGACTCCTGAGCTGACGCCGCCCGCAAATGGCG
>JADFLG010000090.1 GCA_022564545.1 Chloroflexota bacterium | reverse complement strand
GACCATCAACTAGATGTAGTTCCCACGGACGTTGTTTACAGTCTTGAGATCGAGTCCATCACTGCCGTCATGTCGTCGGAAGAGATTGTGTTCGCGAACACGACCAGGGTGAATATGTGTCATTGCGAGGAGTTCGACGACCCGTTCGACGAACTCAGGGCGGGCTGTGGCAATCCGTATCCAAGCCAGGATGACATACCGAGCCTGCCAATACTGCCCTTGCCGAAGACGAAGAAGTCCGTAACGGGTTTCGGGGATTGCCACGTCGTCGGACCCGTTCGACAGGCTCAGGGCATGCTCCTCGCAATGACAAAGCGGCGCGCGCGCTGCTGCCACTCGCTTCCCTGCAATCTGTAAACAACGTCCGTGGGAAGTACAACTAGACCGCGCCTGTGTTTGCCGACCGGTCCTGGGCGCCAATGGCGAGCAGCCGGTTGATTGCGTTCACGTAGGCCTTGGCAGAAGCAACAACTATGTCGGAGTCGGAACCGCGTCCGGAGTATACCGAGCCGTTTTTCGCCACCCTGATAGTCACTTCGCCCAGCGAGTCAATGCCTTCAGTCACCGCTGTTACAGCAAACTCGGTCAGTTCAATGTCGAGGCCCACCACTTCGTCTATGGCTTTGCAAACGGCGTCGACCGGACCGGTGCCCCGCGCCTCGACCGTGCGTGATTCACCGTCCGGGCACTCCAGGGTGACCCTGGCTTCCGGCGACGTGTCGTTGCCGCAAACGACATGGATTGTGCCGACCTTGTACATGCGGTCGGTGTCGACCATGCGGTGCTGTTCCGACATGAGCGCCTCAAGGTCCATGTCGGTAATTTCACGCTTCGTATCGGCAAGGTCCTTGAATGTAACGAAAACGTCGGTCAGCTCTTCGTCCGTAAGGTCGTAACCGAGTTCGTGAAGCCGCGCCCGGAGACCCGCTCTACCGGATAACTTGCCCAGCACGAGCGCCTGTCCCCGCCAACCGACACTCTCCGGCTCCATGATCTCGAACGTAGTGCGTTCCTTCAGGAATGCGTCCTGGTGGATGCCAGATGAGTGCCTGAATGCGTTCTGACCGACGATCGCCTTGTTGGCCTGGATAGGAAATCCAAAGATCGAGGAGACCATGCGACTGGAGTTCCCGATCTCTCTCAAGTTGATACCGGTGGTGACTCCGTAGTGATCCGGGCGAGTCTCAACCGCCATAATCACTTCTTCGAGCGCGGCATTGCCAGCACGTTCGCCGAGGCCGTTAATACAGCCTTCCACCTGCCGTGCGCCATTTTCGATTGCGGCAAGTGAATTTGCCGAAGCCATCCCGAGGTCGTTGTGACAGTGAACACTTATCACTGCCTGTTCGATATTCGGAACGTTTTCGATGACGCCCCTGATCAAAGCGCCAAACTCATCGGGAGTTGAATACCCGACGGTGTCTGTAATGTTGACTGTGGTCGCCCCGGCCCTGATCACCGCCTCGAGCATCGTGTAGAGATACTCTGGCTCAGTGCGAGAGGCGTCCATCGCCGAGAACTCGACATCGTCGACGTAGCTTTTGGCGCGTTCAACCCCATGCACGGCCATATCCATGATGGTTTCCCGGTCCTTTCGCATCTGGTGCATCAGGTGAATGTCGGAAGCGGAGATGAACACGTGGATACGTGCGTTCTCTACTCCTTCAAACGCCCTGCCGGCCGCGTCGATGTCGGCGTCTACCGCGCGGGCAAGCGAGGTGATGACTGGTCCTTTCACCTCGTTCGCAATCCGGCGCACCGCCTCGAAGTCGCCCGGTGAACTGCCCGCAAAACCCGCCTCGATCACGTCGACGCCAAGCTTGTTTAGCTGATGAGCAATACGAAGTTTCTCCTCGACAGTAAGACCTGCGCCGGCAGATTGCTCGCCGTCACGAAGGGTCGTGTCGAAAATTATTACTCTGTCTTCAGTACTGCTCTGTTGCGCCATGTGAATACCTCCAGCGCTTTCGACCTGTCTGGCGGGCTGGTCAATAATTTCTCAATGGCCTGGACCGCCGATTTTGAATGACGACCTGCGAACTTCTTGCGAATCGTCCGGTCGGCACCCCCGTTACAAAGGAGTGACTATGTAGTCGACTCCAACCAGGGCATCATGTCCCGGAGCTCCTTGCCTACCTTCTCGACTCCGTGCTCCGCGTTCTCGGCCCGCATCCGCTTGAACTTGTGCAGGCCCTCGTCGTTCTCAGCTATCCATTCCCTGGCGAACTCACCAGACTGAATTTGCTTGAGAACTTTCTCCATATTTTTCTTCACGTGGTCATCAATAATCACCGGCCCGCGCGTGTAGTCGCCGTATTCGGCAGTCTCGCTAACCGAGTACCGCATGTAACCAAGACCACCCTGGTACATGAGGTCGACGATCAGCTTGAGTTCGTGAAGGACCTCGAAATAGGCCGATTCCGGTTCATAACCCGCCTCGACCATCACATCGAACGCCGTTTTTACAAGCTGGCTAACGCCGCCACAGAGAACAGCCTGCTCGCCGAACAGATCGGTCTCGGTCTCTTCTCTAAACGTCGTTTCCAGAATTCCGGCGCGACCGCCACCGATACCCTTGCCGTACGCGGCAGCCATGTCATGGGCATTACCGGACGCGTCCTGATGGACAGCGATCAGGCACGGCACGCCAAGGCCCCGTTCGAACACGATGCGCACCCGGTGACCCGGGGCTTTCGGGGCGATCATTACGACGTCGATGCCCTCGGGCGGGACGATCTGTTCATAGAGGATCGTGAAGCCGTGGGCAAACAACAGGGTCATGCCCGGTTCGAGGTTCGGCTCGACATCTTCACGGTAGACCTTCGCCTGGGTTGTGTCGGGCAGGCAGAACGAAATCAGGTCGGCCCGCCTTACGGCCTCTGCGTTGGACAATACTTCGAGCCCGGCTTCCTCGGCCTTCTGCTTGCTGCGGCTGCCTTCGTACAGACCGACGACGACGTTGAAGCCGCTGTCCTTCAGGTTCAGCGCATGGGCGTGGCCCTGCGATCCGTAACCCAGTACTGCTATCGTCCTGTCGCGCAGTATCGAGTCGTCGATATCTTTGTCGTAGAAGAGAGTAGCCATGTCTGGGTTTCAGCCTCGGGCTCGTGGATTCGTTTTCTGCCGGCCGTCCCGGCAGCCTGGTTTTTGAACGTCGTCAGACGGCCCCGGATTCATCTGTCGGGGTGGGCAGCGTGTAGGTCGATCTGCTCGCGTCCGACTGGAACAGGCCATCTTTTTCACCCTCGATCAGGGTCCCGCGCAGCGTGGCGACCCGGCCGGTGCGAATGACTTCTTCAAGCCCGAATTTTCGGAGCAACTCGATTAGCGAGTCGATCTTCTGGCGGCCGCCAGAGATCTCCATGGTCAGGCTTTCGACACCGATGTCGATCACGTTGACGCGGAAAATGTTGGCAAGTTCCAGTATTTCGCCCCGCTCGCCAGCATTGGCCTTAACCTTGATCAGGGCCAGTTCACGCCAGACGATGTTTTGTTCGGTGATGTCGCGGACTTCAACCACGTCGATGAGGCGGTCGAGTTGCGCGGCGACATGCCGAACTACCTCCTCTGGCCCTTCGACAACGAAGGTCATGCGCGACAGGCCGGGCCGCTCTGAACGCCCTACGGCAAGGCTCGCGATGTTGAACCCACGCCTGCGGAACAGGCCGGCGATGCGGGCAAGCACACCGGGGCGGTCCAGCACCAGTGCCGCGATCGTCCTCTGAAAAGTTCCGTTACGATTTCCCTCCGGGGCCATTAGTTGGGGTCCTCGATCAGTTCCTCGACACTCTGACCAGCCGGGATCATCGGGTAAACGTCGTCGACTTTCTCGATTACGAAATCGATAACTACAGGGCCGTCGTGGGCGTTCGCCTCACGAATCACGCCCTCAAGTTCGTCCTGCGTCGTCGCACGGAGTCCCTTGATTCCATATGCTTCGGCAAGTTTTACGAAATCGGGGTTACCCGTGTATGTCTCGGCCTGGTAGTCGCCTTCGTAGAACATGGCCTGCCACTGGGTGATCATCCCGAGATGGTTGTTGTTCAAGATCGCGTACTTGACCGGCAGATTGTTCTCGACAGCCGTCGCCAGTTCCATAAGGGTCATCTGGAATCCACCGTCTCCACAGATCGACCACACAAGGCGGTCCGGGTTGCCGACCTGTGCGCCGATCGCCGACGGCACTTCGTATCCCATCGTGCCGAGCCCGCCAGACGACAACCACGAGTTCGCATTTGTGAACTGGTAGTGCTGCGCAGCCCACATCTGGTGCTGACCGACGCCCGTCGTGATGATTGCCTGGCCCTTCGTCACGTCCGACAGCGCCTTCACCACGTGCTGTCCCATCAGCCGGTCGGTTTCCGGGATGCGGAGGGACGGGTGTTCAGCCTTGAGGTGCTCGATATGCTGCAGCCATTCCACATGCGTCGTTTTGTTCACCTTCGGGATCAGCTGGCCGAATACGTCTTTGATATTGCCGACCACAGGAGCTTCGACCGTGATCATCTTGTTAATCTCTGCCGGGTCGATATCGACGTGGATTTTCTTGGAGCCGACCGAAAATCGCTTCGCGTCACCAACGATCCGGTCATCGAACCGGCTGCCGAAATTAATGATCAAGTCGGCCTGGTCGAGCGCGAGCGAGGCATAGGCCATGCCGTGCATGCCCGGGAAGCCGGTACTCAGCACGTGGTTTTCAGGGAACGATGAAATTCCGAGCAAGGTCGTTATAACCGGGATCTGCGCTTTTTCGGCGAATTCCCTGAGTTCATCAAACGATCGCGACAGCACGACGCCGTGTCCGGCAAGGATCACGGGGCGCTCCGACTCATTGATCAGCTTCGCGGCGGCATCTACCTGGGCTTCATCTGCCTTGCCGGGCACTTTGTACCCGGGCAGGTCGATGGGCTCGTCCGGGTCGTAGTTGCCCATTTCGATGAAGACGTCTTTGGGAATATCGATCAACACCGGCCCGGGACGCCCCGTCCGCGCGATATGGAATGCCTCGTGGACCGTTCGTCCGAGGTCGTCAGCCCGCATGACGAGGTAGTTGTGCTTGGTTACCGGCATTGTGGCGCCGGTAATATCGGTCTCCTGAAAGGCGTCGGTCCCGATCGCGGCGCGGCCGACCTGGCCAGTAATTGCGACCATTGGTACCGAGTCCATCATGGCCGTGGCCAGGCCTGTGATCAGGTTCGTTGAGCCCGGTCCAGATGTTGCAAATGCCACACCGACTGTGCCGGTAGAGCGCGCATAGCCGTCGGCTGCGTGGGCTGCACCCTGCTCGTGTCGAACGAGGATATGCCGCAGGTCCGGGTACTGCGAGAGCACGCCGTAGAGCGGAAGAATCGCGCCACCGGGGATGCCAAATATGACGCTTACGCCCTCTTTGAGGAGCGCTTCGCAAACGATTTGACTGCCGGTGAGGTGCCTTGACATAAGAATTTCCCTGGCACAGATGCCGAGTTTTGTTTCGGCAACTGCACCCTGTTGCTGACCTTTTACTGGTTACTGGTGCTCTGGTTCAATTATTCGTTCAAGTTTCAGGCGGGCAAAAAAAAATCCCGCCCTCTATCCAAAGGACGAGACTTGCATCCCGCGGTACCACCTTTGATTGCCAGATGCCTGTTCTGCGCAACGAACGAGCACAATGAACACCTGACCACTCAAGGAACCGTAACGTGGCAAACCGTCTGATCCTAACGTCAAAACGTTCAGACCAGCCGCTCCAGGGCGAGTTCTCAAACTGGCACGCACCGGTTCACACCAACCACCGGCTCTCTCGGCGCGCCGCATCAGGTACTACTCCCGTTCACAGCGTTTCGCGATCCCCAAGTATATGCGTCTTGCGTATCGAGAAGCAATTGTGACAACACGTGACGCACTGATAAAAAAGGATTACGCATCGACTGATTGTTCGAATAACCACATGAGTGCCAGCGCAGGATTACACTTTTCCGGCCGTCCTGGCACCTTTCCGGTCGCCTGCCCGGTAACAAGTCACTCCCCTGGCATTGACCTCACTACCTGAACTCAAAATGCGCAACTTTGAATGGTCCGACATCAAAGCGTTGTCCAGACTGCTGAACGATGTGGGAACTCATGGTCATCGCGACTGGCCAGAAAGCGTCGAAGCCCTGCGAGCCGACCTCGAATACCCCCGGGTGCGGCCCGAGGAGAACCTGGTCCTGGCGGAGATTGCGAGTGAAAATGACGCAGAAATCGCCGGTTACGCAATCGTCGAACCAGAGCAGAACATCGGCCGTTCCGTAGTCGGTATTGCAAACATTGCGGAAAAAAACAGGGCGGATATTACCGGAATGTTGCTCGATTGGGCGACCAACAGGGCAGCCGAGTTCGCCCCACTGGCCCATCTCGCGACGCGGGACCACGAGACCGGCCTGAGCGAGTACGTTGAGCGTAGCGGTTGGGGGCGAGTGCGCAAATATCTCAAGCTCGGAAGCGAACCCAACCTCGTTGCTGCCCCGGCACTTATTCCGCCCGGCTTCACAGTAAGGACCATGCTGGGTCTTGATGAACTGCCCGAACTCACAGACCTGCAGAACGTGTCGTTCAAGGCGCACTTCGGTTTCTCGCCGAATACCGTGGACGAGATTAAAGCGAGGTTACTGGCTCCGGGTGCCAGAATTGACGACGTCGTGTTGATTCACGATTCCGGCGAACGCCTCGTGGCTTACTGCTGGACGCAAACTTATGAACGCGCAGGCTCGAAGCGCGGGCGAATAGGCATGACCGGGGTCCTGCCCGACGCACGTGGACAGGGGCTCGGCCGAGCGATTGCCGAATCGGGATTCAACCATCTGTTGGGACAGGGCATTGACGCGATCGAATTGGACGTCGATTCGACCAATGCCGCGGCGATAAAGATCTACTCGTCGCTCGGGTTCACCACCAGGAGCGAGGTCGACTGGTGGGAGAAGTTGCTCCAGCATTAATTGCCGGGCGTGCGACGCCCACCCGGGCAACGCGCCGCCACCTCGGCGGGGCGCGCCACAGTGAGGGGCTGACCAGGTGAAACCGATTTCCCGACCGGAGCGGAGGGACCCCATGGGGCAGAACCGCGGCCTGAGCCCGTAGATGTTGAAAGCAAACCCCAGGGAGAGTGTCTGCACACATCATGTCAACAGAGCCAACTTGATTCAGAATCAGCCAACGTCACGGAGCGACCTCGCGGTTCAGCCCCTGCTGGACTTGCCATAGTCCTCCCCTGCTTCTCGTGGAGGAAAGGCAGGTCGACACACCCTGCGCGCCCGGGTGTCCTCTCGATGTGATCGGGGACAATAGGGAGATGCCCGGCGCCTGACGCCCCTCGCCACTCTACGGCACCTCGAACAGCACCTCGTCGACGTAGCACCAGTACCACTCTTCGCCCGGCTGGTGCGATCTGATGATCCCGTGGCCGTCGGCGTTGAAATGAGCAGTGGCGTGCTTGTTTTTCGAGTTGTCGCAACAACCGACCTGTCCACAGATCATGCACAGGCGCAGGTGCACCCACTCATCGCCCATTTTCACGCATTGCAAGCACTGATCGGGCGAAGAAGGTGTCACATCGCTGATCATGTCGAGGTGCGAACAGATCCCATCAAAATCGCCCATTTAACTGCAGTCCCCCGCCCCCGAAATTTGGAACCAGCGCCCAATCCGCAGCAAACGTGATCGCACAAATCGAAAAGCGAACTCTATCAGCCACACCACGCCCTTCCAGGGCAAGCCGCCGCCGGCTACCTGCCACCCGGAGAACAGGTGGCCTCGCACGCCCGGCACTAAACGCCCTGCCCCGCTGAACTGCCTGCTATCGCCCGGGTGTCCTCCCGAAATAATCGGGACAATCGCGGCACGCCCGGCGACCTAAATACTCCGCGCAATCCTGAACCCGGCGTACACGAACGCCAGACCCCCCACGTTCGTAAGCGTCAGGTTCGCAGCGAACCACCCCCACTCGGAAGCCCGCGCCATCTGCACGTTATCGAAAGCGAACGTCGAAAACGTCGTGAACGCCCCCAGGAACCCAACCAGCGCCACAACCCGTGCGTTTTCACTTATCCAGCCCCGCTCCTCGCTCATTGCCCAGACCAAACCAAACAACAACGAGCCCGCCATGTTCGCCGCGAACACACCCCACGGCATGCCGCTCACGCCATCTCGCTGAAACAGGCTGACCACGCCGTAGCGAGTCAGTGTTCCCACGGCCCCCGCAATGGCAATGTACGCAATCTTTTCCAACACGCATTTTCCTGTTATTTAGTTCGGTTCAACCTGAGTGTCGACCTTTCCCGGCCCGTCTCTCGCCAGAAACTCACCGCTAAGCGCACTTCGCCGGAATAACCGACTTCCTGTACAAACCTCGGGACAACTCGAAAATTGAAAAGATGGTCCCCGAGTGTGTAAGACAGGCTCTGCGCAATCTCAGAGGCAAGACCACAAGTGCGCCTCGCACGCCCGGCAACTACCCTCGGCTGCTATTTGTGTCCCCAGCGCGGGCGCCACTGGCGTCAAACCCCCACACACCCTGGGTAGGATCACGTGCTGGCAGTTCTTCCCGGGGGTCTCGTCGCCGCACCCAAAGGCTCACACCGGTTAGCCGGTCGGCTCACACCGGTGCGCCAGTTGGCACTCAGTTCAACTCGGATGGCCGACGACAATTACGTATCTGACAGCAAATCCACACGGGTCGCACACAGACGGCAACCAGGCGGCAACCAGGCTGTTCACCGACGGCACTCACGTAGCACACGGAAATACCCATGTTCCGATATCAGGAACAAGACCCACTGACTTCGCAGAGCACCATGACCGACATACAAAGCCCGGCCTCAGAAGGCGCAATCACGCCACCCGTGCCAGCGCCGAAAATCCTGTTCGCGGATGATGCAGAGGATTTGCGCGAAGTCATGGAGATGGTCCTTCTCGACGAGGGCTATCAAATCCAGGCTGCACGTGATGGCTGCGAGGCCATCGCGATGTTCGAAGAGTTTCAACCCGACCTGGTCATCCTCGACATGCACATGCCGTTGATGAACGGTACTGATGCATGCGCAGTCATCAGGGAGACGTCAGATGTTCCGATCATCATGTTCACCGCCGCCGCCGACGCCACCAGAGTAAAAGGTGCCATCAACAAAGGCACGACCGACTTCGTGCTGAAATCGACTGGCATTGCCCAGCTCGCCGAGAGAGTCGCATTCCACCTGGTCAAGAAAAACGGAGCGCTTCATCAGCCCGTCAAGAGTGCCGTCGTACAGGGTTCGGCCTCGACCCCAGGGCAGTTCACTTCAACTACCCTCATCGTCGACCCCGATAAACAAAATCGCTCCTGCATCAAGTCAATCATCACCAGACTGTCCCAGAAATTCATCGAGGTCGATACCGCTGCCGAAGCAATCTCGGCCATCGAACAGCACGATCCCGATATCGTGATCACTGAATGGTCGCTGCCCGATACCGATGCGACCAACATGCTGACTGATTCGAAGCGGGACCACAATGCCAAAAAGCTGATCGGGATCGTAATGTCGAACCACATCTCCCACGAAATTCAACGCAAGTTGCAATACGCGGGAATCGACAACTTCCTGTCCAAACCGTTGGATACCTGGAAGGCAGAACAGATGATTGGCGACTGTGTAAAACTAGCCCGGAAGCGTCTTCAACGAAGGGCTTCGAAAACGGCCTGATACACCGACCCCGAAAATTCGACAACCTGTCAGATTGGGCAGAGCCCAAAACTACCGCAACCCGGGCTGGAACAGCCAAAATCGACACCGCGACAACTAGCGCAAATTGATTACCGTATCGAACGCCGCAGGTAAATTCCGACGTACCGAGAACACAGCACCCGTAGGCGGCTGAATCTCGATCGTAAACCGGTCGTTCGGCGTCAGTAACGTCCCCGACGATGTCAGACCACCGCTCGACATGTAGTTAACCGAACTGTTCGACGTAACGGTTGTGCCAGTCGTGCGGTTCAGCAGCCAGACCTGGATCTCGGCCTTTTCGCCGTTGTCCAGCATGTTGTCGGTGCCGTTGCCGAGGAAATCGATCGTCCATGGCACGTTCTGCAATATCTGGTTGTTGTCGATGTAGACGATCGTCGTTTTGTTAGTCGTGACCGACAAATCGGGGTCTGTGCCAGAACCATCAGCCGTGTAGGGCGGAGTCAGGTCGATCGGGTCCGCACCGTCGATCGATTCGACTACCAGGCTGAACTTGAAGATCGCCTCAGTCGAACCGACGTAACCCCTGAACGCGATCATGCTGCCCGAGGGTCGCAAAGTGCTTTTGGTCTGCTGCAGCCCGGCTAAGATCGTTTCCCTGGCACGCTCGGACGAGAATACGCCCGTGCTCAAGATCGTGAACGCAAACACCGAAGCGACGACCACAAACGCGATCAGGATGATAGCCGTCTCCAGGCCAGTGATACCACGTTGTCTGGTAGTCATAAAGTTCGAGTTCTGACAGTACGAAACACTGTTGTTGACCCCGGATATGCGTGCCCGGCCAGATGCCGCCTGCCAGTGGGCAGAATCGGCCGCATGCACGTATCACCGGACTGCCCGGATGCGGATGGCCGCAGGTAAGCCCCCGGAATGACGCATCGACCCGGCTTACAGAGGCAGAATAACCGTCGGACGCGCCCATTGGGATGTGGTCAGACCGCCACTGCCCGTGTGGGATTGCCACAACACGGGAAACGGGCCTGGCAAAGGTGTGGCCGCCAGCGGGCTACTCGGCGTACCACACACCCCTTCATCCCGACCGCCGTGCATCCTGCTCGGATCGAAAAATCCTCCCTGCCGCGCCCCGCGGGGCTTCCTGCGCGCCCGGCGATCACCTGCAAACTCCTTGAGCAACCGTAAACTCTCACTCGCAGAGTGCGCCTTGCTAACCGCGTAACTCGCGGCCGTCCGGTCGAACCGGTCTCGGGCATTTTTGACAATCGAGTTCCTCTCCAAAAATTACCGGCAAACCATCTCGCCAGCCAATTCGGCCGAGTCGAGCAGTCCAGGAGCGAAATTCGCCGGTCAACCTCAAAAATCGCCAAATAGCACCGGCACGCACTATAATCTCGCGCCCCACTACAAATTGCTGGTGGCGTCAATCGCCAGGCGCGAATAAATCGCCTGGGGCGACGGCGCGAGCTCCGCGGGGCGCGCAGACAGAGCAACGCGGGTCACCAAACCGGGGGCAACCAACCGGGGCGCGACACATGGCCACTTCCATCAAGGCATACCTGCTAATTGAAACCCGGGCCGGCACGGGCAACGCCGTTCTCGACGGTCTGAAATCGCTCGAACAGACGGTTCAGGTCGACCGCGTCACAGGACCCTACGACATAATCTGCGTGATCGAGACCGGCAGCCTCGATGACCTCGGCGAAATCGTCCGCGAGCGCGTTCACTCCATGGACGGGGTCACACGCACGATGAGCTGCATACGCCTGGGCGAGTAGCTTCAGCCCGCTCAACAATTGTCGACCGCCGCCCCCCTCAAGAAACGTGCCGGCCCAGCCCGCTCGTGCGCCCGGGTGCGCCTCGCACGCCCGGCGCTAAACGACCCACACCTAATTGACATCAACGCGCGGCGGCGGGTTCAGCACGGGGTGAATCGCCAGCAGCTTCGCCGGGGCGCTGGACGCGTTGTAGATCCCATGCCGCACCCCCACCTCGCACGTAAAGCAATCACCGGCTGATAGCGGGACGTTATTGTCGTCGGCATAAACCGCAACCAGGTCGCCCTCCAGGCAGAACATCGACTCCTCATGTGACGGGTGGTAGTGGTTCGGAGCGACCGAGCCGGCCTCGAACGTCAACTCGCTCAGGTAAGTCGACGAAGCACCAAGAAAATCACCAACCATGTCGTAGCGAGTAATACCCGCGAAAAACTCGTATGGCTCAACCTCGCCCCGGACGGTTACGGTCGGGCCCGGGTCGCCGTCGGTGTATTCCACTTCGCCCAACGCCTCCCGCTGCGGTTGGGCGGTCGGGTAAATTGTGATGACGCGCGCCGGGTAATCGCCAACGTTTTCCAGCCCATGACCAACCCCCTGCTGGGCAAGCACGCAGTCGCCCGACGACGCACGGAACCGCGTTGTTCCAATCCGGAATTCCAGCTCGCCTGCCACGACGAAGATCGATTCCTCGGTGTTCGGGTGAAAGTGGTAAACCGTCTTCGTGCCGGGCTCGACAGTCAGGTCGCCAACTGTCGCCATCGACGCGCCCGTAGGAGCGCCAGCCAGCAGCAGCATCTTTCCACCCTCGAACGGGGTGGACTCTTCCTGGTCAGAACGCCGGATAATTGTCATGCCTGATTCTTTCGGGGGCAAACTGTAGTCAGCATACTAACCCAGCCCGGCAACTAACGCTGCCGCGCGGAGCTTGCGCGGGCACCCGGGTGCGCCTCGCACGCCCCGCGCCAGACGATCGGCCCGCTACTCCGTCACGGGGTTGACCACGGGGTGAATCACTATCGCACGCGCCACCCCGACGCCCTCGTTTCTCAGTCCGTAGCCAACGCCTGGTCCCACCACCGCCCCGTCGTTCGTTTCGAGCACCACTCCATCCGCGTCCCCCAGAACACCTGCAAGCGGACCCTCGACGACAAACAACGCCGTTTCATGGTCGTGGCGCCGGACGGGAACGGCGGCGCCGGGCTGTATCACGACGATGTAGCTGTAAGTCGATTTCGCCCCGGAAAAATCACCCGAAAGCTCGATCCGCTCGACTCCGTCCAGATCCGGCATGTAAGGCGCAATCCGCGTCCCGGCGCGAACGATCGCCGGATGCTCCGCCACATCTTCCAGTTCTGGATCATCGACATGAACGGTCTCAGGCTGCGTCAGCGGAAAAGCCGTGATCATGCGGGACGCTACAGCGGTCCGATTGTGAAAAGCATGCTTAATACCGGGTGGAGCGGTCACGGCGTCGCCCGCACGCACGGTCGTTCTATTGCCGTCGATCCAGCACTCAAGCACACCGGAAAGCATGATTTGCGTCTCCTCCGCACCCTCGTTGTGGTAGTGGTACGGGACGGTGGAACCGGGCAGGAAGGTCAGGTCGCCAACGTGCAGGCTCGAATGTCCAAAATCGGCGCC
>JADFLG010000089.1 GCA_022564545.1 Chloroflexota bacterium | reverse complement strand
AGATTTCCGAGCGGTTGTGGGCCATATACTACGGACCACTGGAGATCGGACTGCTCGACGAATCGATAATGAAAACAATTAAGACGCCAGTCAGGGTGTTACCAAGGTGCCCGGACTAAAGTGTTACTAGGGTGCCCGGTCGTACAGTGTGGGTCAGGCCCGCCGACCGTAGCAAGTAGAGGTGATGCAAGGTTTCACCCACCCTCGCGCCCGGAGGGCACCCGCCTCCCTGGCAGGGAGGGAGGAAAGGCAAGTCGAACCACCCATCCCTACGCTTCCGCCAGAACGCCTTCATCGACCTGGTGCGCCCGAATCCAGTCCCAATCGAGAGGAACGCCAATTCCTGGGCCGTCCGGTGCGTAGACGTTGCCCTCGCTGTCGATTCCATCGAGGTCGTCGTTGTAGCCGAGGTACACCGGCGCCTTCGTCGTCTTGACCTTCGGGTGGACGAGGCCCAGCTCGAAGAAGTTGGTGTTGCGAATCGAAGACATGATGTGACGGTGGACCGGTCCGGGCCCGTGCAGCTCCACGTCGAGCCCAAACCCTTCAGAAGCATGGGCGATCTTCATCGCCCCGGTCACGCCACCGTCCTCGTGCGCCCCCGCTCGCACATAGTCGGTGGCATCGGCAACGATAAAGTCGACGTGTTGTTCGAGCAGCCGAATGTGCTCGGTCTGCAGCATCGGCGTCTTGACCATCTGCCGGAGCTTGCGGTGTGCGAACTGCGACACCCCGCCATCCTGGTAGGGGTCTTCCCACCAGAAGAAGCCAGCCTCGTCGCAGGCCCTCCCCAGCTTCAGGGCGTCACCGAAGTTCTTGATCTCGCAGGCCGGGTCGATCAGCAGGTCCATCCGGCCCTCGAACTGCTTCCCCAGGTGCAGGACGTTGTCGACCTCGCGCTGGATGTTGCTGCGGGCCAGTCCCCAGCCGTGGACCTTGAACGACCGGTAGCCCATTTCATAGCACTGTTCGGCAAAGTCGGCGAAGTCCTGCGGGGTGGTGAGACCACCGTTTTCATCGCCATGCAGGGTCGACGCATAAGCGGGCAGTGGCTTTTTCTCGCCACCGAGCAGTCGGTACAGCGGCTCGTCGTACAGCTTGCCGGCGATGTCCCACAGGCAAACGTCGATCAGCCCAACGCCCAGCATCGCACCGTGGCGGAGGCCCCGTTTCGTGTCGTTGTAGATCGATTCCCTGGCGAGTGCGTCTTTGCCAATCAGGTATTCGGCCACCTGCTGAACGTCCAGGATCCCCTGCCCACCTGCAGGAAACTCGCCGACGATCCCCTGGTCGGTGTGGATCTGCAGGATCGAGCCCTGTTGTTTCAGCTTCGACCCGGCTTCGTAAACCATGTTGAAAGTGTTGTAATCCTTGCCAACGTTTTCGAGTTCATGCTCGAATGTGGTCACAGAGACTTTCGTGATCTTCGGACTGGCTTTCATCTCCGGCTCCCGGTTATTTTGATGTGACTGTTCTGGGTCGTTCGGACGGTCCGGCGTGCAACACGACACATCGGGGTCGAATTGGCTTCGCGGCGGGATGTTAGCACGCAGGAGTTACGAGATACGCCTTAACCCCACAAAATACGGCCCGGCGCACCGCGTGTAGAATGCCGT
This sequence comes from Chloroflexota bacterium, assembly GCA_022564545.1. Taxonomy (GTDB): domain Bacteria; phylum Chloroflexota; class Dehalococcoidia; order Lucifugimonadales; family Lucifugimonadaceae; genus Lucifugimonas. The sequence goes on along the minus strand of JADFLG010000089.1, from coordinate 11,544 downwards.
CTGATTTTGGTTGATTCTGGCGAATTTCAGTTCCGCCCCAGCACGAACTCAAACGACAAATGAAAGCAATCGTTTATCACGGCAACAAGGACATCCGGCTCGAAGACATCCCCGAACCGAGTCCTGCCCCCGGCGAGGTGAAAATTCGCGTGACGAACGCGTCTATCTGTGCCACAGACATTGAAGAATGGCAGTTCGGACCGCTGTGGGTGCAACACGGGTCACCCAACGCACTCACCGGCAAGCAGACCCCGCTGGTTATCGGACATGAGATATCGGGGCATGTCGTTGAGTTGGGAGAGGGCGTCGCCGACGGTAACGTTCATACCGGGGACCGTGTCGTGGTCGAAAACGTTCTCACGTGCGGCACTTGCTTCTGGTGTAAACGCGGGCAGCAGTCTGTGTGCCCGAGCATGGCGGTCGCCGGGTTCATGGCGGACGGGGGTCTGGAGGAGTTCATGGTGTGGCCTGCCGACCATGTCGTCGTGCTGCCCGAGGGTATTTCCGATGTCGAGGGCCCACTGGTTGAGCCTGCGACGGTCGCAGTCCACGGTGTCCGCAGGTCGGGTGTGAAGGCCGGAGATACAGTGGCGGTGATCGGCTGCGGGACCGTTGGGCTCCTCACGTTGCAGGCTTTCAAGGCTGCGGGTGCGCGGGTCATCGCCATAGACATCCGCGATCAGAGCCTGGAACTGGCTACAGTGCTCGGGGCGGACTGGGTCGTCAACTCCCGGGACGAGCAGGCCGCAGCGGGCAGATTGATGGAACTGACGGATGGCGTCGGCCCCGATATCGTGGTCGAAACGGCGGGTGCGAGAGAAACCCCCCGCATGGCGATCGAGTGGGCGCGCCGGGGCGGAACGGCCCTGTTGCTCGGAATTTACTCGGCAAGGCTGGAGATGGATTTCAACAGCATCGTCGGTCGCGAGATTACCGTGATCGGCTCTGTGGCAGCATCTCCGGGCGACATGAAAGCGGCAGTCGATTTGATGGCGCAGGGCAAGATCGACGTAAAGCCATTGATCTCGGAAACAGTGCCGCTGAGCCGTGCAATTGAAGACGGTTTCAACCGGATGCTCGACCCCGATAAAGAAGTGTTCCGGATCGTGATACAACCGGGCTCGTAGTGGAACAAATCGCCTGAGGTTGCGCATCGCAAGCCCAATACCAGACAACCCCAGAACAGAAGAAACGAAAAGCAAATGCACTACCAGGACGAACGGACCAGCGGCTGCCGTGTTTCCGACGCATGGACCTACCGCGGCCTGAAAACGGTCATCCTCGAGAACGAACTTGTTCGCGTAACCGTGCTGGCTGATAAGGGCGCCGATATATACAGCTTCGTTCACAAACCAACCGACACCGAATTTCTGTGGCGCACTCCCTGGGGAGTCCGGGACCCCCGCTACACCGTCCCATCGACCGGCGATCCGGTTTCCGTATGGATGGACTATTACGAGGGCGGCTGGCAGACCGTGGTCCCGCACGGTGGTTACGCAGACCGCGTTTACGGCGCCGATTTCGGTATCCACGGCGATATGAACACGATTCCGTGGGATGCGGCAGTCGTCGAAGACACGCCCGGTCGGGTTAGCGTCCGGTTCACGGCGAAGAGCGTCCGAATGCCGATGGCCGTGTCGAAGACGCTTTCACTGGTTTCTGGTTCGCCGGTGCTGATGGTCGAAGAGTCGGTAACCAACGAGGGCGAGGAAGACCTCGACATCGTCTGGCTCGAGCACATCGCCCTTGGGCCGCCTGTCCTTTCCGATAAATCGAGGCTGTATCTGCCCGAGTGCCGGGTGCTGAGCCACCCTGAAAGCATCGATCCAAATTCTAAGCTTGAACCGGGATACGAAGGTGACTGGCCTAATGTAAACGCCAAAGACGGGTCGGTCCTGGACTTCACTCGCATACCGCCCAAGGCAGACCGGTCACTGGATATGGCGTACATGACCGGGATGTCTGAGGGCTGGTATGCGCTGTTGAACGAGGAAACGGGCCTCGGGTGGGCGGTCAGCTACCCGGTCGATGTTTTCAAATACCTCTGGTACTGGCGCAACTATGGCGGCGGCTACGGCTATCCCTGGTACGGCAGGTGCTACAACGCGGGCCTGGAGCCGTGCACGAGTTTCGGCAACGGAGGAATCGCGCAGGCGCAGGAGAACGGGACCGCACTCAATATCGCGGCGGGCGAAACCGTGTCAGTGACGATCAACGCCGGACCGTTCACTGGCACAGGAAAAGTTACTCGCGTAGACGGTGAAGGCACGGTCACCTTCGAATAATTTTCATATTGAGCAACTTGAACTAACGGCGAAAATACACATATCGAATAAACAGGACAGAACATGCGAAAACGAATGTTTGGGAACTCCGGGCTGGAGACATCCGTAATCGGCTACGGCGGCTGGCCGATGGGCCGCGGGATGTACGGCGATTTTGACGATGACGATGCAATTGCCGCCGCACGGGCCGCCTATGACAACGGAGTGACCCTGTTCGATACCGCGGCCGTCTACGGCTGGGGCTATGGCGAAACGCTGATGGGGAAGGCCCTGAAGGGGTTTCGCGAGGACGTCATTCTTGTGACCAAAGGCGCCCGTGAGTGGGTGCGAGACAACCCCGACCGGCGCTCGGCAACAGTTTCCGACTCCGACCCGGTGCGCCTCCGAGCTTCGATCGACGAGAGTCTCAAGCGTCTGCAAACCGACTACATCGACCTGTTCCTGATCCACTGGCCCGATAAGGACCGTCCGTTTTCGGAACCGATGGAGGTCCTGGAAGAGGCCAAAAAGTCCGGCAAGATCCGTCATTCAGGGGTCTCGAACTTCTCCGTCGCAATGATGGCAGAGTGCCGGGAAACGAGCCCGATCGTTACAAACCAGATCGGGTACCACATCTTCGACCGTCGGCCCGAAGCGGAAGTCATGCCGTTCGTGAAGGAAAACGGCATGGGCATCATGGCTTACGGATCGCTGTCACACGGCCTGTTGACGGGCACCTGGGGTGCAGACAAGACGTTCGGCGATGATGACTGGCGCAAGGGCGGCGCCAACTTCGGCATCAGTTCCTGGGGACCGGAAAACATCGCTGCCAATGTGGCGGTGGTCGAGAAGCTGAAGGTCATCGCGGCCGATCACGGCAAGACCATCCCGCAGCTGGCGATCGCCTGGGTGCTGGCGAACGAAAGCGTCAGCGTTGCGCTGGCTGGCTCGGTCACACCTGCCGAGGCAACCGAAAATATCGGGGGCGACTGGGAGATGTCGGCCGAGATCAAGAAGGAAATCGACGACCTTGTTTTGAGTGAAGGATCAGGTGTAGGTACCTCTGGCATGGCGATCGCAACGTAGTTCGCTCAGGGAACCCCATATTCAACGCCCAGATGAAAGCCGTGTAACCGCATGATTATCGACACCCACTGCCACGCTGGCCGCAACTGGTTCCAACCCATCGAAACCCTTGAGTTCGAGATGGACCGGGCCGGCGTCGACGCTGCGGTCCTTATTCAGCACGGCGGCACCTACGACAACGACTACCTGTTCGAGGAAGCGGCCAAACGCGCCGGTCGCTTCAAGGTCGTCGTCATGATTGATCCAGCGGACCCTGACCCACTCGGCAAACTCGAACAACTGGCAGGGCAGGGTGCCGCCGGGGTGCGACTTGCGCCCGACGCAAGGTTCACCGCGCTGTCGGACGTCACGGACATCTGGCGAAAGGCTGGCGAACTCGGACTTGCGGTGAGTTCGCTCGGTGACGACAAGCGGTTTTCAAGCGCCAGCTTCAAGAAAATCATCGACGACTGCCCCGGCACTCAAATCGTGATCGAACACCTTGCAGGGGTGGGGATTGCCGATCCCCCGTACACTGATTTCGAGTCGGCGCTTGAATCCGCTCAACGTCCGAACACCACGATCAAGGTCCCGGGGCTTGGAGAAATCACGGTCCGGCCGCCGGTCCTCCTGCCGGGTTTCAGGTTCGAGAACATCCCGCCGCTGTTTGAGATGGCGTACGAAGCGTTCGGTGCCGACCGGATGATGTGGGGCAGCGACTTCCCCCCGAGCGCTGGCAGAGAGGGCTACGCAAACACGCTGGAGGGCGTGCGAAGTCATCCGGCCTGGGCGAACAGCGACGATGTCGACTGGGTCCTCGGAAAGACCGCGGCGCGTGTGTGGGGATTCGACGGCTAACGCAGTGCTCGCCCCAAACCGTCCTCCCTCCCTGACAGGGAGGGAGTGGGTGGGTTGCCCTGTGCCCCGGCGTGGCCCGCGGAACTGCATCCGGCGACCAAATGCGCATCGCGCGCCCGGAGCTAACGGGGTGGGTCGGTCCGTTGGCATCGCGATCACTTGCGTCTGCTGGCGTGCTTCACCCACACCCGCGCCCGGAGGGCACCCGTCTTCCTCGCAGGGAGAGGGGACCGCCCTACTCGCCCCACCATGACGCGCCGACCAGTCCCGGTCCGGTGTGGGCGCCCATGAACGGGTGAAACTGGGTGATGAACAACTCAGCGCAGTTGAGGTTTTCCGATGCCCAGGTCCTGAGTCCCTCGGCTCGGTCGGCGGCTCCCGCGTGCATCACGTTCACATGTGCGATTTTGCCACCAAGGTCGCCAAGCATTTCCTTTTGAATTCGCTCAAGGGCCCTGCGAGTCGACCGGGGCCGGGCGATCGCCCCGATATTACGAACTGAATACTCCATGACCGGCTTGATGTTCAGCGCATTCGTCGCCCACACGGCGATCTTCGGCACCCGGCCGCTCCTGTGGATGTAATGGAGCGTGTCGAGGACCGCCAGCAGTCTGACTTTCCCCGCAACTGTGCGGGCAACATTTTCTACTTCTTCGAGCCGTCCACCGCCTGCTGCGGCGCGGGCGGCAGCAAGAACAATAAGTGCTTGCGAACTGGCTGCGGTTTCCGAATCGAACACTCTCACGGTTGTTCCGGGTCGTTCTTTTGCCATTGCCTCCGACGCGACAAGGGCAGAATCGTACGCCGCGCTGAGCCTCGCCGACAAACTCACGCAGAAGATGTAATCGGACTTCTCGGCCGCAGCATGGAACTGTTCAAGGTATTCGGACGGTCTGGGGGCCGAGGTCGTTGGGACCTCAGACGATTCAGTCAGTTGCGAATAGAAGTCATCTAGGTCGCCATTCGACCCGTCGACGTATGTTTTCCCGTTTATCGTGATCTCCATGCGGGCCACGTACAGTTCGTGTTCCGTGATCAGGTCGGCCGACAGAGCCGCCGCGGAATCGGTGGCGACCGCCACTCTGGAGTTTCGGCTATTCGCAGGTGTACGCATACGTTTGTTCATGTCAGGCGATTATCGGCACACATGATCCACAGGTCACCAGGTCAAAAGATTACACGGTTCAAACAGTGGGGCAATTTGGCAAATCTCGATTAGAATTGAGTGCCCGTTCTTGATTTGGCGTCTGCAAAGGCGCGCCCCAATGACCCAATCGGTCTATTTCACTATCTGCTGAACCACGATGACCTCGCAATACGAGCCCGTCCGAAGGCTCCCGAACATGCAGGACGCCGGACCAGGCGAGCTTGCCGCGCGCGACACAGCGATTTCGGCGCTGCGCGAAATTTTCGGCTTGCGAGGATATGACCGGACCGAAACCCCGATGCTCGAACAGACCGAACTGTATCTTCGCAAGTCGGGCGGGGCACTCTCGTCCCGTCTCTACGACTTTTCTGAACCCGGCGGATACGATGTGAGCCTGCGGCCTGAGTTCACCTCGGCGGTCCTCAGACTCGCAGCCGACCGCGGTGTCGACAACGGGACACTGCGGCTTATGTACGACGGGCCGGTGTTCAGGTATGCCGGTCCTGAAGACGAGGACGGCAGCAAGACCAGGCAGTTCACCCAGCTGGGCGCCGAGCTAATCGGTCCGCGAGTGCCTGCCGCCGATGGCGAAGTGATTGCGATGGCGCTGGAGGGCCTCAACGGCCTCGGCATCACCAACGCAAGGGTAGTGGTCGGCCATGTCGGAGTCGTGCTGGCAGCACTCTCTGAGTTCAAACTGTCTGAACGCGCCAAACTGTTCCTGGTAAGCAACATCGGAGAACTGAAGCGCGGGCAGGTCGACGCGGTATCGGAGAAGGCTGCTGTGCTCGGATTTATTACCGACGCCGTGATCGACGACGCCCAGGTTGCTGCTGACCGAGAGCGTCTTGCATTGACGATCGAGCGGGTGATGACCGAAGGGATCGGCGTGCCGCTCGGGCAACACACCGGCTCTCGGACTCCAGAGGAGATCATCGCAAGACTCGCACGAAAATTGTCCCAGGCCGACAACCCCGAGGACTTCAAACGGGCGCTGGAGATGCTCTCCCGACTATCTCAGGTTAGTGGTCAGGTCGCCGAAACGCTCGATGCGGGAAGCGAACTCCTCGCGTCAGCCGGGGTTCCTGCCGGTCTGATTTCGGACTTGCGTGAAGTGCTTGGAGCAGCAGAAGCCGAGGGCGTGTCGCGCGATCAAATCACCGTCGATTTTGGCCTGGTACGCGGACTTGCCTACTACACCGGGATGTTGTTCGACATATATGCCGGTGATGCGACTGAAGAGACACTTGGCGGCGGCGGTCGCTATGACGGCCTAACCAGGGCGCTCGGATACGACCGCGACGTTCCGGCTCTCGGATTCGCCTACAACCTCGACGCGATCGTCGAAACTCGCACTCGCGAGCTCGACCCGACCTCCGACCTGGCCCTTATTTCACCGGCAGAATCGGGTTCGGTCGGTTCAGCCATACAACGGGCGCGTGAACTTCGTACATCAGGCATACGCGCGGCCATAGATTTCGAAAATTCCGGACCGTCAGAGTCCGGGTCTTCCGGAACACCTGCCGTATCAGTTGAAGGGCAGGGTGAGCGATGAGCAACCTTCGATTCGCCCTCCCGTCGACCGGGGCGCTGTACGACGGGACGTCAGAGCTGCTTGCCGACTGTGGCCTGGCGGTGCGGCGGGCCAACTCACGCCGATACACCGCCGACATCCCTTCGCTTCCGGGCGTGGACATCCTGTTCCAGCGCCAGTCCGACATAACTATCGAAGTCGATGGCGGCAGCGCCGATATCGGCATCGTCGGGCTCGACCGATACTCCGAATCGCGACTGGAACGGGGAGATACGGTACTGGTCCACGAAGGTCTGGGCTTCGGTGATTCCAGGCTCGTGATCGCAGTTCCCGACTCCTGGCTCGACGTGACCAGCATGGCGGACCTTGCCGATATTACCCTCGAGTTTCGGGCCAGGGGGCGCGACCTTCGTATCGCTTCAAAATACCGGCGGTTGGTGAAGCGGTTCTTGAACCAGAACGACGTGAACTACGTCTCGATGATATCGGTGTCCGGCGGGCTGGAAGCGGCTCCGGTAATGGGTTATGCAGACATCATCGCCGACATCACGGACACCGGTACGACGCTGCGAGAAAACGGCCTGCGCATACTGGTCGATGGAATCGTGATCGAGTCCCAGGCGGTGATAGTTGGCAACGGCCGCGCCCTGGCAAACGACCCTGAAAAACTGGCGCTGACCCGGCAGCTGCTCGAAAAGATCGAAGCATACCGAGACGGCCGCGATTCGTACGACCAACTCGTCGAAAAGCTGGGGCCGTTCACGGAATCGGGAAAAAAACTTTGAAACGAGTAGTTGGCGCCGCCGCAGGTATCGAATACTTTCGGCGTGAACGCAATTTGCCAGTCGAAGCGGTCCTTTCCGATGGGAACGGCCTGTTCCCCGACAGAATTACACCCGACGAATTCGCCGCCAGGGTGATTCAGATCGTCCGCAAAGAGGGCGACGCCGGTCTCGGCAGGATCAACACCGCGCTGGACGGGTTTTCGCCGGAGCCGTTCGAGGTGCCGCAATCCGAGATCGACTCGGCTCTCGACGAACTCGATCCGACCGCCGTTTCCGCCCTGGAACTTGCAGCGGACCGCGTGCGAAAGTTCCAGGAGAGGGGGCTCCCGAAAAGCTGGAGCGACGGAACCGGTAAATTCGGCGAACGAGTCACACCACTGAAATCGGTCGCAGCCTACGTCCCCGGCGGAACCGCCCCCCTGGCGTCGACAGTGATAATGACCGTTGTGCCCGCTAAAGTCGCCGGAGTGGACGAGATAGTGATTACGACTCCCGCACCGGGTGACTCCATGCCGCACCCGGCCATACTGGCCGCCGCCAGGATTGCCGGCGCCGACCGGGTATTCAAGCTCGGCGGCGCACAGGCGATCGCAGCGCTGGCCTACGGCACGGAGTCGATCCCGGCGGTCGACCTCATATGCGGTCCCGGAAACGTCTGGGTGACCGCTGCCAAGAAGCTGGTTTACGGCGATGTTGGGATTGACGGGCTGTACGGCCCCACCGAAACGCTTCTAATTGCCGACGAATCGGCAGACCCGCGGTTTGCCGCGGCAGATCTGATTGCACAGGCCGAGCACGACACTGTCGCGATGCCGATTCTCGTTGCGCTGTCGGAGGGGTTTGTCGAACAAACGGAAGCGGAAATCGAACGCCAGCTGGAAAACCTTCCAAGAAGCGAAACCGCCCGGTCGGCGTTCTCGAACCGTGGTGTCGCCGTGGTGGTAACCAACACCGACGAAGCGATCCAGGTTGCCAACGCTGCAGCACCGGAACACCTGTGCATTCTCACAGAGGACGCCAGCGACCTGGTAAAAGATGTGCGGAACGCAGGTGGTCTGTTCGTCGGAGAATGGTCGGCGGAAGTCATGGCCGACTACGTAGCGGGCCCGTCTCACGTAATGCCCACCGCCGGGACTGCCCGGTTTTCGTCGGCGCTCTCGGCAAGAAACTTCGTCAGGGTCATGCCCGTCCTGACGTTTGATGACGCCACCTTCCTCGAACTCTCGAAAGATGCAGAAATCCTGGCAAAGCTTGAAGGTCTGCATGGCCACGCAGCAGCGTCCGAATACCGCCGCCGGCGCATGGTTGGCGAATAATCGCCAGACGGTTCACACTTGCCCAACATGTCTCAACTCGAAAAACTCATGCGGCCTCACATGGTCAGGCTGGCGCCCTACCGCGGGGTAGACCCGTCGGAAGAACTCGCTAAAAAGGCCGGGATCAAGCCCGAGGATGTCATTCGCCTGAACGCGAACGAGAACCCTTACGGGCCGCTCGACAGCGTATCGGCAGCATTGTCCGGCCTGCCGCTCCACCTGTACCCCGACCCAAATCAGCGAAAGTTGCGTGCTGCTCTTAGCGAATACACCGGGCAGTCGGCCGATCGAATAATGGCAGGCGCGGGTGGCGATGAAATCATCGATCTGCTGATGCGCCTGTTCGTCGGGCCCGGCCAGAAGGAGAAGGTCTTCGACTGCGCTCCGACCTTCGGTATGTACAGCTTCTCGGCGCGGTTGGCCGACGCAGAAGTCGTTTCGGTCCCGCGAAACGAAACGTGGGATATCGATATTCCGGCAATGCTGGAAGCCATTGACGATTCAGCACGCATCGTGTTCCTGGCATCGCCGAACAACCCGACCGGCAACCTGGTGGCTGAACAGGACGCACGTGCGCTGCTCGACACTGGAGTCGTCGTTTGTGTAGACGAGACCTACTACGAATTCTCTGACAGCACTCTGTGTCCGCTCCTGGACGAGTACGAAAACCTGGTGATACTGCGGTCGTTCAGCAAGTGGGCAGGAATTGCAGGACTCCGTGTCGGCTATGCGATCGCTTCGAGCGAGCTGATCGCCCACCTGATGGACATCAAGCAGCCCTACAACATCAACGTCGCCGGTGAAGCCGCCGTGCTGGCCGCGCTGGAGCACCGCGGTGAGTTGCTGGAGCGAGCTGCGACGTTGATCGAGCAGCGCAGGCGCCTGGAAGTGGCCATAGACGGCCTGGAGGGCGTTTCGTACTACCCGTCCGAGGGCAACTTTCTGCTCTGTCGCTTCGAAAGACGGACTGCTGAAGAGGCCTACGTCGGGCTGGCGCAGCGTGGCATCTTTGTTCGCAGGTTTCCGCAGAGCGTCCTCGACAGTTCCCTGCGAATCAGCGCCGGCACCCCCGAACAGACAGACTTGTTGATCGACGCTCTCAGAAGCATTGTTTAGCGAACGCTCCCACGGTTAGCATCGAACCAAGCGTTCGGATTATTTGTGAGGTCAAGGGCACAGGCATGTCAGAAAAAAACGCTCGCATAGCGCCAGACCGCGTGGCGACTGTCGTTCGCGAGACCGGTGAAAGCAAGATCGCGGTCACCCTCAACCTCGACGGTACCGGCAAGGCAGAAATCGACACCCCGATCGGGTTTCTCAAGCACATGCTGAGCCAGATCGCGCGACACGGCCTGATCGACCTTAAAGTGGAGGCCAACGGCGATCTGGAGACCGGGTCTCACCACACCGTCGAGGACACCGCCATTGTGCTTGGCCGGGCCATCGACGAGGCACTGGGCGACAGGAAGGGCATCGTGAGGATGGCCGACCGGACATGCCCGCTCGACGAGGCCCTGACCCAGGCTGTGCTTGATCTTTCAGGACGTGGTTACGCCGTGATCAACATGGGCATCGACAACAACGTCGGTGAGTTCCCGGCCGACCTTGCGCGTCACTTCTTCGAGGCGATGGCCGTCGAGGGCCGTTTCTGCCTGCACATACGGGTGCTGGCAGGGCAGAATGAGCACCACGTGATCGAGTCGGCGTTCAAGGCGTTTGCCCGGTCGCTGAGAGACGCCTCACGCATAGACGAGCGAAACCCGGACGCAGTGCCAAGTACGAAAGGCACCCTGACCGGCTGAAGCGCCAATCCCCTCTCCCTGGGAGGGTTAGGGTGTGGGTGAGGCCCGCCTTTTGACACAAGTAGTGGGGGCCGACGCGACGTTAGAACTCTCCCAGCGCCAATGTCCGACCACCCTCGCGCCCAAAGGGCACCCGCCTCCCCGCGAAGGAGGGAGGGAGGAGTTCAGGCAAAAAAAACCCTCTCCATGTGGAGAGGGGTTTCCCTCAAGGGCTAAACGATTTCCAGCTCGTAGGTGAAGGTTTCGATCACCGGGTTGGCGAGCAACTTCTCGCACATCGACTTCACGTCGGCTTCCGCAGTCGTCATGTCATCACCTTCGATCTTCAGTTCGAAGTACTTCCCGGCGCGGAGCGATTCGACCGAGTCGAACCCCAGTCGGCCAAGGGCGCGGGCAATGGTCAGCCCCTGCGGGTCGTTAACAGTCGGTTTGAGCGTGACGTGGACCTTTGCAAGAAACATCAGGGACTGTCTAGTACAGGTTAGTTGGCACGCTTTCGGGTGCGCGGTCCTGGTACTCATCAATGAACTTGCGTATTTCTTCTTCGTCCACTTCATCGAGGTAGAGGTGGTGCCGCCACGCGGTCACGGCGATCTTGCCCGGCATGTTCACGTACGGAGACAGGATGAACTGCGAAGGATTTCGGGGAATAATGTCATCGAGGGCCTGCACAAGCTCCGGGCACGGGACTTCGCAATCGTAGTGCAGACCAATACCGCCGTGCTCCAGGTTGTGAAGCAGGACCTCGTTGGGGAGCGCCTGTTCATATTGAC
>JADFLG010000183.1 GCA_022564545.1 Chloroflexota bacterium | reverse complement strand
AGAATTGTCAACATGCACCGGTGCCGTTGAGACGACCGATCTACTAGAATCGATATCAGCACCCGAACAAACCGCCTTGATGCCCAGTGCATGATTGGCACCACCATTGGCACCACGTCAAGAGATTTGTTCTCACGCCCCCGTAGCTCAACTGGACAGAGCGGAAGACTTCTAATCTTTAGGTTGTGGGTTCGAGTCCCGCCGGGGGTACCACTTACCGGTCAATTCGAGATTGCAGCGCGGCGTTACACGAATCTGGTTGCGCTGATACTGCCGTGAGCGGCTCAGGACGCAGCGTTAATAGGGTGACAATCGCCCTACCTGCCGTCCAACTCGAGCACGATGGGCCTGTCCACTGTCGGCGGGAAGACCTTTTGCTCGGTGTAGGGATGGGCGTCGGCGACGGCCTCGTCGAGTTCGTAGCCAATACCGGGGTCTGTTGGCGGAATGATGTACCCGTCCTGCCACTGGATTGGCTTTTTGATTATCTCGGCGTAGAAACCGCCAAAGGTCTCGATGCTTTCCTGGATCAGGAAGTTCGGGCTGCAGGTCGCCAGCTGGATGTTGGCCGCCGCCTCGATTGGGCCCGCATAAAGGTGTGGCGCCAGTTGCGCGTAGTGAGCTTCCGCCATTCCCGCGATCTTCTTGCCCTCAAGTATCCCGCCAACCCGTGCCAGTGCCGGTTGCAGGATTGAAGCGGCCTGCCTGTCGAGCAGGTCGGCGAACTCGTATTTGCTCACAAGACGCTCTCCAGTTGCGACCGGAATACTTGTCGAGTGCGCAACACGCGCCATCTCTTTCCGGTTTTCCGGTGGCGTGGGTTCTTCCAGCCAGAGTGGATCGAACTTCTCAAGCCTTTTTGCCAGGCGAATCGCACTCGACGTCGTCATTTCACCGTGGGTCTTAATTAGCAGATCGCATTTGCTTCCCGCAACTTCCCGCAGGTTCTTAGTGACCAGCTCGGCGTTGTCGAGTGATTCGAGCGAAAGCTGCCGCGGGTCGAACGAACCCATCGGCATCACCGGGTCGAACCCGATCGCAGTGAAACCGAGGTTGATGTAGTGCTCCGCCCGCTTCGGCGCGATATCGGGGTCGGTGTGAACGCTCCTGGTGGCGTTCAGGGTCGCGTTATCCGGCGTGCTGCCGGGACCGCTCTCCGGGTACAGGTAGGTATACGAACGCAGCCTGTCGCTGACCATGCCGCCAAGCAGGTTGTAGACCGGCTGGTCGAGCGCTTTGCCAACGATGTCCCAGCAGGCGATCTCCAGCGCGCTCAGCACTCCGCCCATCGTGAATTCCGGGTGCTGGCTGAAGCCGCTGGAGTAGATGGTCCGCGTGATCGTCTCGATCTGGAACGGACTCTGCCCTATCACCAGCCGTTCCGCTACGTCTTCGATCAACTGCCTGATCCTGATCGGGGAGAACGGGACTCCGTATGCCTCCCCGTAGCCGACGATTCCGTTGTCGGTAGTCAGTTTCACGAACACCCAGAATGGGCCGCCGAAATGGGGTGGAGGGTTCGCAACGGCCCAGGTCTTTACTTCTTTGATGCGCAAGCCTGATCCTTCTCGGAATTGATAAGCCAGGACACTGACCGCGCCGGATCATAGCAGCAGTCGGGGGAGATCGATGAGTAAGCGTGAAACGCCTTTCCAGTCGAACCGCCCGAAGTGTGCGACTTTCTACTCTGGGCGATGGCGGTTACGGGCGTTGGTCGCCGGAGTTGCGTGTGCAAATTTTCCAACTGGCGCATTCGGCTTAACCACAGAATCGTCGCTGGCGTTAACGAACTGTTCATGGAAAATCGTCCGGAGATGCGATAGGTTTGCTCCGCTCACGATATCGTTTCCTGGCGGTGTTAGCCGCAGCACATAAATTTTGGGGAGAATCAAGTTGAAAAAAGCATTTGTTGTGATCGCGGTCCTGATAGCCGTCGTTGCTTCGACCAGCCTTGGCGGCGTCAAAACAGCCTCGGCGTTCAACCCACAACCTGACCCACCGGGGATGCCCGACAACGTCTCAAACTGGTGGGATACCGAAATGGTTTCCATGTTCGCTGCGATCGGCGACTCCCGCGACTCCAGTGCCAGAGACGGGAACCCGCGAGGCCAAATCATCATTGAAAGCCTTCCTGATCCAGGCAATAACCCGGGACTGTCAAGGCCCTAAGTCTGTCGGCTCTGTGAGCACAACCACCCCGGTGCTACCGGGGTGGTTTCGCGTTCGGAGCAAATCGATATCACCGGACAGGCACACGATACAACCCGCCAGGTGCGCTGCCCATGGCGAGCCAGCGGGCTGTATCGTGTTCAGGCCGCGCTGCCGGGGACTCAGCGTGCGGCACCGCGCTTCGCCGGTGATCCAACACTGGCGGGGCCCTTTTTATGTGCGATTCTCAGATACAGGCACCGCTCACAGGCAATGAGCCGGAGAGCGCTTCAGGCTGAAATTCCCCCTCACCCACGCCCACGAGTGGGCACCCGCCTCCCCGGGGAGAAGGAACTGAACACGCCGGTCGCCGCATTTTGAGGCAGCCTTGCAGCGTCGGGACCCGTGGTGGCGGGGTGTGCCCGGCCATCCGTATTGCCGTCTCTAAGCTGTCTGCCCCGTGCAGAGTGGAACGGCGGCAAGCGCGACCCGACCCGCGCCCACAGCGTGGGCACCCGCCTCGATTTCACTCGGGACGCGCTGGGTGGCAGTGCCACGTTTAAACGGGGCTCCATGAACTGGCGCAGGGCCAGACGTGCTGCTGCTGAGAACGGCTTGTTTTGGACCGGCGTCTTGCCCGGTGAGTTGCTGTCCCGCCGGGCTTGCCGGTTCCGGGAAGTGAGCGGAGTCGATGCTCCGGCTTAGTTGAGGCCTCGTGATCCTTGTGAGGATTCACATGCCTGGTATGGCGTCGATCGTGTCACGTCTGGGGGCGGGCGCAATCGGATTGCTTGGCCCCTTATCGTCTTGAACCGTGCGTCCCGATCAAATCGGGACTTGGGTTCCCATGTCTGTGACACGGCCCTCTGACTCCCTCCCGCGAGGAGGGAGAACAGGTGGTTGACTGTGCCGCGTCGAACGCTTCTTTGTGGAGATGAAGGGTCTACTACCCGGCGGTCTCCCGTTCCGGGCCTCATCTCACGCGAAGTCCCGGCTTGCACGGGACAGTTGTATCGGTAACTTGGTTTGTGTCCGTTGCCCGTTGGCACGGACACTCGGGATTGCCGTTGATCTGGCAGCAGCCCGTCTGACCCTGCGCAAGGTCATGGAGCTTCCGGTCGTGTTTTTCTGGTTCCTCTCTGTCTCTGATAAGTGTCCGGTGGAATGGTGAGATCGGTCAAGTGGCGGATGGCACATGTGGAAACGATGCACTGCACAGTGGTCCTCGACGCACTGGCGTGCCCCGCGGAGTCCCGGTTCGGGATCCCGTCAGGCAAGCCGGACATCCAGACGGAATACGCAACATGAGTTAACTGTCAGCCGACATCCGCAATTCGGCACGCAGATTCCGTCCGGTTCCGTTGGCATATTCCGAGATTCGCGAATCAAATGGCTCTATGA
>JADFLG010000088.1 GCA_022564545.1 Chloroflexota bacterium | reverse complement strand
CGGCCAGGCACCAAGGCAACCACCCGAACAGTTCGAAACACCTTCTGTATCGTTGTCAAAGATGTAGAGCGTCAGACCCGCACCGTCGACCAGGATGCTCCCAAGCGCCGTGTTTTCAGCCGCAGCCACCTTGGCCGGACGCCGGGGTGAGCCGTCGGCGTTGAAGACCCACCAGACGTTGCCCCGGCCCTGACCGCCCGTGTCGCCCTCGGCCGCGTCGTTCTGCCAGTGGTAGGCGGGGAAGCCGTTCACCGTAACCTGCATCGTGCCGTCGTCGCGGGTGATCGTGCCGACGACAGCTGTAACACCGTCACCTGCAACTGGATCGCCGTCTGACAGGAATGGTGGCCAGGCGCCAAGACAGCCACCTGAGCAATTTGAAACACCTTCTGTATCGTTGTCAAAGATGTACAGCGTCAATCGGTCGGGACCAACCAGAATTTCGCCGAAATCTTCCACAGAAAGAACACCAACCGCCGCGCCAGGGTCGTCTTCTTCTGACATGGGCGTCGCGGTCGGAGCAGGCTGTGTGGCAGTCGGTGGGATTTGCGTGGCGGTCGGAGCGACCGCAACCGTCGTCGACGTAGCTGTTGGCGGTACTGATGTTGCGGTCGGACCTTCCGAATCCGTGCACGCAGCTATCACCACAATCGCCAGAACAAACACAAGTGCCAGCAACCCGGTTCGACGCCTTGCCCACACAACTAAATTGCTCATCGTTCAATTCCTCCAGCCGCCTGGTGACCAGGCGATAATCGAGATCGCTGGAGGTTGTTCGGTTTAGACCGACGTTTGGATCACTTTTCCACTTATTTCCTGGAGTTTACCGTCCGAGTGATCCAGATTCGCAACTCAGTCGAACTACTAGCAACAGTGCCAGGCAATCGCCCGGGCAATCGCGATGTAGCTCTCGCTCATACAGGCCCGATGATTATAGAATCACAGCGAAAACCAGTCAGGTCGGTCTCGTCCACAAGGCCGTATGTGCCCGCCAGGGGGCCACATGTGGCCGAAAGCGCGACCACGACCGGACATATTGCAAGCCCAGCCTTGGCAGTCCAACCCAACAAACAGTCTGCCCGGCAGACGACCGGCAGCACAATTGCATTCGCCGATGAAATGATCATCCGGCGAAATATCGTGGCGCGCCTGGTTCAGCGCGACCCGTCGGCACTCGAAGAGATGTACGACCGCATGGCAAGACGGGCATTCGGACTCGCATATCGGATTCTCGACGATGGGCCGGCAGCGGAGGATATCGTACAGGACGCATTTGCCTGGGTATGGGACAACTCGCAAAAATTGGATTCCGAACGAGGGACGGTCGATGGCCTGTTGTTGACGCTCGTACATCGCCGCGCCGTCGATGCGCTGCGTGCCAGGTCACGGCGGGACGCCCTGCCCGACTCGTCCGTCAGCTCCAATGCCGGCCAGGATGCGCTCGACCTGGTCGACGAGGTCCAGAGAAACCTCGATGCGGATGCGATCAACAGGGCTATGGACCAGCTGTCGCCTGAACAGTCGGAAGTGATCGACCTGGCGTATTTCGGCGGCATGACTCATGCGGAAATTTGTGAAAAGACCTCCCTGCCGCTGGGGACCGTGAAAAGTCGGCTCAGGCTTGCACTCAACGGCCTGAGAAATTCGTTTGGTTTGGGGGGCTCTTCATGAACTGTGAAGAAATCCGCGACCTGCTGCCGGCGTACGTACTCGGGACAGCTACTCCACACGAAATCGGGGTTGTTGAAGATCACCTGGCCCGGTGCGGTTTGCACGAAGAGGTCGCAGCTCTCACTGCCTCGGCGGCACTTATAGCATCGGGGTCCAAATCGGTTGAACCGCCCGCGGCGCTCAAAGCGAGGATCATGGCCCATACCGCCGGTGCGACGGCCGGCGTTCAACGGGAACGCGGCACGCCTCGTCGACCGTGGCTTCGACGGCTCCTTGCCGTAAATCCGATCGCCGCGGTTCTCGCGCTTGCACTCGTGGCGATGGCCGTATGGAACGTCACGCTGCAGGGTGCCGAATCTCCCGAAAAATTCGTCCATTTTTACCGGGGCCAGGATAGCGACTGGCTTCGAGTCGAAACGGTGCTGGGCGATCCGGGTGCCGAGGTTTCGCTGGGCGGCTTTGACAGGCTCGACGATTCGCAGTTGTACCACCTGTGGACCACCCGCGGCGATCAGGTCCTGCTCATCGGTGCGTTCAACGTAAATCCCGAGGGCAAATGGGCCGGCGAGTTCGACTTCGTCTTCGAAGAGGGTGACCGAATCTGGATGACCTCTGAGTCAGCCAGCGGAACCGATCAACCCACCGGCGAAGCAGTCTTTAAAACGAGGTTCTGAACGGCAATCGGCCCCGACCAGGTGGCCGGGGCCGTTTCAAGGTGTGACGAACAGGTTCGGAGGGCCCTATCCGCCGCCAACCTGGTCGTTGATCCAGCTGCTGATCAGGTCGAGGAATCCCGGAATGAACTCCCGTGGGTTCGTGCCGATCTCACCGATCGATCCGGTTTCTGCCGGCTGGAAAAAGTGGTTCGCACCCGGCAATATCTGGATGTGGTGATTCGTGTGTCCAGAGTTCGTCAGGATTTCCCGCAGGAGCGGTTCATTTTGCTCGGTCGGGACAATCCAGTCTTTCTCCCCGAATATCGCCAGAATCGGTTCTTCCACCGCTGCCCAGCTGGGCCCCGGGTCGTATTTCAAGAAGTCCTGGAACCAGATCGTGACCAGTTCTTTTTCGTCTGCCATGATGTAGTCCGGGGCGATGATGATCACCGAACCGAGTTCAATTAGCTGTTCGAGTTCTTCGAGGTTTTCACCGGTCAGTATGGCGTTATGAGCGAATGCGGTATCTTCGAGAACGGAGTTGACGTACGATTCGGGAGATCCGTCAGCTTCGAGGAGCCGCTGCGTCTGTAGCCGCAACACATCTTTAATCGGGGCAACTGGACCGGCAATCGAGACTACGAATGCCACTTCAATCTGCGCCGCGACAGCTGCTACCACGGCCCCGCCCTCGCTGTGCCCTAAGAGGCCTACCTTTGCGGGATCGATTCCGTCTTGTGCCTTTAGAAACTCGAACGCGTCGATCGAGTCCACAATCCGCGAGGCGATCGTGGTGTCGAGGACTTTTCCTGTTGACATGCCGATTCCCCGGTCGTCGAGCCTGAGTGTCGCTATCCCCTGTTGGGCATGGTGATGATCAGCCTCTCGCACCTGACGCCATGTGAATATCCCATCACGATTGTCAGAACCGGCCCCATTTACAAACAGGACGGCCGGATGCGGTCCTGGGCCGGCCGGCTTCGTCAGGATTCCCGTGACGGTCGCTTCCCTGCCTTCGATCGTTACCTCAATTTCAACTACACCGTCGGGTACTGTCGGAGCACCTGATGCCATAGCTTCGGGGTGGACAACGGCGACCTGGGCACCTACGTCAAGCCCGACATAGACAACGCCATCAATCACCTCGATGCTAGTCGGGTCGTCACCGCCAATAATTACTGTCGACAGCCAGTCCCCGTCGTGACTCAACCTGGTTACCGATCCGAAATCTTCACCCTGGCGATGGCCCATGTAAACCGAGTCGTCATCAAGCGCCAGGGGGCCGCCCCCGGAAATTCGACCAACCACAAACTCGCGAATCGGCGCGTCATCGAGTGGAATTCTCGTCAGGAAATAAAAGCCGTTCGCCACCCAGACGTATTTCTCATCAGCAACTATGCCGGCCGTAGAACGACCGACTCCCAGGTAGATGGTCTCTAACAGTTCGCCAGACTGAGAAATCCGAGAGACACTTTCGTCAATCGCATTCGTCACCCATATGTCTGTCCCATCGAATGTGATCTGCTTTGGGAACGGGCCCGCGTCATAAACGCCGATCTCTGATCCGTCGAGTGCCAGGTTGGTCACAGTCCCCCGGTTTGAGTTTGTGACCCAGATGGAAGCGCCGTCAAAAACAATTCCCTCGGGCGATCTCACGTCAAATCGACCCAGATCGGTGCCATCGGGGCTGGTCTTCCTGACCTGACTCGCTGATAAGTCGGCGGTCCACAGGTTTTCGCCATCGAACGCGATATCCCGGACGCCTTCGCGGCCGCCACGGATCGACCCGATGCTTTCACCGGAAGGAATGGACCTTCTCGAGAGGAAGCCCGATCTGGTACTGCCGACAAGCAATTCGCCGGCAGCTGCGAGCAGGTGGTCAACGGGATCCGAAACGTCGATATAGGTGACCACCGACCTGTCTATTTCCGGCTCCGGCGTGGAAGCTGGCTGTGCGGGCGGGGTTGCCGTTTGCGATGGAGGAACTGCAGTCGCCGTCGGTGACGCTTCCTGCGTTGTTGGTGCGGACTGCGTTGCGCTGGGTGCCGAAGCCGTGGCGGTCGGTTCGACCGACGCAGTGCTTATAGCTGTTGTCGCGGTTGGTTCGATTACCTGATCTTCGGGTTCATCGCTGCCGGAACAGGCGGTAAAAACCAGGGCGGCGAGGATAAGTAATCCGAAAACCAGCGCCAGCCTCGAATGCTGGCGCGTCGAGTACATACGTGTGAGCGTGGCCATGGCCGACTCCTCTTGTTTACAAGTCAAGGATTCGATTAACCACGCGCCAGCCTGGTCAGCCATTGGTTCGAACAGGCCAGCACGCAGCTTCGGCTATCCTAGGAACTTGCCGGCTGCGCCACATCACCCATTCAGGTGATGCCAACAGGTGATCTTTTGGCCGCGAAACGCGTGATTTGGGTGAGCCTGGACGCTCTCGTGCACCAATCCGCGCTCGATTGCCAATCGGGTTGCTTCCGCCCGGTTTGAGCAACCGGTCTTCGAATAAACGTTTTTTACGTGTGTACCGACAGTATTAATACTGATGTCAAGCGATTCGGCGATCTCTCGATTTGACATGCCACTGGCAAGTTCTCCTAGAACTTCTGTTTCTCTGTTGGTCAGATCGTCTGGATAGCACACCGACCGCGGAAGATTTGGAGTCAATATATCGTCTAACTCAGTCAACTGTTGTCGCAGTAGTTTCATCAGGATCGCACACCTGGCTCGTGTCATTGCCTCCGCGACTACTGCGCTGGGATCAGGTCTGCGCGTCCACTGACTTGCCCACTGTTCTGCGATCGCAACAAGTCCGCGATCACGGGCAAGAAAAGCGGCGAAATCTTTGAGAATACGACCGATCTCACCAACGTCTTCGGAGGCTCGGTGCTGTCTGTCAATCGGAAGGAATGCCTCGCCGAATTCTGATGACACATGGTCCGCATCACAGAAGAGCCACTCCATGAACAAATCGAACATCCCCAATCGCGAAGCCGTGATGTTGGGCGCCTTGTCACTGAGCATTTTGTTTTCCCTTTGAGTCCATCCAATGTTCGGTCGGCGGCGAACTTGATGGACTCAAATATGCGATGGGGAGAAACGCGTGCCATCGCGGAGTCTTGTGATCTTTCG
The DNA here is from genome assembly GCA_022564545.1 of Chloroflexota bacterium. Taxonomy (GTDB): domain Bacteria; phylum Chloroflexota; class Dehalococcoidia; order Lucifugimonadales; family Lucifugimonadaceae; genus Lucifugimonas. Next base: position 7,961 of record JADFLG010000088.1, on the reverse strand, counting down.
GGATTGGGTATTTTTGCCGCGCATAGCAAGATCTTGCCATGGGCGAGTTTGGGAGAGTGGGAAGCGTGGATTACCGCAGGTCGTGTTCAGTCGCGTAGTCGGCGGCCTGGGCCCGGTTTGTGCTGCCGATTTTCGAGAAGATGCTGGCGACGTGCCGGATTACCCCCGAACCAGCCGGTAGTAGCGATCAACCGACTGCCGAAGCAGTCTTTAAAACGAGGTTCTGACTGTGATTAGGGGCTTAATCGGGTTCAGGCATTTTCACGACGTGGCTGGCGGCGAATATCGTTGGGACAGATATATCCAACACTGCCAGGTACAACTCCGGCGGGACGGAGATGTCGCCGAGGTACAGATCTCCGGTCAACTGCCGGGCATCGGGGGAGAGCAGACCAGTCTTGGGCAACGCGATGGTCACTGTAGCGGTGGCGAGAATCGCGGGCTCGTAAACGGTCCCGGTCGTAGCGTCGATGCCGGTGGGTATGTCGTTGGACACTACCGGTGCGCCCGATTCGTTCATGGCCCGGATAAGTGTTGCGGCAGGATCTCGCGGCGATCCACTGAGCGAGTAGCCTAAGAGAGCGTCAATGATCGCATCTGCTTCACCGAACGATTTGTTTTTCTGGACATTCTCAGCAGGCTCGATCGAAACACCCGAGCTTCGCAATATATTCAGTTGGTGACGCACGGCATCGGAAACGCGATCTTCTTGAGCCGCCAGGACAACCAAAACTTCGCAACCGCGATTGTGAAGGTGTCTCGCCGCAACGAGTCCCCCGCCGCCGTTTCCACCGGGCCCGGCCCCTACGACGACTCGCCTGCCGCGCGGCCCGCCACCGAGCCCGGCAAGAACGGTACGGATCACGACATCGGCGAGATTCCTGCCAGCGTTTTCCATCATTTGCAGCAGAGTGATGCCGAAATCGTCGATCATGGCGCGATCGACTTCTCGCATTTGCGCGGTCGTTATGTACGGGATGCCGGGTGGCGCAGTTGGAAAAGGCTGATTCACCGGACTACTTTAACGGCATCCACGCACGACTGCAGATTCAACCGCCCAGTCGCCCTGCAAGCCCAAAACGGGCGAACCGGTTCTGATGCGGCAGAATTGACGCAACGTGGAAGCCGGCCAGGGAGTATGCTCCCGGCTCCAGTGGGACCGCAAATCAACAGATTTGGAGTGAGCGATGAAACTGCTTTTCTTTGACGATTTTCGACTGGGCGTGCTCAAAGGCGACAACGTAGTCGATGTTTCGGACGTGGTGGACGGTATTCCGCACGTCCACCCGCAGCACCTGATGGGCGGATTGATCGAGAATTTCGAGGATTATCGCCAGAAACTGAACGATGCAGTGAGCAGCTCCGGCGGTGTGCCGTTGGCAGGCGTCAGGTTGCGACCGCCGCTACCAAAGCCGACCAATATCGACTGCATGGCGGTCAACTACATGGAAGACGGCACACGTGATGAACCGGCTCCGATCAACGTTTTCCAGAAGTCACCCCATGCCATAATCGGACCTGGCGACACGATGGTCCTGCCCGACGTGCCGGCCACGATTTTCGAGGGAGAGGCCGAGCTTGCCATTGTGATCGGCAAGATGGCAACCAACGTTGCCGCTGCCGATGCCGCTGACTACATTTTTGGATACACCAACTTCATCGACGGCTCTGCACGCGGACTGGGCGGTGCCAGTGTTTTCCACGCAATGAAGTCGCGTGACACATTCGCTCCCATTGGACCGTACATTGTGACGGCAGACGAGGTCCCAAACCCGCAGAATTTGCAGATTCGACTGTGGAACAACGGCGAGCTGAAGCAGAATTTCAACTCCGACGATATGGCGCACAAGATCGGTCGTTGCGTCGAATACATCACTTCGATCCATACGCTGGAACCCGGAGACATCGTTGCGACCGGGACCAACCACCGGGGACTCAATTCGTTCCAGGACGGTGATGTGATCGAACTGGAATGCGAGGGACTGGGTCGATTGAGCATCAAGATCAAAGACGATCTCAAGCGGACCTGGAGCCGGGAGACGAGGCTGGACAGGCAGGAGCGGGGTCTGGAAGACTCGACGCCGCAGCTGACAGGCAAGTACGCCTGATTGACGTGAAACCAGGCCTGCACACAGGGTCTTCCACCCTCCGAGGTTCCACACGGGAGAGGTCAGGTGATCACGGGCATCGACGACTGATACCGCGTTAATAACCCCGGCAATTCATCGCGGTCGCGATCCTTGAAAGACGACCACCACTCCGTTACTTGCACGCATGTTGACGTTGCGTTATAACATGTGGGCGCAGGCGAAATGCTGTAATGAGTGAACCGCCACACGCGGATGTCCAGCTACGTTTCGCCTGCACGGAGCACTCGGTCGGGGGTCAAAAGGGGGCAGTGATGTATTTGAGGATTTCTGAGGACCGGGCGCGAAAGGCGCGGCCGAGGAAACGGCGGAGGGCATCATTACTGGCCTCCCACCTTGAGGTGCGAACGTTTAACGTCGGCCACGGCGAGGCAGTCCTGGTTACCTTCGACAATGGTCGGGCGTGGTTGATGGATTGCGGGTCGAACAGCGTTCCGCGCAATGAACGGCTTGGCAACCACATAATCGATTATCTCGAGGAGAACGACGCGGTACTGGACACTATCGTCGCGTCACATCCACATTTCGATCACGCCGGCGCGATTGAAACGATCCTTGGCAGTGCCTCGCCCAACGTTGCCTCGCCCGTCACGATTTATCGCACAGACATCCGTGAGTGGATTTCAAGCAGCGGCTGGCGCCAGCGGTACGCCGATGCGGTTGCCGCTCGCGGCGCCGACGTCGATGAAATCCTCTTGCTGAGCGCACATCGCGAGGTCACTATTTCCGACCACGCCAGTGCCCACATTTATGTTGGAGCCCGTGACGGGGTCTACACCTCGCTGTTCGTCCATTTGCGCTACCGGGAAAGCCGGCTGCTGTTTACCGGGGATGCCTATTGCGGTTACGAGGTTGAATTGCTTAATGCTTTTGGATCCGCAGACTTCAGGGCAGATGTTTTGAAGATAACTCACCACGGCAGCAGCAGCGGAACGGCAGCGACGATCGTCAATGAGGTCCGTCCTGGTCTCGCCATCGCGTCAACCGGTGATCATGGTGGCCATCGGCTCGAGCGGGACACACTGGACAGACTGGGAGGTCGACCGGGTCCTCGTGCCATATTCGAGACGGTTGTAGATGGCGACATCATCTTGCGAACGGATGGCATGTCCTACGGAGGAGGCATCCTTTACGAAGCAGAATTCGAGTCGCCGGGCCGATTCGCAGAGAGCCTCGGTGGTGAAATCCTACGTCTTGCCTATGTTGATTCCACCCGTACGGTCAGCGATCACCCGAACTGTGTTTGAAGGGCGTCTCTTACGAAAACGTTTGCCCTGCCAACGATAGAGGAACACGACTGGACGGCCAAGAACACGTCTTGGAGAATTCAACGCCTCAACCCACCGGCAAATTCGCCGGGTTGCCGACGGGCGTCGTGCCACGTTTACAGTGGCAAGACGACGAGTGGTCGGGTTAGGATGTTTTCCTTCACCGCAACTGATCCCTCCACGCTGGCCGGGAAATGTACCTGGTAGATGTGCGGTCGCTGTCATTCAGGTCGTGAGCCAGGTTCACCGGCTGAAAGACAATTTTTGGCACAAACCCCACGGGGAACTCTTACAACGTGCATTGCAACGCGGGTTGACAATTTTTCACAATGCACGTAAAAGGGGCTAAATTTGGATCGCAGTTCCCACAAATACCGCAGATCGCACGGATAAGGATTAAGAATGGCAGTCGACAAAAACTATCGTTCAATCGTCACCAGGCCCGACGATTTTCACGCTTTCTGGAGCGATGTCCTTAGCGACGCGAATTCCATCAGCCTCGACCCCACCATCGAGAAGGACGACCTGAGGTCGACCGGCGACATCGACGTGTTCCAGGTCTTCTACAACAGTCTCGACAACGTCCGCGTTTCTGGCTGGTACGCCGTGCCGAAAGGCGCTGGCAGGAAGCTGCCCGCGATGATCGCGTCGCCCGGCTACCTGAGCGATCCGCCAATACCGAAAGATTGGGCAGCAAAGGGTTATGCGTGCATATCCGTAAACCCGCGTGGCAAAGTCAGGAGCCGCACACAGTTCGACCCCGGGTATCCGGGACTTCTCACCTACGGAATCGTGGACCGGAACACCTATTCGTACAGGGGTTTCTATGTGGACGCATGGAGGGCGGTCGATTTCCTGTTGGGCCGGGACGAGGTGGACGATTCACGCATAGGCGCCGTGGGAGGCAGCCAGGGCGGGGGGCTCACGATCACGATTTCCGCCATGCGCAAGGAAATCAGGGCGGCGTCGGTCAGTGCGCCGTACCTCTGTGGCTTCATGGACGCCATCGAGTTGACCCACACATACCCGTACCAGGAAATCAACGACTACATCCGCACCTATCCTGAGCGCAGGGACGACGTGGAAAGGACGCTGGCGTATTTCGACAGCATGTCGTTCGCCGGCAGCATCGAATGTCCCATCATCGTGAACGTCGGGCTTCAAGACAACGTTTGCCCACCTGAAACGGGTTATGCGCTGTTCGGTGTAATAGCGAGCAAAGACAAAACATTCTACGAGTACGACGGCCACGGTCACGAGTCTGGCCGGTACTTGCACGGCGCCGTCATCGACGAATTTTTCGACAAGCACCTGAAGGGGGCGAGTTAGGGATATGCCGATGCAACAGCCGGCAGGTTTTGAAGAGTTCTGGAACGAAGTCGGCGAGGAGTTGTCCGGCATTCCCGTTGCACCCGAGGTGGAGCCGATACCGATGCGCACCACCGATTTCGCCGACATGTACGGCGTGCGCATTACAAGCGTGGGGCCGTACCGGCTATTCGGTTACCTGAGCATCCCCAGAGGCGCCAGGAGTGCCAGTGGTAAACGCACGTTCCCGGCTATTTACTACGCTCCCAAGAACGGCAGCGTTCTCGAGACGATTCCCCAGGGCACTTCGGTCTTCATTCGAGAGCGTTACGTCACGTTCTCTATCGCCTGCCGGGGCATGCGGAACTCCGACAAGCCTTACGCGGCGATGTATCCGGGGCAGTTGACGGACGGTCTGGAAAGCCTCCGGAGTTACGTTTACCGGGGGATTGCGGCCGATGCGGTCCGGGGGCTCGATTTCCTGGTTTCACGCCCGGAGGTCGATAAGACGAAGATCGTGGCGTGGGGCAACGATATCGCTCTGCTGGCGGCCGCCCTCCACAGCGGCGCCACCCATGTCGTGGCCACCCCTTCTTACCTGTTCGATACCCTCGAAATGGCTTCGACCACATCGTCGTACCCGCTGGAGGAGTTCAACGACTACCTGAGGCTGCACCCGGACCGGAGCGATGAGGTCGCGGCCATTCTGGGCCACTTCAACCTGCGCTGGCATGCCCCGGCGATCACGGCTGAAACGCTGTTGCTGGCGGATCACGAAAGCGGGATTTACAGTCCTGGCGCGCTGGCGGACCTTGCAAACGGGATTGCTGGCAAGGTGACGGTTCACGAGTCGGAGAGGTCGAGTTTTAAAGACGGGCTTTTCACTGAGAAGTGGCTAACGGAAAAGCTGATCGGCAAGGACGCAGAGCCGATCGTCCCGGAGCACTGGCAGAGTTACGTGTGAGTGGCCAGTGGCAAGATCTCCCCGTCATCTCGACCGGAGCGGAGAGATCTGAGGTCGACACGCTTGGCTTCACTCCTCGATCGAGAAAACGTGAGATTCCTCCGCTCCGGTCGGAATGACTGGTAGTAAAAGCGAGGGCGCCCCTGTCTGAGTCGGGCGTGGTTGCTGCTCGGTCGGTCGACCGCAACTTCGTTTCGCCAAGTTCATCGCCACACCCGCTCGAAAAGCCCCAGCCAGTTTTCGCCAAGGATTTTTCGAACGTCGGTCTCCGAGTAGTTCCGGGCCGCCAGACCTTCGGCCAGCTTCACCCAGTCGGCCGGGCTTTCGAAGCCCTTTAAGTGGCGGTACGGCTCGGGCGTGAAGTCGACCTTCTGGGCCGGTATCTTCCCCTGCGACGCGAACAGCCACTCGAACCACGACCTCGGCTGCTCCATGCAGAAGTCGGTACCGATGGCGACGTGGTCGATGCCTGCCATTTGCACCAGGTAGTCGATGGCGTCGAGGTACTCGTCGAGTCCGGTTTCGAAGCCGTGCCCGAAGAACATCGGAAACGCGTTTGCGCCGATCACGCCGCCCCGCTCGACGAGCAGCCTGATCGCCTCGTCGGTCTTGTTGCGGGGGTGGTCGATATGCGACCTTGCGTTAGCGTGTGTGATAGCCACAGGCCCGCTTGAATTCTCGATGGCATCCAGCGTCGTCCGGTCGCCCACGTGTGAGAGGTCGACCAGGATTCCCAGCCGGTTCATCTCTGCCACGGCGGCAAGTCCGAACCGGCTCAACCCGTCGTCTGTGCGTTCGTAGCAACCGTTGCCGAGCAGGTTCCGCTCGTTGTACGTGAGCTGTATGACCCGCACCCCCAGTTCATGGAACAGCCTGAGCCGGCCCAGGTCGTTCCCGATGGGAGTGGCGTTCTGCCAGCCAAAGATTATTCCGGTGCGATTTTCGGCCTTCGCCGCACGTATGTCGCCGACAGTCCGGACGGGTCGAATCAGGTCCGGGAACTCGTCGAACCACTCCAGGTACCGGGTGATCGTGTGGAGGACCGTTTCGTAATCGTCCCAGATTGCGATCGTCGCGTTGATCGCCGTCACGCCCCCGTCGCGCAACGTGCGGTACACGCTTTCCCGACCCCACTTGCTGGTGTCGAGTCCGTCTATGACTATTGCTTTTGCGAAGACTGTTTCCGGGTCCGCCATCATCAGTCGGCTTCGGCCGCTTTGATCCTGGAGATGATTTCGGTAGTGGAAATTCCCTCTGTATAGCTAATGGTCCGGTAGATGCCCATCTCCATCGGGGTCTTATAGCAGAGCCTTTCCAGATCGCTGGAAAAGTCATCGCCGTGCATGACCAGGTCGATGCTGTGCTTTTCAATCCATTCACGGTCGATCGTGAGCGGCGCGTTGGGCACTACTTCATCAACCCAACGGCAGCCCTCGACCGATGCCACGCGTTCTTCCATGGAAAATATCGGGCGCCGCTTATAGACCATCACCGCCTCATCGGCGTGAACTCCCACCAGAAGAAAATCCCCGTGCTGCCGGGCTTGCCTGAGGAAGTTCACGTGACCGTAGTGAAACAGGTCGGCCACCATATCGACATAGACGCGTGTGATTTCAAGCTCTCCTGGACAATGTTTGTTGCAATCCGAACGAAGTCCGAATCCGGCTGGTTCGAGTTCATTCGGCGACGTTCAGGCACGCTCAGTCCGGTTCAGAAATCACGGGGACCAGGGCGTCGGCCCGGCCCGATTGGACGTCAGGATCGGGTCTGTAGAGGTAATCGACATCTGGTTCTAGATGCTCAAGATAGAGGATCTCACTGTGGTCTCCGAACTGGACCGAGAGGACATACCCGTCTTTGACCGGCAGGCTGAAGTATACAAATCCGTCTTTGTTGGTCTTCGACCGGTGCAGTCCAGTCAACACCGATGTCGCCGCCAACGAGATTTCGGCCCCCTCAACCGGTCGACCTTTGAAATCTACGACCTTCAGGCTGCCGGTGTGCCGTTGGGGGTCATAATCGCTCTCCAGTTGCATGAGCCCATCGGATTCCGCATTATCAGTGGTTCTAACCATGAGATCGAGGACTTCCTGTTCAAAGCCGCCCGCTCTTTTCGGGGTCATCCAGTCCGGGCCGTACTTGAGCCTGAAGTATTCCTCGGGCGGGTTCGGCACCATAAATTTTTCGCCGAGAAAATCAATCTCTTTTAAATCAGTGTGCAGGCTTACCGGAATCTTGACGACCGGCCACTGATAGATGCTGTCGTCGATGATT
>JADFLG010000087.1 GCA_022564545.1 Chloroflexota bacterium | reverse complement strand
CCGATCATCGGGACCTCTGCCGCAACCCCGCACACCTCGGCATCGCCCTGCGCGGCATGCCCATCTCCCACGAACAGCAGCGCTCCCTCCACGTTGACCGGCAGGTACACGGTATTGCCGGGACAGATGTCCGCCGCGTCCATGTTTCCACCGTGGAAGCCTGGAGAAAGGGTCGATATCGCCTCCAGCGCCGGAGATGTCCCAATAGTTCCGTAAAACGGCTCAACGGGTATCGGCAGTATGTCGAGGTTGGGGTCATGGACCATCCCGGCCTCATCGATCGGATGCAACATGATGCGCTGCGGCAGCGGCTCGTTCAGCACACGGGTGTAGACGGTGCCGCACAGTCCGCCAAACTCCGGGATCAGACAGCTCACAGCGTAGTCCCGCGTGATCGAGATCTCATCGATTGTCACCGCAAGCGTGTCGCCTGGCGCAGCACCCTCGATGTATATCGGGCCGGTGCACGGGTTCACGTAGGGAAGCTTGATAATCTCTGCCAGGTCCAGGTCGGGCGAGTCGATCCGATTGCCAAACGCGTCCAGGGTCGAAACCTGAAAGGTCTCTCCGGGCTGCACCCGGGCGATCGGTTCCTGGTACGGACCGATCACATATGCAAGGTCTTCGTCTGCCGGTGGAGTTATGTTCTGCAAAGTGATGTCCTGTTCGCCTATTTGAATTTATTCAGCGACAACGGATTGCCGCAAGTCGGGCTAACAGCGGCAGTTTAGACCAACCAGGTCAGCCGTAAAAAAACGTCCACGCCTTGACCAACGCCACCACGCCTGACCTCCCGAAAAGGGTCACAGGCTAATGGACCGCGGCCGCGGGGGCGGCCGCACGTTCGTTCACGAGTTTTCCTTCGGCGAACCGCCGCAGATTGAACGGCTTTATCAGGTTGGGCGTCCTGCCCGTGGCGATCAGTTCGGCCATCGTAAAGCCACCGATTGGCCCCGCCTTGAACCCCCACGTACCCCAGCCGCACGACAGCATGAAACCGGGCAGGCCGTCAACCTCGCCCATGATCGGCGCGTAGTCCGGACTCATATCGCAGAGGCCTGCCCACTGTCGCAGCACGTTCACCCCCCGCAGGAACGGGAACAGTTCGAGCGTATTGGCGGCCAGTTCTTCCAGTGTGTGAAGGGTTGAGCGCTGGCTGTAACTCGAATACGGATCGACACCGCCGCCGACCACCACCTCGCCACGGTCGCTCTGGTACACGTAGACATGCAGGTTTGCCGATGAAATGGACTTGTTGATGAACGGCTTCAGGGGCTCCGTCACGAACGCCTGCAGAGGGTGCGTTACAAGGGGCAGTGTGAGATCGACCATCCGTGCAATGTTCGAGCTCCACCCGGCAGTTGCGCTCATCACGACGTCCGCGCGGACCCTGTGGCCGCCAACGTCGACGCCGACAACACGACCGCCTTCTCTGACGATGCCCGTCACCTCGGTGAACGGATGAATCTCGACACCCAGCCGATCGGCCCCGCGGCCATATCCCCAGACCACCGCGTCGTGCCGCACAACACCCGCTGACGACTGATACAGCGCCGCGAGGACCGGCAGGTGCTTGCCCTTGCGAAGGTCGATGGCCGGGACCAGTTCCTTGATCTCTGACGGGCCGATCATCCGGCTATCGACTCCGAGCAGCCTGTTCATGCCCGTACGCATGCGCAGGCCGAAGACCGCCGAGTCGGTGTGGCCCAGGTCGAGCCGGCCCGACTGGTCGAACAGCAGGTTGAAATCGAGTTCAGTCGCGAGGTCCTCGTAAAGCCGCAGGCTCTCCCTGAAGAAGGGGATCCCCTCTCTCGTCAGGTAGTTGGCGCGAATGATCGCCGTGTTGCGCCCGCTCGCCCCGCCGCCGACATAGCCCTTGTCGATCACCGCAACGTTCGTGACGCCCTGTTTTGCGAGGTAGTACGCGGTCGACAGGCCATGAACGCCCGCGCCAATGATGATGACGTCGTAGCGGTCTTGCAACGGATATCGCCGCCACATCGTGTTCTGGGTGAATAGCTGCATGGTTTAGCTGGCCCGCCCTTGCTGCACGGTTAAGACTCGTATTTGCCGCGTCTTCAACTCCAGGAACTCCCCCATCGCGATACGGTTGGCAACCCGGCTCCATGCGATCCGGGCCCCGACCGTCACCGGAACAGACAGCAAACCGGTGTGGAGGGCACCAATGGTTGCGCCAAGCGTCGAAAAAGTCACGGCTTTTCCCATTCGCCTGGCGCCGCGTCGCAGGGCTTCCTCCATGCTGGAACGACCTACGAGAACGTTCCTCCCTTCGGTGATCGCCACCAAGACTGCTGGAATCACCGGTACCGCATCGAAGGCCCACTCAGCGCCCCGATGCAGTACGTCTGTGATCGTATCTTCGCTCGATTCGCCAACATATTTGTGGACGGCATCTTCAAGATCCGCGTCTGAAATGTTCGTTTGCAGAATTTCTTCTGCGACCCCGTCAATTTCCGACGGTGCAACAACCCTTATATCGGGATAATTGATCAGGGCACTCTTCACGTAGCTCATCGAATCGGTCGCCTTCAACTGCAACACCTCTATGACCGACCCATCGTCTTCGTTCACTATCTTGAGGTCCCAACCTGCCTGCGTTGGAGAATCGGCAATCTGAGCGATCTGGCCGGGCTCCAGGGTCAGTTCACCCAGACTCTCGCCTCTGTTCAGGTGATCTGCTACGAGTAACTCGAAGTACTTCCCCTTGATGCCGTTCGCGAGCCCCTCCAGTCTTTCTGTTGAGTCGTCTGGCGAAATGGGATCGGCATCGGGATACTGAAGCCGAAACGCCTCTGCGATCAGTGGGTCACTTTCCGGCTCCAGCCCGAGATTCAATATCGAGTCTGCTGAAACATCGGTTGCGACTGCCGCGATATCAAGGATTTCGTACTGTTGCCGCCTCTCGTACCGCCTCCCCAGATCGGCAAGATCGGCCACGTTTACACCGTCTGCCGCCTGATATTCGTCGGCCAGCGACTGGAGAGACTGGTAGTTGTTCATGGGCTCACCAGCGCCCAGATAGCCACAAATACCGCGATCACTGAGAAGACCAGGGCGGCCACGACCAGTTTCTGATTGGGATGAGTGGCCGGAGTCGCAGGGGTCGGACGTTCAAGCTTTTCAAGTCTTTTGTTCAGTTGCACCTGGTCTCGTTGAATACCCGCGATGGTCGTTTCAACGGCATTTGTGAACTGTTCGAGCTTCTCAAGTCTTTTATCCAGTCCCAACTGGTCACGATGAACACCCACGACGGTCGTCTGCACCACGTTCGTGAACTGTTCGAACTGCCGCCGGAATTCCGCCCCGCTGACCTTGTCTATTGAACTGCCGACCGCGTCGCGGGCCGAACCGAGAGTTCCCCGCAGGCCTTTGTTTTTTGCTTTTTCTTCCAGGTTTTCTTCTGCCATTAGCTGGCCTGCCCTTGCTGCGTTAGGCGCTGCAACGCCTCGTTGCCGAACGGGACGACCACACCGTGGCCGAGCGACTCGAGGACGACTTCCCACATATAGACGCCGTACTCTCGTGCGACATAAAGCTCGTATGCGACCGCGTTGGCGATGTCGAGGCGGAGCAATGTCCCGTGCACCTGTACGAACCCGGCCTGCGCACATGAATTATCTGGCATGGAGCGGTCGCGCAGGTCAAGGTCTGTGAGCGAGGCGACGACTTCACGCGACCGCGGGCCGACGATCTTCAGTCCCGCCAGCCCCGAGGTTACGTCCGTTATGTATCGGAGCGGGTCGCCGTCCGGCCCTATCCCGGCCCGCCAGGATCCGTCGGCCGACATCGGGCCGATCGCCAGCGCCTCTTCAAACGTCAACCGGGCGATAACCGAGTCACGTTCTCTGGATACCGAACCGATAGTGAGTGATCTCGCGCCAAGCACGTCGTCCAGGCCAAACGACTTGATCCGCACGGCGGACCGGCCGCTTATATCGCACACACCGACCGATTCCATCACGGCCCTCAGCTCGCCCTCGAAATCACCATAACTCTGGACCACCTGCCACCCCTCAACATCGGCCATTACCGCACCCACCTGAAGGTGCAGCGCGTGCAGCGGGCTCAGACGAGACGGTGTGTTTGTGGTCGTCATAACATCACTCCCTCAGCCTCAGCCCGTCCGGGTCATACACTGGCTTCATCGTGACGACAGCCGGAGAATCGGTCTGACCACTGCGAATGAATATCTCCGCACCCTCGTAAGCATGCTTTTCGGGCACCCACGCCAACCCGAACCCTTTCTTCAACGTCGGACTCAGGCGCGAACTCGTCACGCGGCCAACAGGCTCTCCGTCCTCTACCACCGGCTGACCGTCCTCGGGAACGAACCGGTCATGCATCACAAAGCCGACGAGCTTTTGCTTTTCTTCCGGTGGTCGCGCCCGGTTCGCCACAAGGCCGCCGCGACCGATGAAATCGGGTTTGTCGAACCTGACGGCCCAGCGCATTCCGGCGTCCAGTGGATCAGTCACCGCGTCAGTGTCCTGGCTAACGATGATGTGGCCCTTTTCCAATCGCAGTATGCGTTGCGCTTCCAGACCAAACGGCGCGATGTCAAACTCAGCGCCGGCCTCCATTAGCGCGCGCCACATGTGCTCGGCGTACTCGGACGGGAAATGGAGCTCCCACCCGGTCTCGCCCACGAAGCCGATTCTCAGGAAAATGCACGGCACTCCCGCCACCATGCCGCGGGCCGACCGCATATAGCCGAGTGCATCGGTCGACAGATCGACATCGGTTAGCTTCACCAGTGTCGCCCTGGCACGCGGACCGGCAACATTTATCGCCGCGTATGAAGAGGTGACGTTTGTAACAAACACCTCCATCCCGGTCCCGGCCAGCCACCAGTTGAACCAGTCCTCGATCGCATCGACGTTACCGGTCGTCGTCGTCACGAAGAAGTGGTCTTCGGCAAGCCGCGTGACGGTGCCGTCGTCCATGATCGCCCCGTTCTCGCCGACCAGCAGCCCGTAGCGGATGCGTCCTTCGCGAAGGTTGGAGAAGCGGTGCGTGTAAACCCTGTCGAGCAGTGCGCCCGCGTCGGGTCCCCGGACATCCAACTTGCCAAGCGTGCTGACATCGATGATGCCGACGCGCTCTCTGACTGCCAGCGCCTCCTCCTGCGGTGAACCATAGTTATGCGCCCGAAGCCACGGCCCCAGTTCGACCATTTCCGCCCCGGCGGCCCGATGCAGGCCATCCAACGCCGTTCGCTTGCGGGGCATGTGACCCGGACCTGCCAGCGCACCGAGCGGCACGCCCTGGGCTGGCGGCCGTGCCGTCGTCCTGCCCGTGGCGACGATGCTCTGGCCCGTGCGCCTGGCGGCCGCCTCGACAAACGCCCTGTGGCACATTTTCCCCTGGCACGGTCCCATCGTCGCAGTTGTATAACGCTTTAGTGTCTGAATATCGTTGAACCCTTCGCCGACCGCCACGTCGATGTCCTTTGAAGACACGTCCTCGCAAACGCAGATGAATTCTTTTTTAGCGCTCCGACCGTCACGGCCAGTGAACGCGCCCGGGGGTTGTTGTCCAGCACGGTAATCCCGTTCGATGGCGTCCAGTTGCGAAGCGCCTTCGGGATCAATCCCGGCGGCCTGCCGACCTGTCGCCGCGCCCTGGGCCAGCGTGATCCCGAGGTCGTGGAATCCCGTTATATCGCCAGCGACATGGACGCCACCGGGGAGCTGCGCTGGCACAGACTCCCCAAATTGCTCGTCGTACTCGACGACCGCGCCCGGCTGTTGCAAAAGAAGCCCCGTCACCGGTTGCCGCACCCCGGCCATGCACACCAGATCGCACTTAATGTTCCGTTCTGACGAATCGGGGGCCACCACCGTTACTCGCGAAACGCGCTTCGTACCGCTGGTCGACACCACGCGGTGTCCGGCGAGGACTTCAACGCCTCTTGTGCGAACGGCGTCCGCAGCCTCGCTCGCCCCCGGCTCTTCGCGCATGTCGATCACGGCTTCGACCGCGATTCCGACATCAAGCAGACCGAGGGCGGTTGAATATCCCGAATCGTCCGTCGTCGCGACCACTGCCCGTTTGCCTGGCGAGACCCCGTATAACCTCGCAAGCCGCAACGCCCCCGAGGCCAGCATCACGCCCGGGCGGTCGTTGTTCTCGAACTGCATCGGGACCTCGATGGCTCCCGTGGCGATCACGACCTGGCCCGCCCGCAACTGAACCGCCTCGTATCCGTGGTGCACGGCGATCAGGTTGCCCTGGTAAAAGCCGAAGGCGGTCGCGCCGCTCAGCACCTGTATGCCGTCCTGCTCCGCCACCCGCTTGCGGAGTGTTTCTGCAATTTCCTGCCCGGTGCCGTCGCCGGTTCCGTTGATGCCGGTGTAACGAGTCGCGTCGTAGAGCAGGTGTCCGCCGAGCACCGGCTGGTCGTCGATCAGCGTCACATCCAGACCAGCCGCCGCCGCCGCCAATGCCGCCGCCATCCCCGCCGGGCCGCCGCCCACGACCGCCACGTCCGTGTGCATATTGCGGTGCGTGTAGGTGGGGCCACCATCGCTCGACGTGTCGACGCTGCCAAGGCCGGCAATGCGGCGCACTACCGGTCGCATGATCTTCCACAGCAGCTTTGGCCTGTGAAAAACCTTGTAATAGAAGCCGACCGGGAGCAGCCGGTCCATCCGGTCCAGCACGGCCCCGGCATCATGGTCGACCGACGGCCAGGCATTCTGTCGGCCCACCGTCATTCCGGCCCGGACCGCCATCGTGCAGGTACGAACGTTCGGTATCCCATCCACCTTCATCAGGCAGTTGGGACAGTTTCCGGCAACGCACAGCAGCCCGCGGGGGCGGTGGTACTTGAAGCTGCGGCTCAGGACATCGACGCCCGCCGCGGCCAGGGCGGAGCCGATAGTGTCGCCTTCATGGGCCGCGACCTGCCTGCCCTCGAACTCGAATCCGATGACGACATCCCTGTCGATGAATTCGTGCTCGCCCGGAGGAAGGCGTTCGCCAGCAGACAGGCGCCGGGCGGGAGACAGGCGATCTCCGGCGTCGCTATTCGCCATCGGACGCCTCGTGTCCTGACACCAAGATATCGGGCGGCCATGACGTTTCGATCACTTCGTTCGTGTGCGTGTCCCGGACTGCGACGAACCACTTCCGGCATCCCAGGCTGTGGTTCCACCACTCGCGCTGCGGCCCGTCGGCGTTCTCGCGGGCGTACAGGTACGCGGTAAGTTCTTCGTTGGAGGCGTCGGGTGCCGGTCGCGTCAGCACCTCGCCGCCAAATCGGAAGTCGTACACGTTTCGCTGGCCGCAGTTTGGGCAGTTGAGCAGGAATGCCATGGCAGGTCCCTTCGGAGCCGGTCCTGACGGGAGTGCCGACTTTTAAAACAGGGTCAGGTACCGGTCGACCTCCCACCTGGACACCTGGGCATGATATTCAAGCCACTCCTTCTCTTTCAGCGTTACGAACTCGTCGTAAATCACGCCAAGAGAGCCCTGCACCACGTCGTCCTTGCGCAGCTCGCCCAGCGCTTCCAACAGCGTTTGCGGCAGCAGCCTGATGCCACGCCGGTCGATCTCGGCGAGACCCAGTTCGTACAGGTTTCCGGAGTTCGGCTCCCCGGGGTCAAGTTTTCGGGCGATGCCGTCCATTCCGGCCGCAACATACGCTGAAAAGGCAAGGTACGGGTTGCATGCTGCCGATATAGTCCTGTCCTCGAGGTTGCCGGGACCGGCGGTGCGAATCATCTGCGTTCGGTTGTTGTCGCCGTAGGAGATAAAGGCGGGCGTCCAGTTAAAACCTGATGCCGAGCTGGTCAGGCCCTGGCCGACCTGCAGGCGCTTGTAGCAGTTTACGGTCGGCGACATGATCGCGGCGAGCGCAGGAGCATGATCCAGGATGCCGCCGATGAAGTGATAGCCGAGCTCCGATGTGCCTAGGCCACGAGCGTCAGCTTCGTCTACGAAAAGGTTTTCGCCGGTCTTAGCATCGGCCAGGTGGAAGTGGATATGACCCCCGTTGCCGGTGCGGTCGGTAAACGGTTTCGCCATGTGCGTCGCAATGGCACCGTACTTCTGGGCGTACTGGCTCGTCATCATTTTGAAAAATGTGTACCGGTCCGCAGTCACAAGTGCGTCGGCATAAGCGAAGTTGATCTCGTACTGGCCGTTTGCGTCTTCGTGGTCGGCCTGGTACACCCCCCAGTCGAGCCGGTCCATGGCGGCCATCATGTCCTGCAGGTAGTCCATGACATTTGCGATGCCCTTGAAGTCGTAGCAGGGCTTGGCGAGAGAATCGACGTTGTTCGGGTCCCACACCCGGATACCGTCGTCTGTGCGTGTGACGAGAAAATGTTCGGGCTCGATGCCGACCTGGAACGAATATCCAGCCGAGCGGACCAGACTCATTACCCGCTTCATGTTCTGTCGCGGGCAGTACATGTGCGGCTCGCCGTCGACGAACAGGTCGCAGGCGAACCGTGCCACGCCGTCGCGCCACGGCAACGGGGTGTATGTGTCGAGGTCGGGCCGGGCCATCATGTCGTGCGAGTGCGGCCCCTGGCCCATGCCCTCGAGCGCGGCGCCCGCAAAGCCGGCGCCATCGTCGACGATGTCATCGAAGGACGCAACGGGCACCATTTTCACCTTTGGCGAGCCGTTGATATCCACGAACTGGGCAAGCAGAAACTCGATATTGTCGTCATCAAGCCTGCTCCGCACATCACGTTTGGTGGCCAATGTTCCTGTCCCCCTCAATTTTTGGGCTCCTGCCCGGGCTCCTGTTTTGGCTGCGGCTGTCCTGTGCATAACGGAAGGCCACCGCCTACGTGCCGAACACCTTGTCTGTTCCCACGAGCGGCACACGGGCCATTACGGAGGCCTCGATGGTCAGTGCGGCAAGGTCCTCCGGCTCCAGGCTCTTCACATCGCCCTTGCCGAGCGAGCGCGTCAGCAGCGCCAACTCCATCGTCATCGAGTTAAGAAAGTTGGCTACCCGCTCGGCACCCTCATCCGGGTCGAGCCGCTTCACCAGTTCCGGGTCCTGTGTGGCGATGCCGACAGGGCACCTGCCCGTATGACACCGGTTGCATTGACCCGCGGGCAGGCCGATCTCCTTCTCGAAGTCGGACTCGGGAATATCACGGTTGCAGTTCAGCGCTATCAGTGCGGCAATGCCGATCGCAACCGCGTCTGCGCCAAGTGCCAGTGCCTTCGCAACGTCTGCGCCGTTCCGGATACCGCCTGAAGCGATGAGGCTGACCTTCCGGTACAGCCCGATCTCCCGCAGCGCTTCTCTCGCCAGCACAATTGCCGGCACTGTTGGGATTCCGCTGTGGTCCAGCAGAATTTCCGCCGATGCTCCCGTTCCCGCCACCATGCTATCGATCACGATGGCGTCTGCACCCGCCTTGGCCGCGAGCTTCACATCGTCGGAAACCCGGCAAGCCCCCAGCTTCACATGGATCGGCACCTGCCAGTCGGTCGCTTCCCTCAACTGCTCGATCTTGATTGCCAGGTCGTCCGGGCCCAGCCAGTCCGGGTGCCGCGCCGGGCTCCGCTGATCGATCCCCGGCGGGAGGTCCCTCGATTCCGCAATCTCGTCCAGAACCTTCACGCCCATGAGCAGCCCACCCGTTCCAGGCTTTGCGCCCTGACCCACGACTATCTCGATTGCCTGGGCGGTCGCCATGTGGTTCGGGTTCGCGCCGTACCGGCTCGGCAGGACCTGGTAGATCAGCTTGTCGGACGCTTCTCGCTCGGCGGGCAACATGCCGCCATCGCCGGTGCAGCTTGCTGTCCCGACCATACTTGCAGCCTTGCCAAGCGCAATCTTCGCGTTTGCCGAAAGCGCCCCCCAGCTCATCCCGGTGATGTAGATCGGCGTCTCGATCACCAGGGGGTTCTCGGCATTCAGCCCGCCAAGCTCTACCCGGGTGCTGCACTGCTCCTTGTAACCCTCCAGCGGAAATCGGGTCAGGCCTGTCGAAAGAAAAGTCAGGTCATCGAAGTGCGTCACGCGCTGGTGCGTGCTCATCCCCCGGATGCGGTAACGACCGAGGTCTGCCTTGGCGTGGATGTCGTCCACCGTCCATTGCGACCAGATCTGATTGTTGCCGTAAACCATTTTGGTGGGCCTTTATCCCTGTATCCATGCTGGCGGTGTCCGCTAGATCAGCGTCCGCTCAAGCCTCTCCAGAGTGTCGTAGTGATAGAGCTTCTTCTGCGACACGATTTTGCGGAACCTTGGCCTTCCGGCAACGCCGTTCCGCTCCAGTTCCGCCCACAACTCGATCAACTCGTCCTCGGTAGACTCCTCGTACTTCGCGTCCGTACCAAGCGAGTCGACCATACCGCCGACGTATATCGTCCCCTCGTACATCGAGTCGCCCGCGGCGTCGCCAATATCTCCGCAGACGATGATCCGGCCCTTCTGCATCATAAAACCCGTTAAAAAGCCGGAATCCCCGGCGATCAGGAGCGTGCCTCCCTTCATGCTTATACCGGCGCGGGCCCCGGCATTGCCCCCGATGAATATCTCACCGCCCCGCATACTTGCGGCGACCGAGGCACCGGCACTCTTGCTCAGGGTGATCTTCCCGCTCATCAGGTTCTCGCCAAGCGCCCAGCCTGCGTTGCCCTCTATCGATATCTCAGGCCCGTCGAGTTGCGAGGCGGCATAGTATCCCACGCTGCCCTCGATAGTTATTTTGCACGGTCGACGAACGCCCACCGCAATGTTGTGCCGCGCTGACGGGTTTTTAATGACGATCTCGTCCGCACCCTCTTCGATAGAGGCCTTGATCCGCCGGTTCAACTCCCGGGTCGTCAACTCAGACGCATCTAGGCTGACCAGGTCATCACCTCATGCTCCTGGGGTTCTGTGCGGTCCAGTTCCTCGGTGAACACGCTCCTCAACGCGATCTCTTCCGAGGCGAGCGCCACGACCGAGCCGGTCTCCATCAATACCAGCGGTTTGGCGGACCAGCGGTCCTTCGCATAGCCCATGCCGTCACGCGTCGAAACCAGATATGTGAATGTCCCGTCGAGATCGTCCAGCGATGCTTCGAGTGCCGAATCGAGTTCTGCCCCTCCGGCCAGTTTGTCGGCCAGGTAGACGGCGATCAACTCGGAGTCGTTTTCTGTCTGAAAAACGTGCCCGCGACTCTCGAAGTCCCGTTTCATCCCGTGATAGTTCGTCAACTGGCCGTTGTGGACCACCGTAACGTCGGTGAACGGGTAGGCCCAGAACGGATGCGCGTGGCTGATGTCGACCTTGCTCTCGGTCGCCATCCGGACGTGCCCGACGCCGTGAGTCCCCGACAGCCTGCTGATCCCGTGCCGTTCGTCCATTACCGCCGGCGTCCCGACGTCTTTTATGACCTCAGACGCTTCGCCAATGCTATGGAGGACCACCCCTGGCGTTTGCAACAGGGCCTCGGCAAGGCGGGGCACATCGCCCTCGTAATTTGCCGTGAGTCGCAGGTAAGAGTCCCTTGCATCAGCGGAAACGATCGCGCCGCCCTCGCTTATCACTGTCTCTTTGGCCCGCGCGATCGTCTCTTCAGCAGGCGCCGACTCATCGGCCCAGATACGGATCAGCAGGTCGGAATCGAGCGACTCTCCGGCCACGGTCACCCCGGCCGAATCGTGCCCGCGGTGCACCATCGTCTCCAGCATCTTGATCAGCTCCTCGCCGATTGGCGCGAGGCCGGTGGACCGACTGTCCTTGTACATGATTCCGGCGATGCCGCACATGGATTTTCGCTGCTCCGTTGCGATCATGACGGAACTTCAGTTAATTTCGCGAATTTTCGCGAAAACACTGGAGCCGTACGGTGGTCGTGGGACCTAAAAAAAGGGCCGGGACGCCCGGCAGAGCCAAGTTTACATGCGTTGTGACGCAGGGGCCAGCCGTATTCACATGGCAGCTGTCTGCAGGCAGGAGGAATGCAGCCTGGCAGGGTCGGGCGAACATGCAAGTGGCACACGTTGGGACACTCGCTGGGGCGAACCCCGGGGCGCATTTGCGAAAACAGGCGTCCACTGCGGGTGCCTGTTTTCGCAAAATGTCGACTCACACTTTTATGCTGCTTTGGTCCATAGTTGCGGCGTCGCAATCGGAAAATCGTAATATTCGGCCGATCACAGGTAACACGGAGGGCATCAAATGACAGGGATTCGCCCACAGGTGGGACTCGCCTGCACAGCAGAAGTTCGTGAACAGTACATTGACGATGCTGATCTTGAGCGCCTGGAAAAGTTTGCTGATTTTCACTGGCAGGAATTCGAAGAAGAGACCAGTTGGGACGCCGCTCCAGAAGCGTCTGATGAGGTGCGAAAAAAATTCGTCAAATTTACGGCTGGTCTTGATGCGCTGGTGGTGTGTCACGGCTCGCCCAGGGTCGATGAGGCGGTCCTGGCCTCATCAGTGCGACTGAAGTTGGTCGGCGAGCTTGAAGGCGATCGATTTGCTCAACGAATCGACGTCGAGGCGGCGATCGATCGAGGCGTCAGAGCGGTCGATACAACGCACGGGTCTTCATATCCGGTGTCGGAGTGGGCGCTCGGGATGATGTTGATCGGACTGCGCAGTGCAGGTGCACACTTCAGGCGGCTCGCAGCGGGCGAACTGTGGGGCACGCCAGATCAACGAAATTCAGCGCCTGAGTTTGCTCACAACGAAGAACTGACGGGTAAAACCGTCGGTCTTATAGGCGCCGGATACATCGGCCGCAGGTTGATCGAGTTACTCAAACCGTTTGACGTGAAGATCCTCGCGCACGACCCGTACATTCCGTCGGAGCTGGCCAGTTCACTGGGATTCACGCTGACATCGCTCGACAAGGTCCTGTCAGAACCGGATGTCGTTGTGTGCCTGGCTCCCCTGACTCCCCGCACTCGCGGGATGCTCGGAAAACGCGAGGTATCCAGATTTAAGCCCGGGGCTGTGTTTGTAAACGTCTCACGCGGCCCGATCGTCGATTCGGAAGCCTTGATCGAGCGGCTTGAGGCCGGTGACATCACCGCATGCCTTGATGTGTTCGACCCGGAACCGATTCCGGTCGATTCCAGGATCCGGGAGCTGCCAAACGTGTTTCTGTCACCCCACATCGCGGGCACGACTCAACGCTCGAGAACCCGCTTTTTCGAAGAAATGGTCAACGAACTTGAACGTCATTTCTCGGGACACGAAACGTTGCACAACCTGACGGCACAAACCCTTGCGAACAGGCGGGGCGAGTAGAGATCACAACAACGGGGCGGATTACATGGTTGTGCTGATGATTTACCACGTCGGTTTCGTGGTCAGAGATCTGGAAAAATCACTCGAATGGTACACAGAAGTGCTCGGGCTTCAGGTCGAACGGGATACCCCGGGCGCCCAGGAAATCGGCAGCGGAGCGGCTTGCGGCGTTGTTAAACAAG
>JADFLG010000182.1 GCA_022564545.1 Chloroflexota bacterium | reverse complement strand
GGATGTGACCGCAGACCGGGACCACGTAAAAAGTCTTGAAATCCAGGCCACCACCGACCCGTTGACGGGTGCGTACAACCGCAATCAACTGGAGGTCTTGCTGACGCAGGCAATCCGAAGTGCCGTGCGGCGAAAAACGACCGGCTGCTTCCTTTATCTCGATATCGACGGGTTCAAGCAAATCAACGATACGTACGGCCACGATACAGGTGACCAGGTACTCAAAACAATCGTGTCCGTGCTCCAGAAAAACCTGCGTGCGTCCGATGTGATCGCCCGACTTGGAGGCGACGAGTTCGGGGCCGTCCTGATTGACACTGACCTGGGATCGGGCCTCGCAAAAGCACAACAACTCGTAGACGCGGTAAGTGACATTAAACCTGTAGACGGCTCGGATAGCATCGGAGTTTCGATTGGCCTGGCAGTGTTCCCGCAACACGGGGATTACGCGTCCGACACCATTAAATCGGCTGACGTGGCGATGTACCGCGCAAAGCGTGACCCGGAACGTACCGTCGTGGCATGGGAAGCCAGTTGGTCCGAATGAACCAGAACGACGGACCTGGCGAAACGGCAAGCAGCCCGAATCGTCTCCCGTTCATAATCACGTTTGCGCTGATCGCTATCGGCCTCTCAGCCGGGTCGGTTGTCCTCACCGATTTTTCAGCCGTCCTCGGGGCACTGGCCGGACTGGTTGCGGTGATCATCGCTGTGCTTGCCCTGGGCGGCGAAAATTATCTCAAACGAGAGACTAAACTCCGGCGACGCGATGCCGTAGCCGCGGCCAGGGAAATCGAAAAACTTGCATGGCAAGACAGGTCGACAGGGCTGTTCTCGTTCAGCTGGTTCCAGCAAGCGCTTGAGCGGGAGGTGAGCAGGTCTGTGCGATACGACCATCCGTGCACCGTGTTGTGGCTCGCCCTGGACCTCCAGCACCTTCAAGATCAGTCGGTGCATGCGTCAAACACAGATCCGGCATACATCTGGCGATTTGTCTCGGACCTGGCTTCCGCAGCAGTTCGTGATACCGACACCGTCGCGAGGAGACCTGGCGAATATTCGGTCGCGATACTGCTCCCGCAATCAGACGCCGAAGGTGGGAATATCGTGCTGAGGAGACTGAACGAGCGACTGCAGCAAGAAAAACTGGAACTTGCCGACGGCACCCGCGTCGACGTGCAGTTTCATCAGCGGCTCGCTTCGTTCCCCGCCGACGGGGGTACGGCGGGCGAGCTTCTCGAAGCGGTCCAGCGGTAGTTATTTGGCCGGGGCGCCGTGGGCCTCCGAAGACACCCTGTCTTCGAACTCGCTGATAGCTTCGATGAATCCCGCCGTGTCAGTTACGTCGCCAGGATAATTGACCGCCATTACCGAAACTTTTAGTTCCACCTGCCCGCCCAGGCCGACGGACATTTTCGAAGATGCCATGGCCTCGCGAATCCGGCCCACTGCGATGTTCGTCCCATCGCTGTCGGTCTCGGGCAGCATTGCAATGGTGACTGAAGGGCTAACCGAATTGCTTACGATATCGGTGGTGCGCAACTGTTTCACAGCTACTTCCTGGGTGAACAGACGCAGTGCGTTCAACTGAGATGTCGACGATATGTCGATGCCGCTGCCGGAAAGGTGTTTCAGGTCGGGAGCGATGACGATTACGGTGAAGGTCCGCTCGAACCTTCTTGACCTGTCCACCTCAAGTGAAATGTACCGGGTCATTTCCCGGTGGCCTACGACAAGGTCAAGCCAGTCTAATTCTGCCAGTGGAGTCTCGCCGGTCCAGGTCGTCTCGTCCTCTGGAATCACGATTCCTGCTGGCAACTGCCGGTTCGTCACTCCCGATGTCAACCCGACGACCACGAAAAGCGAAAGGACCAGGATTACCAGGACCATCGACCCGAACGGGCCAAACCGGTCGCCGGCAAACCCGAGCGTGAGCACGACCGCCATGACTCCGACCGTGAGGACTATGTAGGCAATCGTTTTCAACGGGTGCCGGGGTCCCAGAGATTAGTGTTCAAGAGTCGAGAATCACCGTGGCCCCATGCGCTTGTGAAGGATATGTAGCGATCCACGATAAAGAATCTTTTACACCAGAACCAGCAACCGTCGGCATTTGCACACAAACATAACGCAAATGTCGACTTTTATCGTATGTGCCCGGGGCGGCCCGCGTTTACGGGCAGCACCGGAAACCTCGTCGCCATTTGTGAACGGCACTTCTTCTGTTCCCATCCCCCAGCACACGTCGTTTCGGCCCGGGGCCATAAAGTCCAGGGCCGATTATTTACGCTGGAAAGCGGAACCTATGCGTACTTCTGGACTATCGGGCCGAGTGTCTCTCCCAGATTTGCCATGTCTTCCAGCCCGAACGCCGGTCGAGTGCTGATGCGTGCGCTCAGTCCTAAGAAGAGCGGCTCGACGACTCTCGTCACGCCCCGGCGGGTCATCGATGTCCACAACGAATGCACCTGCCCGCCGACCAGAGTCACCGATGTAGAAATAGGCAGTCTCCGGTTTTAAGTCTTCGATGATCGATTCCAGGACCTCCCCGATCTTTCCGCTCTTGATAAGTTCGTTGCCTTTTTCCACTGGAATAGAAAACGTAACAACAGTGCGCATGTCCAGCCCCCTGTCGAATATGTTCCCACGCGCTGCGTGGAGGGTTCTGTCAGAACTCAGCGTCGGGGCAGAATAGCATCGTTCCTCATTAGCCGAGGAGACCTGCTCATGTCCTGCCCACACTGTCTGGCTGCGTCCACATCTAAGAGAAAAAATCGGACAGGACTGGGCTATCGAACATTTTTCTGCCCAGGCTGCGGGAAGCGCTTCAATGAACGCACTGGTTCACCGTTCAACGACCTACAGTTCCCGACAGACATCGTCTTGCTCGCTGTTCTCTGGCGCTTGAGGTACAAGCTCAGTTTCCGCGATGTGGGAGAACTGCTCTTGCAACGCGGGTTCGAGATCAGCCACGAGACGATCCGGGTCTGGGAGTTCCGATTTGCGCCGTTGATTAGTGAGAATCTTCGTTCCAAGCGTCGCGGGAAGGCCGGGGTCTCCTGGTACCTGGACGAGACCTACATCAAGGTCGGCGGTCACTGGCGTTACCTGTACCGTGCCATCGACCGAGATGGGAACCTGCTCGATTCGATGCTCAGTGAGCACAGGGACAAGCATGCGGCACGTCGTTTCTTGCGTCGCCTACTGGATAGTGCAGGCCAGAAGCCACTGCGCCTGACCACTGACAGGCATCCGGCCTGCACGAAGGCAATTCGCTGGATCGTCGGTCGCAAGGTCCTGCACCGCCAGAATCAGTACTTGAACAACCGTATGGAGCAGAGTCATCGTCCGATCAAACAGCGCTACTACCCGATGCTTGGCTTCCGGAACTTTGAGTCGGCCAGTCGTTTCTGCACCGCATTCGACGAGCTGCGTAACTATCTACGAGTCAGGCCCACCCATGGGAAGCACGTCCCAGCGTCCCACCGGCGAGAACTCTTCACCGGAAGGTGGTCGGCTCTAATGACCGAGTTGGCTGCCTAAATATCGTGATCCAACCTGTATTTAGGTCGACCTAATCG
>JADFLG010000181.1 GCA_022564545.1 Chloroflexota bacterium | reverse complement strand
GCTCAAGCGCCAGAGAACAGCGAGCAAGACGATGTCTGTCGGGAACTGTAGGTCGCTAGACGGTGAACCAGTTCGTTCATTGAAGCGCTTCCCGCAGCCTGGGCAGAAAAATGTCCGGTAGCCCAGCCAGGTTCGATTTTTTCTCTTAGATGTGGACGTAGACAGACAGTGTGGGCAGGACATGAGCAGGTCTCCTCGGCTAATGAGGAACGATGCTATTCTGCCCCGACGCTGAGTTCTGACAGAACCCTTTCCCCTCACACCATCCCTCCCCCAACGGAGAGGGGGTAGGACTTAATCAAGCCCGACGCAGCCGCGGCGACACCGCCAGTGCCGCCAATCCAGTCGCGACAACCACAATCCCGGCTCCAGCCAGCGCCCACTGGACTCCAAATACCTCGCCGACGGCCCCCAGGCCCAGGTGGCCTATCCAGCCAAATCCGATCGCGAACACCCAGGCACCGATCGCCCGTCCTCTCATTTCGTCGGGGACGTTGAGCTGCAAAAGCGTCCACTGCATGGTGTCGAAAGCCGCCGCGGATGCTCCAACGCCCACGATTAATATCAGCGCCAGCACGTACGAACCAGAAGCCGAGAAGGTGGCTACAAACAGACCGTAGAAGATAATTATTATTATTAGCAGCAGGCCTTTTCTGGAATAATTGCCAAGCGACACAAGAAATATCGAGCCGACAACCGAGCCGATACCCGCCATCAGCATGAGCGTGCCAAGTCCTTTCACGTCGACGCCCAGCGCATCTTTGGCCACCGCTGGCATGATCGACCCAAATGCAAACCCGAATATCTCCACGAATACGGCAGTAATTAATATCGTCCGGACTACTGGCAGCCGGAACATCAGTCTCAAGCCATCGATCACATCCCGAAATACCGAACCAGCGCGCTGACTCGCCCCGAGACTGACTCTGACCCCGGCGTCGGCGATCATCGCAAACGCGCCGGCGGCAGCAAAAACAAGCCCCGATGCGATCAACGTAGTGGGAACGCCGAGTGCGTCAATGGCGAACCCGCTGGCAAGAGCCCCCAGCGCTCCGACCAGTCGCGCGCCGGTCGATTGGACGGCAACAGCAGTCATCCTGAATTGCCGTGGCACCGACCCGGTCACCATTCCCTGAATGGCCGGTATCTCGAACGATAGGCCAACGCCCGAAAACGCCAGGACAACGAAGAACAACCATAGTGGCTCCAGACCGTTTGCGGCCAGCAGCGCCAGCAGCGATAAGACAAGCGCCTTGTACACGCCGGCAAACAGCAGGACCTTTCCCCTGGAAAACCGGTCGGCCACTGCCCCGCCAATTGGTGCGGCGATCATTTGCGGGGCCTGTCGCGCGGCAAACGTAGCGGCTGTCAGGAATACAGAATTCGTTTCGCTCAGGACCACCCAGCCGACCGCAAGGCGTTCTCCCCAATTTCCAAGAGAAAACACCACGGAAGCGAGCCAGACGCGCCGGTACCGGGGGAATGCGAAGGCTGCGAGAGGTCCGCGTGGGCGCGAGAACACCCGGGGTGAAGTCGTCATGGAGTCTTGAATTCCGGCGAAAAATTACCGCTCGTCGAGCTGCAACACCGCCATGAACGCTTCCTGTGGCACCTCGATTGAGCCGACCATCTTCATGCGGCGTTTCTTGCCCTTCTTCTGTTTCTCAAGGAGTTTGCGTTTGCGGGTCACGTCGCCGCCATAACACTTGGCAAGTACGTTCTTCCTGAGCGCCTTCACATTGGTACGTGCCACGATCTTGCCGCCAATTGCCGCCTGGATTGGGACCGCGAACATTTGCCGGGGTATCAGTTCTTTTAATTTCGACGTCAGCGCCCGGCCGTATGCCGCGGCTTCGCCCCGGTGGGTGATCATCGATAGCGCATCAACCGGTTCGTGGTTGACCAGCACGTCGAGCTTCACAAGATCGGCTGCTCTGCCGTCGATCATCGAATAGTCCATCGAAGCGTAGCCCTGCGTAACGGACTTCAACTTGTCGTGGAATTCGACAAGGATCTCCGAAAGTGGGATGTCGTATTCGAGCATGACTCGCGCGTCCCGAGTCGACGTATCTCCATTTCCGGGTTTATTCGCAGAACCGCCAGAATCAGATGTCGACTCGAGGTACTCCATCTTTTTATATTCGCCGCGTTTCGCCGTGACCAGTTCCATGATGGGACCGATGTAACGTGATGGAGAAACGATCGTGATGTTCACCCACGGTTCGTATATCTCGGCCAACTGGTTGTTGTCGGGCAGCTTCGACGGGTTGTCGATCGTGATGATCTCGCCGTCCTTCAGCAGTACCTCGTAACTGACGCTGGGGGCGGTCGCGATCAACCCGAGGCCGTATTCCCGCTCCAGACGTTCCTGGACGATGTCCATGTGCAGCAGGCCCAGAAACCCACAGCGGAAACCGAACCCGAGGGCTGCCGAAGATTCTGGTTCAAACACGAGGGCGGCGTCGTTTAGCTGAAGCTTGTCCAGCGCATCGCGCAACTCCGGGTAGTCCTCGGCTTCCGTGGGGAAGATGCCGGTAAACACCATTGGACGCTGGGGCGTGTAGCCGGGAAGCGGTTCCGCGGCCGGGTTCGCCGCCAGGGTCATCGTGTCGCCGACCCTTACCGCCTTCACGTCTTTAAGACCGGTGGCGACGTACCCGACTTCCCCGGTCTGCAGTCCGCCGGTCTTCTCCATCACGGGGCTGAAGAACCCTGTTTCCAGCACGTCAGCTTCGACACCCGTACTCATTAATCGGATCCGCTCACCAGACTTCAGCGACCCGTGCATCGCTCTTACGTATGCGATGACGCCTTTGTACTGGTCATATTTCGAATCGAATATCAGCGCCCGGAGCGGCGCGTCCGCATCGCCCCCGGGGGCCGCCACCCTGATCACGACCTGTTCAAGCAATTCCCTGACGCCGTCGCCGGTCTTTGCCGAAATGCCGAGGACCTCTTCTTGCTTGTACCCGAACGCCTGCTCGAGTTCGATCAGCACGCGCTCGCGCTGCGCGGCGGGCAGGTCGAGTTTATTGATGACCGGGATGATTTCGAGATCATGCTCGAGTGCCAGGTAGACGTTGGCAAGCGTCTGCGCCTGTATGCCCTGCGTGGCGTCGACGAGCAGCAATGCGCCTTCGCACGCGGCGAGCGACCTCGATACCTCGTACGAGAAATCGACGTGTCCGGGAGTGTCGATCAGGTTGAGCTGGTAGTCGATTCCATCTGCCGCCGTGTACTGGAGTCGCACGGCCTGGGCTTTGATCGTGATACCGCGTTCCCGCTCCAACTCCATCGTGTCGAGGTGCTGCTCGGTCATGTTGCGCGCAGACACCGTCCCGGTCAGTTCGATCAGACGGTCGGCCAGAGTCGATTTACCGTGGTCGATATGGGCGATGATGCAGAAGTTTCGGACATGGTCTTGCGGCATATGCTCCAAGTCTAGTCGCGGGGGGCGGGTAATCTCTGCTGGTTAGCAGCGCACTTGGGAGCGAGTTTAGGGGTTGGAGATTTGGCGACTAACGCCCTGGTGTGCCCCGCGGAGCTTCCTGAGGTCGCCCAAGTGCGGCCTCGGCACGCCCGGCGACTAACGCCCTGGTGTGCCCCGCGGAGCTTCCTGAGGTCGCCCAA
>JADFLG010000180.1 GCA_022564545.1 Chloroflexota bacterium | reverse complement strand
GCCAGGGGCGCCGAGGAAGACGCCAAAGCAGCCGCCGAGGAAGACGCCAAGGACGCCGAGGAAGAAGCCAAGGGCGACGAGGAAGACGCCAAAGCAGCCGCCGAGGAAGACGCCAAGGCCGCCGCCAAGAAAGACGCCAAGGCCGCCGAGGAAGATGACTAGGGAGAAGATGAGCAGGAAGCGGCCGAATCTGAACTGAACTCCCGCAACAACAGCAACGATTAGCCGTACAACAAGAAAAAGTAAACGATCAGATCGTTACTGAACAGCAGGCTAACGAACCGTCGCCCATCGATCCAAAATGCAAATGCAAGCAACCAGAACAAGGACAGCCGCCCAAACCGCCGGATTATTCGGCATGGGTAAGTTCCGGTTGACCGGTTTATTCCTCGTCATAGCGGGCCTCACATTCCTGGGTGTTGCGTTCGCCATCAACATCTCAACGTCGAAATCGGAAGAAAAGCGGATCATCGTCTCGACTACCGAGCGTTCAGTGGAACAGGCAATGGGTATTGCTGGAGTTGTTTCAGACTTGCTCAAGGACGGCGCATACTCCTCTCAGAGTCTGGGTGCAGGTGCCACAAATCCGTCGTCCATCGACATCGGCGAAATCCTGAACGAATCGAACATCGTTCGTCTGAACCTGTACGCACCGGACGGCAGCTTCATCTGGAGCTCCACGTTCGATCGTTCGGACGTGAACATGCACCAGATGCCAATCTTTGAAAACGCGTCAGACGGCACGATAGCGTCGGGTCTCATCCGCGGGGCCAACGTGTCTCCGCCCGGCGGGCGACAGTATCGGGCTGACGTCGTCGAGACATTCATCCCGTTCATGGATATCGACAGTGGCAAACCAGCCGTGGTTCTTGGCGTGACCAGCGACGTAACGGAAGAGCTGGCCGAAGGCATTGGTCAGACTCGCTCAGTCATTTTCAAATCCACGATGATCAGTTTGGGCCTGGGATTCGCCGTACTTTTAATAGCCGTACTGATCGTCGATCTCCGACTGTGGAAGCACCGTGTGGAAGCGATCGAGCATGAACGGCAGCTTGCTGCGCAAGAACTCTCGGCCACCAAGCTTGACCTTGTGAACCGGGAACTTCAGCACATCAACGAAGAGCGCACAAAATTCATTGCAACCGTGTCTCACGAACTGAAGACGCCCCTGACAAGCATCATCGCGTTCACCGATATCCTGTCGCGGAACCAGGGCGGTCCCAAGAAGGATCGGAACATGGAGCAGCTCGAGATCGTAAAAAAGAGCGGTGGCCATCTGCTTACCCTTATTAACGATCTCCTCGACTACTCACGACTTGAGTCTGGCGACGTAAAGATCGACCGCGAAGAGTTCGCAATGGCTGAAATCGTCACCGAGGTTGAAGGCGCTATGTCGCCACTGCTCAGCGCAAAGAACCAGTCACTCGTATTTGAGGGTGACTTTAATGGTCAGCATGTGCGACTGGACCGGCGGCGGGTGGTGCAGGTGCTGATGAACCTGGTGAGCAACGCCCACAAGTACTCTCCAGAAGGCACTACAATCACGATGGAAGGCCGTATCCACAACGGCAACATTCAGATGGCGGTAATCGACAAGGGTATCGGCATAGCTGCCAGCGATCAGGCGCGGTTGTTCACTAAGTTCTTCCGTATCGATAACGAAGCCACGCGATCGGCCGGCGGCACGGGACTTGGATTATCGATCGCCAAGGGGATTGTCGAAGCTCACGGTGGCAACATCGGTGTTAGCAGCCGCGTTGGCCAGGGCACCCGAATCAGCTTTACGATACCAACGGGTATGACAGCAAAGCCGGTCGTCGCGCCAACTTTGAAATCGTCCCGGACAAAAAGCAGCGTCAATTCCAATTCGGACGCTCCTTCAGTTGAACGAGCTGCTAGCGCAGTGCATCCCGCGACTGGTACCGCCTGAACCTTTTACATCTGTCAGGAAGTTTTCTCCGTCCTCGACGGTAAAGGTGTGGGTTGCAACCTCGTCAACCGTTGGACTTCAGCAAAATAGCACGGATTCAGTAATCGACAGATCAGGCGGTCGCGAGCTGCTCCCTGGCGGCACAGTCCGATAGTTTCCGCTGTTCGATCCCCCGGGTAGCTGACTGCGAGGATAAGGTAAAGTCTCTTCACTGGTTCACTTGATTGCAACGACAAGGGAGTGGCGAGAAATGCCCGGGAGTGCCCCGCCGAGCTCGCGCGTGCACCGATAAGGACGCAGGTCCGCCCGGTGCAAAATGCCCAGGGGAATTCTGGGACAACTGGCTGAAGGAGTGGTGCTCGGCGACGGTGGCTATATCGTTGAACTGGAGCGGCGCGGTTGGGCTACAACAGGCGCCTTCACGCCCGAGGTAGCGATCGAGCATTCCGGGGCAATTCGCGAACTCTGCAGCGAGATGGTTAACGCAGGTGCCGATGTCATCACGAATCGGTCGAAAGATAACCGATTCGCAGAATCGGCCTGCATCCCTCCACTACCCTATTGCGCCGGGAGGAAGAGCGCAGGGCGCTGCGCCGGTAGACAGACCGCCGCCAAACCCCGGTAGACAGACCGCCAATGCGATCAAATGTTGAACTGCGGCTCGGCATAGTCTTTCAATTTGTTGAAGATCTGAATTCGCCAGCGCTGGGAGTCGACTACAAAAAGACGATTTCTGTTGACGTCGAACCTGACACTGGTCGGCAGTGCGAATTTCGTCTCCGGATCCAGAGAGTTCACACGGCGCCGGGCCTTGACAACGTCTGGATTGCTCTCGACGTAGCGCTTCTGCCACTTGGAAAGCGCCACGGCAGAGCCACCCATTTGAAGGAGGTATTCACCCGACTGGCTGAACACCTGGACTCTATCGTTTGCCCAGTCGCAGACGTAGATATCGCCGTCCGGGTCTATCGCCACGTCGGTCGGATGGTCGAACTCGCCTGCACCCGAGCCGTAGCTGCCGATCGCGCTAATGAAGTTGCCCCCGGCGTCAAACTTCTGGATCCGGTGGTTCCTGTGGTCTGCGACGAACACATTGCCTTCTCCGTCGAGGTTGATGCCCCAGGGGGATTCGAACTGGCCCGGCTTGGAGCCCTGGCTTCCAAAACTGTGGATGAACTCGCCAGCGGATGTCAGGTGCTGGATCCGGTGGTTCATCGTGTCCGATACGTACATCGAGCCGTCTGCGGCGAAAATGATGCCGGACGGGCGGTCGAACTGGCCCGGACCGGTACCCGGCTGGCCGAAATTCCGGATGAAATGACCATCACCATCGAACACGGAGATCAAGTGGCGCAACTCGTCAGTTACGTACACGTCCTGATCTGGGCCTACGGCCAGGCATGCCGGCCAGGCCCCCTCAAAATTATTGGGGTCTATATCCCGAAACGACATGACCAATTCTTCATCATCCGGCTCAGGCCCGATCTTGAGCCGGCTCACATCGAAAAACAACAGGGCCTTCTGCGTGATGTAAACGTCATCGTCCTGGCCGAACGCCATGCTGATGATGCCGTTCATCTGCTGGCGACCACCGACCACGCGGCTGAAGTCATATGCCCGGCCCGCGGCCGAGGTAGTGAGTGAGGGTGCCAAGGCGGCTTCGATCCTTGCTGGGCTTCGGGAGTTCCTGAATTTTTGGC
>JADFLG010000086.1 GCA_022564545.1 Chloroflexota bacterium | reverse complement strand
TGCAGCGAGCGACAAAGTGATCCGATCACGCCCGGAGCTAACGAGGACCGAGGGAGGGCAGATTGCAGCGGCGACCAAGCACGCCACCGCCACCGTCTCCCTCACCGTTTCCTCGCGGTCATTGACCTACTTCTCATGCCCAACGCCGGGTCGGGTGGCGGTTTGATCGAGGACTCGGAGTTAGAATCCTCTGTGGTCATTCTTAGAAATTATCTCAAAACACGCTGTCCGGCACGGTTGGTTCCTTCTCCCTTGGGGAGGCGGGTGCCCACGTGTGGGCGCGAGGTTGAAGGGGAACGGTGCGACGCTTTTTGAAGCTTTCGAACAGTATTTCCTGCATGGCGGCTTCCCCCTCACCCGCGCCCACGAGTGGGCACCCGTCTCCCCGAGGAGATGGAGTTTTGGGATAGTTACTTAGCCCTTACCAGCGGAAACCTTCCAGCCTGAGGATCTTCTCCCATATCGCTTCACGGGCCACTTCAGGCATTTCATGTGCCTGGACATACCTCACCAGTTCGGTTGTGGCCCTGGGATCGCTCTTCTGCGAACCAAACCCGTGCCTGTAGCGCATATGCCCGGAAAGTCCCTGGGGCGTTTTGCAAACTGCCCCGCACAATACACAGTCGGTGGGCGGGTCGGTTTTCCTGCCGGTGGTGTGCTTGCGGTGCAGCCTGGCAATCAACAACTGAGTCGACTGCGGCAAGCCGAGCATTCCTGAGAAGGAAGTGAGAGTGTTGACCCGCTGCGCCCTTGCGCGGTCGAGAGCATCAGACCGCTCTAAGTTCCCGTGCCTGAACCTCAGGTGACCTGCAAGCCCCTGCCTGGTCTTAAACACCGATTCGCACTGGGGACACACCGCCCGTCCAGTTGGTTTTTTCGTTTCAACCGTTTCGCTGGTAATGACTGGTTGCCTTCTGGAATGCTGGCCCGGTCACTCGACCCGGCTGGAACTGTTTTCGGCGTCGCCGAGGTCAATCGTATCGATGCCGGTCCTGTCAGCGACAGGACCTTCGACCATGATCCACCACATGAAGCTGTTCCCGGTGGTCTGCCCCGGCAGGGGCACGACCTCGAATCGCAGGACCGTCGAATCACCGACGATGAACGTTCCCGGGATGTCGAACGAGTCGACTCCGAAGAAGAAGTCGTTTTCTGCCAGCACCCATTCCCCGACTTCAGCGCCATTTGCGAACACTATCAGTGTGCCACGTATTGCTGCATCGTAGCGTTTCGCCACCACCAGGAGCGCTCCAGGAACCGATTTCACAGTGAACTGTTCCGCCCCGGTGAACGTCGTGGCCTCGTCTTGAATGAACCCCGACAGCTGGGTCCTGAACGACCGTTCTACAACCGCGCCTGCCCCTTCAAGCCGGTAGGCATGCGCTGATTCGGAGTAGGCGGGCATCGCTGCCCCGTTGCCGACATCGACGATGTCGATCACTGCCACGTCACGTTTCAGCAAATCGTCGTCGAGTGGAATAGTCGAATCGACAAACGCAATCGTCGTCTCATAATCAGCAGCGTAAACACGCATCTCATGCCCGGCAAGTATCGTGTTACGTTTGACCTCGATACTGTGTACAACTTTGGCAAAGCTCCAGCTATCGAAGTAGATGGATTTGTACGCGACCAGATAGTCGATCTTATTTTCTTCGGCGAATTCCAGCGGCTGTCGTCCAATGGCATCTGACGTGTTCAGGCCCCCGAGGTCGTAAGTAAAGCGGTTGCCAAAGAACCTCATCGCCCCTGAATCACGGGCGCCAATGCGTGCGTCAGGCGGCACATTTTCGTCGATCCACTTCGCCATTCCAACGTCGATATCGTCGACATTCTTCGAGTTCCACGAATAGTCGTCGGAAAGCCTCTGCCAGTCAGCAGGCAGGGCGATAAATGGCAAGACGACAGCGGCGGCGAACACGATGTTCAGCCCAAAGTTGAAAATACGCGCTTCACGCTGGTCGATTGGCGCACGGGTCTCACGCCAGTAGTTAAATTTTCGCCATATCCGTAAAAACCCGATCACCATCAGGATGATTAGAAGGGGGATTACCGCGTCGAGGTAGCGACGTGTGAAAAAGTTCCAGGCGTCGGATACAAATGACTGGTTTAAGGCGACCGCGTAGGTCAATCCAAAAGGCAGCAAAATCAGTGGGATACCCGCGAACACGTGTGTCCGGAGTATCCAGATCCCACCGACTACCGCAGCAAACAGCGTTACCGGAAACGCTGCGCCGGTGAAGAATGAGAGGTGGTAGTAGTACCCCTGGACGACATTCGATATGTTGCCCAGTGGTACCAGCCCCATTTCCTGGTGCCTGGCGAGATAGGTGTTGGGCCACGGCGTTCCGTTCACGCCGTAGTTGTAGATAGCCCACGCACCACCAAGTAAAAGTGTCGGACCGGCCAGGGCAACCAGTTCTCGGACATCCTCGCTGTTAATCAGTTCGAGCCGGTCCCGTCGCCACAGGCGGCGCGCAATAACCGTGGCAACACCAATCCCAAATATTACATAGCCTTCTGGACGGGCCAGGATCATGAGTCCGAATAACAAACCTGTCGTTCTGATCCGGCCCTGCAGGAACATCCACACGGCGCTCAGCAACAGCAGGCTGAACAACATTACTTCCATGCCCGAAACTGCGGCAAAAGCGAAACTGGGCTCTAACGCCACAAAGGCTCCCGCGAAAACACCCAGCCTGCGCTGACGTGAAAGTTGCCACACGATCCGCATCGTGAGCCATCCGACAGAAATCGCGAGCACGATTCCCAGTAATTTGGCCGTAGCGACGATTCCAAGCCCAAAGGCCCCCAGGACGGACCAGGCCGAGCCGACCACGATCGCCCATAGCGGACTGGTAATTCCCGATTCTGGAATTCCAGGGTTGTACCAGAACTGAGCGTGCTCGGCGAAGCTCCTCGCGTAGACCATGTGGATCCAGCCATCGTCGAGCGGAAATTTATCGAACCACGATGAAACGCCCGATGCTGAATTCGCCAGGAAGGCGAAAGCGGTCATCACCTGCAATGCCGCAATCAGCGCATACGGTTTCCAATCGATGTGCGCCAGCCTTCTGAGAATTTCCGGGAGTTGCCTCTTGTTCTCTTGGGCATCGATTGTCGGCTGAGTAGTGGTTGCCATCAGGACCGTTTACCTGGTTATCTGGCCATAAGAACGACTGGATCGACTATTTGGTGCGAAGCACGCCACCGACCAGAGCGGCCAGCCGGGGCAAGAACGACTGTGTCAGGAAGGTTAGCGTAAGCGTCGAAATTCTTTGCAGCCCCTCCCTCGTCTGGGTGATCGGGTCGCTGGCCCTCCATTCCCTGGGTTCCATCATTACCGCGAGGAAACCACCGAACCTGAACCAGAATGTCAGCCAACGGTAGGCAGGCATGAAGAGGAACATCCACCAGTGTCGCCGAATCCTGGATTTCGCGGCCCCCTCGGCAACCATGAATGAAACCACCTGGTACAGCCCTTCTACAACCATGTAAATCAAATACATCGAGAGCGTCGCACTCACAACCAGGGTTAGCGGATATCCCACGAAGTACATCATCGGAAGCAAGAAGGTCCAGACGACTCTCGGGAACGCAAGCGTGTGATCGATGATAAGTGACTTGGATATCGCCAGTCCCTTGAGCCTGAACGGGTGGCGTTCGAACTCCGGGTACATTGCCGCGACCTCGAGCTGGCCACGCTGCCACCGCAAACGCTGCGCATACAAAGCCTTTAACGACTCTGTCGGATGTACATAGGCAACGGCGGGGGCGACCGCAATTACTTTTCTATCTGGAAATTCGCGAGCGATAAAGAAA
The DNA here is from genome assembly GCA_022564545.1 of Chloroflexota bacterium. Classification (GTDB taxonomy): domain Bacteria; phylum Chloroflexota; class Dehalococcoidia; order Lucifugimonadales; family Lucifugimonadaceae; genus Lucifugimonas. Next base: position 9,980 of record JADFLG010000086.1, on the reverse strand, counting down.
GTCAGGTCGGTGTCTTCTGAAACCGTTCTTTCGTCGTACATGAACGTTTTCAGCAAAACATCGCGCCTGAACGCCGAGAACGCCCCGGCCAGCGTAAACAGGCTTTTGGTCTGGCTCTGGTATTGCCTGCCAATTCGAAAACCGGCGTAGTACTCGAGAAACTCTGCCTCGGCCATCAGGAACTTGAGCGGGTGAATATCTACGTGTTCTCCGGTCCGCGGGTCGACATCTGCCGGCAAAACCTCTATCGAACCGGTGGCACCGGCGACATTCGGGTCGAGTTCGAACGCTCGGACCATTTCTAGAATCGCTTCCGGGTCGAGCACCGTATCAGCGTCGATATTGACGATGATCTCGCCGTTTACGCGATGAATACCCGCGTTTAATGCCCCGGGTTTGCCCTTGTACGGCAATGAAATCCAGTTGAGGCTGCCCGCAAAGCTAATCGCCTGTTGACCGGCGATCACCGCACGGGTGTCATCGTCCGACTGATTGTCGATGATAAGCACTTCGATCATACGGTGTGGGTATGTCTGTCTGCGAAGCGATTCAAGGCAGTAGGGAAGGACCCTGGAGGCGTTGTGCGCGGGAATCAATATCGTGACGAGCGGGTAGCGTTCGAGCGGCTTTTTCTTATCGTCGGCGCGCGTGCTCGGGCGAGAGCGGAACCCGCCGATGAAGTACACAACAGCGGTTGTGCCGTCGATCAACATCGGGACGAACAGCCACACGCCCCAGAAGAGAATGAATCCAACCAGTTCATCTGTCATGACGCCATCAACTCATCGTCGATCTTGTGCTTGACGGTCCGCAATGTTGGTCGTGTCATCAGGAACCAGTAGATGGCGACCACCAGCGCAAAGAAGACTGCCCTCCCAATTATGGTATGCGAAATGAGAAGCGAGGATTTTCCCATGTAGTGCAGTATGCTCACGATCACCATCAGCCTGACGATATTTGCAAAGTAGGTCAGGGCGATTGCCGCAATGGTGAACCAGATGCGTTTTCTAATGCTCCAGCCCGGGTAGAACAGCAACATTCCGGCGATGACGCCGGATTCGAGAAGGCCCGACGATTCGATCGTCACCTGGAGCATGGTCCAACCGATGTCCTGCGAGATTACCAGCACGAGAATTGCACCCGGCGAGGACCGGAATATCTCGGTTTCGAGGCCGAAGGCCAGAGACGTAGCGTGAACGCCTGCTGCAACCACGACCTGCAGTGCATGTTCTAATCCGGTGGCCCGGCCAACGAAGATAATCACGAACGCCAGCCCGACCGAGCCAATGATGTAATACGGCAGCCAGATGCGGTTCAGCCTGAAAAAGGCCACAACCAGCAACCAGATGCCGATCAACAATCCAACTAGCCAGAGTTCCATAAACGCCTTCCCCTGAACCACCAGACGACCAAGATGCCGAATCCGGTGATTATCCCCAGCAAGATCGGCCCGAAGATCGAGACGGGCGACCACTGCACGTCGCCGCTATCGGGCAGCCGGTCTTTTATTTTCGGGCTTCCTACGCCGCCCTCGTAAGAGACCACGTACATCCGAATCACGTCACCCAGGCTGATGCCCAGGTCATCCCAGCTGACGGCGAACTCCATGCGCAACCCACCCTCGCCTTCGGTTTCGCCCCAGTTGTTCCAGTCCGAGTTGCTGATCACACCTGTGTTGTCTGCCCGGCGGACTTTGACACGCACGCGGCCGTTTTTCTTGGGTTCGTATTTGATTTCGATCAGACGGTCGGCCGGACCGCTGAAGTCTCCATCGTTGTTGCCGTCGACGAAGAGGATGTAGTTACCTTTTTTGTCCTGGCCGTTATCGCCATCGAATGGATCGCCATCTTCGGTATGGCGTTTGATCATGTGGTAATTGATTTCCTCGTTCAGGTTGTTCGCCCAGTAAAGCTCGTGCAGGTCGTTCTCGGGACCTTTGTCCTCGTCGTCGTGCGGGTCGGAAATGAACGCCTGGCCGTTCCAGTCGCTGAACGATCCGTCGATCGTGATGACGCCTGCTGCCAGCGGGGCCACCGGTGTGTTGGTCGGTGTTGGTACGACCGTCGGCACCGGGGTGGGGCTGGGCGTTGCGGTGGGGGTCGGTGTGGGCGTGGGAGGTGCCGCAGTCGGGGTTGGAGTGCCAGGATCGACTGTGGGCGTCGGACTTGGCGTCGGCGTCGCGGTTGGCGTCAGAGTTGGTGTCGGAGTGTCGGTCGCCGGAAGTGTCGCAGTCGGCGTCGGAGCTGGCGGTGGCGTCGAGAAGATCTGAATATCGTCCACGTGAATCTTCTCGCCGTTCTTCTCGCCGTTCATTACGAACTGCACGGTCAACAGCGTGGTGGGCGTTACGCCTGCCGCGTCGAGATCGTACGTGTACTGGCGATATGTGTTGTCGTCGTCATCATCTTCGGTCCACGTTTCCAGGGTTACGGGTGGACCACCGTCGGGCGTGATGATCACCGAGGCCGAGGTGTCGTCGTCGAAACCTTTTGCTTTGAGCCAGAACGAAAGAAAAACCTGTGATTCGCCGGTAAGGTCGACAGTCCGGGTGATGGTTCCGTCTTTTCTGATCCTGACGTGCTGGCCGCCCTGTATCGGGCCCTCCTGGTGGCGGACCTGAGCGCTTCCTGTGGTTGTCCATGAACTATCATCCCAACCGAGTCCACCCGAAAAATCGCCCGACTCAAAGTCGTCGGCTGCGTGCAGTGTCACCGCGTCGGCCGTGATCGCAAACAGCGCGGCGAAGATCCCGGCAATAGCGACTGCCGAGAAAATTGACAGGCCAGTTCTCGCCCTGGGATGCAGCGTTCGCATCATTACGACCAGACTTCCCATGCCACTATTTTGCGGTACGGCGTTTGGCCCACGAGTGTGAGAACCGTCGCGTTGTGGTGGATGTCTGCCGCCGTTCCTGCGTAGGCGTGGGTTCGTCCCTGCCGGCGTCGCTACTGGCGTCCCTGCAGATGATCGGGTTGTTCTGGCCCCTGTTCCAGACCATCGTCATGGCCCAGCTCCGGTCGAAGCTGCCGACCCTGGCTTTCGCTGCGTATCGGGTGTTTGCGGGGATTCCGGGGATTCGTCTTTTCGGCGTCCGCGCAGCCGTGCGATCAAGGCGCCGCGGTAGCCACCGATCAGGTAGTACAGGACCACGAGAACACCGATTACGGTGGTCGCTCGCCCAATCGTGTAGATTCCCGTTTGCTCGGACTTGATATGCACCGAACTTGTGCCACCGGGAAGCTTCGCCAGGATCAGCGATTCGACGCCGACGATATCGACCGTTTCACCCTGTGCCTCGACACTGGTACCCGCATGCATCCCCATGGGCAGCAGCACCCACTGTTCGGAAGGAAGTGTGATGTCGAACCGCCAACCATCTTCACTGGCTACATAGTTATCCAGGGGGATAGTCCTGTCGCCCGAGGGCCTTTTGGCTTCGATTCCCAGAATGGTCTCAAGCATCCTGATCGCCAGTGGATCGTCTGTGATTGCCGCATGGAACATCAGGTTCAGACCGACGAAAATGACCTGGCCGTCGCCGTAAACATTGCGGGAAAGTGCGGTCCCTTCAATTGAGATGTACTCGAACGGGATCAACACCTCGTCGGCGCCCTGTGGAGTCACCGAACGCCATGTCCCAAACTCGTCGGTGAACGGAAGGAGCGGGCTGACGACGCCGTCGATGATGGTCCTGGCCTGCTTGATCTGGAGGACGGGTTCGCCATACACGCCGAGGAACTTCGGCTCACGTGACAGCGTGTCGAGCGGGGCAGAAGTCAGATCGACCACGATCGTTTTGCCCTGGGCCGCCAGATTCTCAATCTGCTGTTCCGCACTCTGGCGGTTGTTGAAGGTGAACCTCGACAGCACGATCACATCGAACAACTCGAGGAAATCCATGTCATAGTCCTCGATATTGTCCGATGTACCGGTCGTAACCTCGGGGAACAGCAACGAGATGTTGTTCGCCCCCGAACCGATTCCGAACACCTTCAACGGAATGTCGACCGCGCGCGGCGCACCGTCTTTGTGGAACAGGGTCAACCGGCCGGCCGTATGAACGATCTCAAACCCCTCGCTCTCCAGGGCCGGTCGAAAACCGGGGTCAATATCGGCTTGCGGCAGGTAAACGACATCGTCGGTGCCCAGCCGCTCCAGGCGACTGACTGTGTATCCGAGATGACCCTGTTCCATACTCTGGTTAACCCTCGCCAGCAGTGCCGCGGTGATCGAGCCCTGGAAGGCCCAGCCGAATATCTGCTCACGTCCGCCTTCGGTCGTAAACAGCATTGCAGGAGCCGAACCCAGTCTCGACAGGTCGGCGGTCGCAACACGCCAGCCGCTGCGCTCCCTGAGCTGCTCAGCAATTGAAGCAACGTCATCTGGAATTTCGCGAGTCCTGATGAGGGCCGTCGAGGGTTGAAAGTCCGCGAGCATCAGCAGTGGAATTGCCAGAGCCGCAAACCGCAACCAACGCATTCGTGGGGCAACTGAGAGCTTGAACATTGTGCTGGCAACAATGAGACTGTTCAGGACGAGCAGGAGACTGGCGAAACTCATGAACCTCAGGGGCCAGAAGAGCTGGTGCGCGGGCAGCGCCCGCCAAATTTCGACGATCAGAGTCGACCCGATCAGCATCATGATGAGTGTCACGGGCACCATCGACTTTACCCACGGTTCAAGCCGGCTCCACAGGGGCCAGGAGATGAGTGTTGCGATGAGCACCGATAGTCCGACATAAAAAATCTCGTGGTCCGTGGAACGCAGGCCAGGGTTGAAACTTATCGATACGGGGAACTGGGCGATCGCCTCACTGGAAGCCGCATTGTCGAGTTCGGTGATACCACCAGTGAGCGACGGGAACATCCACCAGGCCGACACGAAAAGGCCGATTGTAAGAGCCCCGGCACCAATGGCGGCGGTTTTTAATGGCCCACGCCCGACGAGCCAGTACGATACGGCGTACATGCCGAATCCGAACATGGCTATCCCGGCCATCATGGCGTGCGACAGGACGATCAGCCCAACGAGGAATACGAGACCGAGAAAGTCGCGTTTCCTGCCGTTGTGCTCCATCAGGTTTACCAGGAAATAGAATGCCGCCGGCAAAAGCGCAGTCGAAATGATCCTCGGGAGGTTTCCTTCTGCAAACGCCACCCGGAGGTTGTCCGGGAAGATCACAAAAAAAACGCCGGCCATTGTCGCCCAGCCCAGTCCGATCCGCGGTGCGAACAAAAGGACCGAAACCCCGCCCACCAGCGCGGCGATGAGCAGCAGATAATTTCCCGCCATGTAAATGTTGCCGGTCAGTTCAGTCAGGCCGACCAGTGCGAAATAGGTAATGGGCGGGAAATAGCGGAGCATCTGCTGCCCGCTGTACCACTCCGGGAACAGGTCCGGGTACCAGTTCCCTTCCCCGATCTCCTGGCGCAGGTACACGGCTTTGATCAGGTGCCCCCAGGCGTCGGACGACCAGGGGTGAATGGCATCCAGGTCTCGCGGAAAGACGATGCCCGCGTACAGAGCGAACGTTGCCAGTACGATTACGAGAACCGCAGCCGGGTATGTGTACCTAGATTGCCAGTGCTGCATCGGAGTACGAAGCCGAGTTTGTCGGGCTCTCCCACACTCTTACTTGCTTCAATCGGATCCGTTCGTTGTCCAGTTGCGCCTTCAGGCGATCGAATATCACCTTTGCAATGTTCTCAGATGTGGGTTGCAGGTCTGTGAACGGTTCAATCGTGTTGAGCAGCGTTTCGTTGAAGCCGACGACTATGTCTTCAACAAGCTTTCGTGCTTCGCCAAAGCCGATTACCACGCCATCGCTATCCTGCGCCGACGACTCCATCACCGCCTCAACACGGTATGAGTGGTGGTGAGGGGGGCCCTGCACTCCGTCCATCGTCACAAAGTGGCGAGCGCCAAAGAAGGCGTCAGCTCCCAGCTCGAAGACCGGGGCCGTCTTGAGTTCGGCAGGGCTGCCCGTTGGGGGTGCGCCGCCCGATGCTTCCGGCGGGAGTGAAATCTGCAGTTCGTCTTCATGAACAATGAGCCTGGTCGGGCGGAACGGCGGCTCAAGGCCCATCACATCGCGGACCAGCGCACTGGACGACGCGACCTCGACCGAGAATATCGTGCGGTCTTCTTCTTTCGACTCTACGCGCGCCCATTTCGTTGAACCGAGGCTGTCGAGCGCGACGAGGTAGAGGGCGGGATCTGTGAGGCCCCTGGCGATGATCCGGATTTCATCGGTCGTCTCATCAGCCAGCAGCCTGCGCAGCGGGTGTTCGTCCGCATTCTCGCCCAGCCGCTCGGCCGCAAGCCGGAATATCGCCGATGCGTCACGGAGCGCCTCCCGAATGGTGCTCTGGGCAATCGCAGTCTCGGCCCCTGCGCCCTGGCCTCCGGCACCGAGGAGCGTGGCGGTAAGGGCTTCAAGCGGCGCCCTGATCGCCTCGGAGTGGTCAGGGCCGGCGCCTGTTGCTGCCGCGTCGGGAGTAGCCCCGAGTTCTGGCACTTGCTCCTGGTCCAGAGGCTCTGCACCGGTGCTAATACCAATGCGTTGTGGCCGGTCCTCTTCCTCGATGTATTCAATGACGAATTCCGGTCCGAGGATCCTGCCAATCACCGTTTGCGCCTGCAGGAGAAGCTGTTCTACTTCTGAAGCCGGGAGACCGGTATCGTGGGCGATTTCGCCTGATGTCGCGGCATTTACGATGCGGAGTCGAGCCACGAGCTGCAGTTGATCCGGCAGTTCGTCGATCGCCTGAAGGAGGACTTCCCTGTGATTGTCCGCCCAGGACTCTTCCTTGAGATTTGGGAGGTGTGGCAGGTGCGGCAGGTGCGGTTCGCCCTCGGGATCGACTGATGCGGGCGTCTGCTCGGCTTCCACGGACCGCGGTGCCCCATCGTATGTGCAAATGCAGGGCCCACCCTCGACACAGCCAGGACAGCAATACTCTTCACCGTCGCGGATGGTCGGAGCCCACCTGAATTCGGCGAAACAGTTGTAGCAAGTGTGGAGCTCGCCGGACCGCTGGTCGTCGCGCGGGCCATCACCAGGGTCATCGGTTGTTGGAGGCGTCGTCATTCGGGTGTGGAGCGGGTGGTCCTTTAAATTCAAACTACCCGACCCGCGATCTACATTGGGTCAAGAGAAGGTGGACCAAAGTCACAGACAAGTAAACATTGGGCCTGACCGGGGTGACGGAACCACACGCCGTGTGTTCGGAACACGTATGGAGAAATGTTGCAGTCGGTCGCCGGTAAACGGCCCCGACGCGCCCCGCGGAGTTCGCACTGGCGCCCAGGCACTTCGAGTGCGCCCGGCGCTAAACGCCGCTCGACTGCTCGCCCGACGGTGTGAGCCTGTACCCAATGCCGCGCTCGGTGGCTATCGGTTCGAATCCGGGCAGCGCCGCGGAGAACTTTTTCCGAATTCGCTGAACATGGACCTTCAGGTAGTCGGTCTCGTTGATGTATTCACGTCCCCACACCTTGGCCAGCAGAGTCTTGTGGAGCACGACGTTCGGGTAGTTCTTGGTCAGGTGATACAGCAGCCCATATTCGGTCTTGGTCAGTTGAACGTGGGTTTCGCCCACGTAGACCCTGTGAGCGGCAAAATCGAACTTGAAGTCGCCGTCCTCGAACGCCGGGCTTTCGTCCCCGGGTGGAGGCGCGGCCGCCCTCCTGAGAACTGCCTTTATCCTGGCCAGCAGTTCAAGGTGGCTGAAGGGCTTGGTGATGTAGTCATCAGCGCCCATCTCAAGGCCCCGGACCTTGTTCAGTTCACCACCGCGGGCCGTCAGTATGAGTATCGGGACCTGCGAGGTCTCCCTGATCGTCTTGCACACTTCAAGCCCGTTCATATCGGGCAGGCCCAGGTCGAGAATGACAACGTCTGGTTCTTCTGCCTCGAAAGTCGAGAGCGCGGTTGCACCGTCCGGGGCATCAACAAGTTCTGCGTCCGGCCATCTGAGAGCAAAGCAGATGCTTACTGCTTCGACAATATCCGGGTCATCATCGACAACGAGGACTTTCATGGGTCACCTGTTCACTTCTCGTAACTTCTGGCTGGATCCTGGTGGCCGGGGCATGGTCTCATCTGGTTGCTTCATTCAGGCTATCGGAATCGAAAACCCGAACTCGGTGACTTCACCCGGGGCGCTCTTTACCCAGACAGTGCCAGAGTGAAGCTCTATGAGGCCCTTCACAATCGCCAGGCCAAGACCGACCCCTGCTCCGCCCTCAATCCCTTCTCCGGAGATCCGGTAGAACGGTTCGAAGATCAATTCGAGATGGGCCTCTCGAACACCCGGGCCATGGTCAATAACTCTAGCAATAATCAGGTCGGGCGCGGGGTCCTCGGTCTTCTGGCGGTTTTCAGCGCCGGAATCGAAGTCGGAGAACCCGGTTTCCACTGTTATCACTACTGAACCCCGGACTGGCGTGAACTTTATTGCGTTGCTGAGCAGGTGGGTCATCACCTGGGTCAGCCTGTAGCCGTCAGCGAACACCGTGGGCAGATCAGGTTGGAGGTCCAGCTCGATGGCAACATGCCGCTGCGCTGCCGCCGGCCTCGAAATATCGATGGCGGCCAGAATCGGCTCGGTCAGATCGACGGGTTGCGTAATGAGATTCAACGAGCCTGATCGCAGGTAGCCAATTTCCAGCAGGTCGGATGTCTGGCGTTCCAGGCGAGAAATGCTGCGTTCGATGTTCTCCAGCAGCCGTTTTGTCTCGGCCGCGCTAAGTCGGACGGGGTTCGGGTCTTTAAGGAGTTCGTAAGAGACTTTGAGCGACGTGATCGGAGCTCTCAGTTCCTGGGCGAGGGTGATGATGAAGCTGGAGTTGACTGCCGATTTGGCCAGCGAAAACTCATCGTCCGTTTGCGGCGGGGCGGTGGATAGTTCAGGCTTTTCTGGCTCTGGCTCTGGCTCTGGCTCTGGCAGATTTTCTTCGGGTTCGTGTTTCTGGCTCGAAGCGACTGGCCCGTCGTCTTCGGGCTCGCCCTGTTGACTCGACTCGGCGGGCTCGCGGTCTTCAGGTTCCGGTTTTTGTTCTGGATTTTGCTCCGTCTCTGGTTCCGGCTCTTGTTCTGGGTGAGATTCCTCTTCCCGACTCTCGTGCTCGAACAGCGCAGCCGGGTCGATACCGGCCTCCTGGAGTTCCTCTTCGGTTGCAAACAGGCTCCCAGGGGAGTCATCGTCTTTCTCTCGGGCAGGAGGCAAATTATCTCCGGAAGCAAACGCCTGCCCCGCCGACCGATCTTCTGCTTGATCGATTTCGGGATTTATCAGTCGCTTTATGAATCGGCCGACACGCATCAACGCACCCTGAACTTCTGGCACTCCAGTATTTGGCGAGACGCTCTTACTCTAAACACACAGCCGTGAATCGTGCAATTTTGCAGAATGCGCTAATCGCCGATTTCCGAATCGGGCTCGAAAACCCTGAACGACCACGCGTCGCGCACCGCCGAGTCGAGTGCGGCGCGCCCCGGCCGACGGACGGGCAGCCGATTTGGCAAGACGCGTTCCGGCAGATCGTCAGGCAACTTCACCCGCTTCAAAAATTTCCCGAGGACCACACGGTCGCCTCCCAGGGCGAGATGGTCGATACGACCCGGATAGTCCCTGAACCTGGAGCTGGCGATCTCTCCAGCCTGATCGAACAGCTCGCGAATCCACTTCTCACGGTTGCGCCTGAACCTGTTGGACGACTGACCGCCTTTTCGGTGTTGGCCTTTTACGTACCGGCTGCCGGTTTTCGTGGTCACCAGTACGCCGTCTTCGGCGATTCCAACCGCGAAGTGACCCAATCGCAGGAGGATAATCCCGAGGGTCTTCGGCTCAGAAATGAAACTTCGCAGGTCGTCGAACGAGTTGGACTCGCTGGCCGTGTCGATGGGAAAGGGGGGCAAGAGGGCCATGCGGGGCTGCGGGCCGGACGGTCGGACCTCGGAGCTGATCAGGACGATC
>JADFLG010000179.1 GCA_022564545.1 Chloroflexota bacterium | reverse complement strand
GTGTTCGCGAGCACGGCCAGAGCGAATAACTGTCATTGCCGAAGATGAAGAAGTCCGTACCGCGTTGTCGAGGATTGCCACAGCCCGCCCTGAGTTCGTCGAACGGGTCGTACGACTCCTCGCAATGGGCATATTACTCAATAAAAGTTGATTTACCTGGGCACAAGGTGGAAATACCAGGCGAAATAGTTCGGTCGCTTTCGTGGGCTAAGGCCTCGATGCTGGCGGTAGTGGGATTTCAGGCGGGAGAAGTACCCTTCCAGCCCGTTTGTAGTAGTCGAGATGTGCGGGTCGTCGAGGTAGTGGAACATGTCGGGCAGAGCGCGTAAAAGCATGCTGCGGGCGCGCTTTACGTCGCTGAATACCCGACCGGTTTCTTTACGGGCTGCTATCTCGGCACCGTATCGGGCTTCCCAGGTGGCGACGAGGTTGAGAAATTCATCCCGCTCCGATGCAGTGGCGATCCGGGTGACGCGTCGGAAGATTTGCCGCAGCTGACGGGCATAGGCGGTCTTCGGAAATTGCCTGCACCAGCTCAACCCCTGTCGCTGGATATGGACCAGGCAGCGCTGGATGACTGCATCCGGCCAGAGCATCCTGAGAACCCTGACCACCTGCGGGTTGCCGTCCACCGTGAAACTGAGAGGGCGCAAGCCTTCGACGATCATCGGTTCGAAGAACGCCCGCAACTCTGGCTCGGAGTTCTCGCGAACGTTGAACTGTCCCCGCACCAGCCGGTGATTTCGCCCGTCCATCAAGACGACGATGCTGTGAGGGCGGTGGAGAAATGTTCCGTCGAAGAGAAGATATCGGGTGGCCTGAGGATCCAGCATCGACATCGGGGGCACATCGGCGAGGAAGGTGTCGATCAAGCGGTGTAGCCAGGGCCGACTGTGTCCGCTTTGCTGAACCAACTGGCGTACCGAGTAACCCTCGACTATCCACCGTCGGAACCACTCCATCTCTCGCACGCGACGGGCTGCGGGGTTGCGCCAAATGAACGAGTGTTGGCAAGCGCGACAGAACCATCTCTGGCGACCACTCGGGTGCTGGCCATTCCGCAGAGCCGCTGTCCCACACCGCGGACAGTGTTTTTTTGGGGCATGACACCCTGATCTCTAAACCGGTTTATTGAATGCAGTCACATCCTACGTTTACGCCAAACTGAAAACGAGCCGCCAAAATCAACCTTTTCTGAGTAATAAGCCCGGAATGACAGTGTCACGGGGTCGGCACTTTTGCAGTGGCAGGCCTGGCACTGGCCGAGTCGATCAGGTCGAGCCGGATAGCCGTTGGTTCTCAATCCCGTGAACCAAGCGGGGAGCAAGTTAGAAGGTGGGCCGATATGAAAGTATTTCTTGGCACAGATTTTTCCGAAGACCGCTTGAAGTTCGCCGCCCAGATCGGGGCCGACGGTGTTTCTGGCGCTCCCGAGCCGGGACCCGGCGACGACGGTTTTTATTCGGTCGGAACCCTGAAAAAACACAGGGAACTCGTGGAATCGCACGGGCTCCAGTGGGCTGCCGTTCGGATGGCGCCGCTGGAGTGGACGTACAGGTGGATGCTGGGTCTGCCGGGCGCTGACGGGCAGATCGAGAACTTCGGGAAGAACATCCGCAATATGGCAGAGGCCGGTCTTGACTTCATCATCTTCAACATGCACGCGCTGCGGATTTACCGGACATCGGACCAGGCACCCGAACGGGCGGGCGCGAAGGCGACCAGTTTCGATATTTCTCTTGCCACCGGCAACCCGTTGATGGAGCACCCGAACAGTGCGTTCGATATCGACTGGGTCCCGGAAGACCAGCGCGAGCCAAAGACGGACGAGCAAATGTGGTCGAACCTCAAGACGTTCCTCGAAGGTGTGACGCCGGTAGCTGAAGAATCCGGGGTCCGATTGGGTCTTCATCCCGACGACCCTCCGGTGCCTGAGATTTCGGGAATTGCCCGGATAATGCGAAGTCCGGAGGCGTTCAGGAAATACCTGGAGCTGGTGCCGAGCGACAATACCGGGGTTGTCTTTTGCCAGGGCTGCTTTACTGAAATGGGCTGCGACATCCCGGCTGAGATTCGGCACTTCGGCGGGCGAGGGAAAATCTTCTCGGTCGATTTCCGCAATATCGCCGGAAAGCTGGAGAAGTTTCAGGAGACGTTCCCCGAAACCGGAAACGCCGACATGGTCGCAGCGATGAAGGCGTATCACGATTCAGGTTTTGACGGCTGGATGACTCCCGACCATGCGATTCACCTCGATGGCGACACGAGCTGGGGGCACCGCTACTGGGCCTACGCGGTCGGCCATATCCGCGGTCTCGATCAGGCGCTGAAAGGCACGAGTAAGAGTTAGTTCGCACCCTGGCTTCTGAGCGGACGCATCCCGAGTCGGTTCGCTTCCTGGATTCAGAACGGTCGCATTCCGAGCAGTCCGCCAAACCGGAGGCCCCAGATAACTACCGACACCAGGGTTGAGGCGACCAACACTTTACGACTGCGCTCCGCCCAGAAGCCGCGCCAGTGATCGGTCTGTTTCAGTTCGAGGTACCACGCTCTCCCCAAAAGCAAGATTCCCAGGGCGAGGAACGGGATGTTCAGCACCCGCAACGCGGGGGCCACGGCGACTCCGGACGATGCGGCTCCGATCGACCCGAGGACTGCCGGGATGACTCATCACCAGGGAAGGGGGAGGATCGGCGCGATCACGCGCTCAAGTAGCTTCTCGATACGGAAAGGGTTCAGCATTCGTGTGCCTCCGTAATCATCGTAAACCTTCCCGTCGAGGGGTCGCGTGCGACGTTTCCCCCGGCAAGATTAGTGTCGGCTGATTCGATGAGGCCGAGCCGGGTGGCCGGAGCCCGGAGTCAAATTACGCGAGACAGGCGTGGCTCTTTGGCCCGTATCATGTCCTCTTCCCGACCCCTGGAGACTGTCTCACAAGTGTCGAAAATCCGTGGATTGACCTCGGACGCGCAGATTCCAGTATCAATTAGAGATTGGTTCCGGTCTCAATTAGTCCGTTAAAGGCGGGCCGGGAGACTTGTGAGACAGTCTCCCTGCGGAGGGACGCAGGCCAATCCGGCGAATTGGCCATCGTGAAACCGATTCGTACCACCGAATTACGTTCTGGCGCGAAAGTGCAGCAGAAGATGGCAGGACCATAGCTGGCTGAACCGGAAGTCTTCCTGCGTTGACCGTTGGGCTCCCGCAGGGGTCGGGAAGAGGACAAGTTGCACACATCAGCAACAGTGAGGTTCCCCTTCACCTGCTGACAACCTCTATGGGTAGTACATCCAGCACACGATACTGGTACAGCGGTGACCTGATGAACAACGTATCTGCGACGGCTTCTGGGTACAACGAAAAGGTGACAAACGCGAGAGCACTGCGCACTCTCAGGAGTTTCTGCGTTTGACGATCTGTACTAATTCCGCACCGTGTCGAGAATGAATATCTGCAGGGATTTGTTTACCGTCGGTACATGCGTGCACGCATGTACGCGGCTGTGGATGCAGGCAGTATCCACGACATGGGACGATTATCGATCTAAACGCATGCGGATTCGCGAATGGCTTCAACCGACATTAGAAACGTTCCCGCAACCCTGATTGACGCGATCAACGGGCTACCCGACGCTGTGTTCCTCGTCATGGACGATGGCGTCATCATCGCGGCGAACACTGCAGCAGGCGAAATG